>CAMOXN010000026.1 GCA_946629175.1 uncultured Lachnospiraceae bacterium | reverse complement strand
CAACGTCTGCCCTGATTCCTTTGGCAATGCAGCCGGGAACGCCCTCTTCCTTGTTCCCGAAGATGAAATTGTGGCGCTCCTGCTCCATGACCTTCTGCTTCTTCTTGGACATGGCGCGGCGCACCAGGTCGCTGCGGCCCAGCGTATAGCCGCCCAGGTCGCGCACGATCTGCATGACCTGCTCCTGGTAGACGATGCACCCGTAGGTCGGCTTCAGGATCGGCTCCAGCTCCTTGGCGTCATAGGTGATCTTGTCCGGATTTTTCTTGCCGTAGATGTATTTGGGTATGAAATCCATCGGTCCCGGCCGGTAAAGGGAGATCCCCGCTATGACGTCCTCGAAGCTCTCCGGGTGAAGGTCCTTCATGAACCCCTGCATGCCGCCGGATTCGAGCTGGAACACGCCGTCCGTCCTGCCTGTCGAGATCGACGCGTAGACAGCCGGGTCCGCGTAATCGAGCTTGGAAAGGTCCACCGGATAGCCGATGGGATTCTCCGTGACGCGTGCCTTTTCACCGCCGAGAGAGGGCTCATAGGACGGATAGGCTCCGTTCGCTTCCATAATAGAGCGGTTCGCCATGTTCACCGCGTTCTGGATCACGGTCAGCGTCCGAAGGCCCAGGAAGTCCATCTTAAGAAGGCCCAGTTCCTCGATCGTCGTCATCGTGAACTGCGTCGTCACCGATCCGTCAGCCGCCCTCGCGAGCGGCACGAGGTCCTCCGCGGGCTCCGAGCAGATCACGACGCCCGCCGCGTGGACAGAGCTGTGCCGCGGAAGCCCCTCCAGCCTCCTGCTCATGTCGATGAGCTTCCGGATCCGGTCGTCTTCCTCATAAGCTTTCTTAAGGTCCGGGTTCTGCTTCAGCGCCTTGTCCAGTGTCATATTCAGTTCCGCGGGCACCATCTTGGAGATCCCGTCCACAAATCCGTAGGGCAGGTCCATGACACGCCCCACGTCCCTGATGACGCCCTTGGCCGCCAGCGTACCGAACGTGATGATCTGCATGACCTTGTCCCGTCCGTATTTTTCCGTGACGTAGTCGATGACCTCGCCTCTCCGCTCGAATCCGAAGTCCACGTCGATATCGGGCATGGAGACGCGCTCGGGATTGAGGAAACGCTCGAACAGCAGACTGTAGCGGATGGGGTCGATATCCGTGATGTGCAGGCAGTAGGAAACGATACTTCCCGCGGCGCTCCCTCTGCCGGGGCCGACCATGATGTCGTGCTCTCTGGAGAAGTTGATATAATCCCACACGATCAGGAAATAGTCTACGTAGCCCATCTGCCGGATCGTCTCAAGCTCGTATGTGAGTCTCTCCCTGAGCGTCCCGTCGTCGTCCGGATACCTCTCCTTCATGCCGTCGTCGCACAGCTTATTCAGGTATGTCCATGAGTCGTACCCTTCCGGCACCTCGAAGTGAGGGAGTTTCGTGACGCCGAACTCGATCTCGACATTGCAGCGGTCCGCTATGCGCTGCGTGTTGTCGAGCGCTTCCTGCGCATAGGGAAACAGGGCGCGCATTTCCATCTCGTTCTTGACATAGAACTGCCCGCCCGGATAGCGCATCCGGTTCTCGTCCGAGAGCTTCTTGCCCGTCTGGATACAGAGCAGAATATCGTGCGCCTCGACGTCATCCGCATACGTATAGTGGATATCATTGGTGGCGATCAGGGGGATCCCCAGCCGCTCGCTCATGGAGACCAGCGCGCGGTTCACCTTCTGCTGGTCCGCGTAGCCGTGGTCCTGCAGCTCCAGGAAGAAGTTCCCTTCTCCGAAGATGTCCAGATACTTCTGCGCCGCCTTGTCCGCTGCCGGCAGGTCGTCCCTTACGATCGCGCGGGCGACTTCCCCGGCAAGGCACGCGCTGGACGCGATGATTCCCTCGTGGAACTCCCGCAGGAGCGCCTCGTCCACCCTCGGCTTATAATAATAGCCTTCCGTGAAGGAGCGGCTCACGATCTTCATGAGGTTGGCGTAGCCCGTATTGTTCTCCGCAAGGAGGATCAGGTGGTAATAGCGGTCGTCTCCCGCCCCCTGCTCCCGGTCGAACCTGGATCCGGGCGCCACGTAGACCTCGCAGCCGATGATCGGCCTGATGCCGGCCTCTTTGCACGCTTTATAAAAATCGATCACGCCGTACATAACGCCGTGATCGGTTATAGCAGCGCTGTCCATGCCGAGTTCCTTAACGCGCTTCACATATTCCCTGATCTTGTTGGAGCCGTCCAGCAGCGAATACTCGGTGTGGACATGCAGATGTGTAAAAGCCATTCCGCCTCGCTTTCACTATTTTTTCCTGAGGTATGACAACACCGTGACCATATCCTCCGGCGTCGTCACCTTGATGTTGCTGTAGGATGCCTCGACCAGTTTGACCCTGGCGCCCGTCATGAACTCCACGACCATTGCGTCGTCCGTAATGATCACGCCCCTCGCGCACAGGTCGTCATAGGAGGCCGCCATCTTCTCATAGGCCTCTTTGATCAGCTTGAACGCGAAGACCTGCGGCGTCTGAACGATCCAGACGTCCTTCCGGTTGGGTGTGTTCTTCACAAATCCTTCGCTGTCGGCGATCTTCACCGTGTCCTTAGAAGGTACGCCGGCAACACACGCATTGTGCGCCCGGACCTCCTCATAGAGCCTCCTGATGATCGCCTCATCGATGAAGGGACGCGCCGCATCGTGGATGAACGCGTAATCACAGGGCCAGTCAACCGCCTGCAGCCCTATATGCACGGAAAAACACCGCTCGCTCCCGCCCGCGATGATCCTGCGGACCTTGTTCCCCAGGCCGCATGCTCTTACCATCTCCTCACAGAAGCTCTCGTCTCCGGCCGGTGCCGTGATCACGATGTCCGTGATCACCTCACTTCTGTCCATCGCTTCCAGCGCATAGGTAAAAAGAGGCCTGCCTTCCAGGTCCAGGTACTGCTTGCGGGTATCTCCGCCCATACGAAGCCCCTGGCCTGCCGCCAGCAGAACTGCTGTGCAATGCTCTTTCATCTCTCCCCCAGTCTCAGCCCGGGTTTCGCGTTGAGGTCCAGGCCGCTTCGGACGCCTTTGATGTACTCATAGTAAGCCGCACTGCCGATCATCGCCGCGTTGTCCGTGCACAGGATCGGCGGCGGGCAGTAGAACGCCACATTTCTCTCCTCACAGGCCGCTTTCATAGCTGCCCTGAGAGCAGAGTTGGACGCGACGCCGCCTGCCAGCGCGAATTTTGTGAGACGGAACTCCTCCACGGCCCACATCGCGTGGGATACAAGGACGTCCACCACTGCCTGCTGGAATGACGCCGCGACATCCGGCACAGAGATCGCGATGTTCTTCATCTTGCAGGTGTTCAGGTAGTTCAGGACTGAGGATTTCATCCCGCTGAAGCTGAAATCGTATCTGGAGCCCGTGACCTTCCCTCTCGGGAAATCGATCGCAGCGGGATTGCCCTCTTTGGACACCTTGTCGATCTTGGGCCCGCCCGGATATCCGAGGCCGATTTCCCGGGCAACTTTGTCAAAAGCCTCCCCGGCCGCGTCATCCTGGGTCCTTCCAAGGATCTCGTACTCGCCGTAATCCTTGACGAGGACCAGGTGGGTATGTCCGCCCGAGACCACAAGGCACGCGAAGGGCGGTTCCAGCTCCTTGTCCGCGATGTAGTTCGCGCTGATATGCCCCTCAATATGGTGCACGCCGATCAGCGGAATTCCCGTTGCAAAGCTGAGCGCCTTGGCTTCGGATACACCGATGAGGAGCGGCCCGACCAGTCCCGGCCCGTAAGTCACCGCGATCGCGTCCATGTCCGAGAGGCTCTTCCCGGCCTCCGAAAGGCCCTTCCTGACGACCTGATTGATCCTTTCCGTGTGCTTTCTCGAAGCGATCTCCGGCACGACGCCGCCGTAAAGCGTGTGTATGTCGATCTGCGAGGAGATCACGTTGGAGAGGACCTCCCTGCCATTCACCACGACGGACGCCGCCGTCTCGTCGCAGCTCGATTCAATTGCCAAAATATTGATATCTTTCTCTAACTCTGTCATTTTTCGATCAATTACCTTGTGTTCATTCGTCTTCGAACCGCAGTTCCATGCTCTTTCCGTCCTTGCCCGGCGATGCCGCGGGAAAGATGTTCCAGACGGACTGCATATATTCTTCGGGATGGAGAAGGGACGGGCTGTAATGGGTGAGCCACATTTTGGCCGGGCGCGCCTTTTTCGCGATCGCAGCCGCCTCCGTGAAGGTCATGTGCTTGTGTTCCCTGGCCTTCGCTATTTTGTCCTCTTCGCCGTACATGCCCTCGCAGATAAAGAGATCTGCGCCTTCCGCCGCTTTGACCGCGCCTTCGCAGGGACGCGTATCCGTGCAGTAGCCGATCTTGAGCCCCTTTCTGGGAGGACCGAGCACCATATCCGGTGTCAGCACGCCGTTCTCCGTCTCGATGGTCTCCCCCTTCTGAAGCCTGTTCCAGAAAGGCTTGGGGATGCCAAGCTCCGTTGCGCGCGCGACGTCGAACTTTCCGATGCGGTCCAGAGTCATCGCGTACGCATAGCAGGTCACGTTGTGGTTCACGCGGTAAGCGTGGATCGTAAAGTCCTTCTCGCCGGGAAGAAGAAAAGACTCCTCCGGCTCGCGGATCTCCCTGAACCGGATCTCAAAAGGAATCTCCGGCGCGATGACGCGCAGGGAGTTCACGACCCTCTCGACGCCCTTAGGCCCCGCGATCAGGAGCGGCTCCGTTCTCTCGGCGTTGCCCATCGTCAGGAGCAGGCCGGGCAGGCCGCTGATATGGTCCGCATGGTAATGTGTAAATAAGATCATGTCAATGGGTTTGGGGCTCCAGCCCTTGCGCCTTAACGCCATCTGGGTCCCTTCCCCGCAGTCGATCAGGATGCTCCTGCCGTTGTACCGCACCATAAGGGACGTCAGATAGCGGTAGGGAAGAGGCATCATCCCTCCCGACCCGAGTAAACAAACGTCAATCATATATACCTTTCTTTCATTTCCTCAGCGTTCTCTCCGCCACATGATGAGGGCATCCTCCATAGGGCGTTCGTAGAAATTTGCTCTTACCCCCTCCGTGCGGAATCCGAATCCGCGGTAAAGCTCGATCGCCGGCCGGTTGCCCGCCCGCACCTCCAGGGTAAAGGACCTTACTCCCTTCGCGGAAGACTCGATCAGAAGCGTTTCCAACATGCGCTTCGCGATACCTTTCCCGCGGAAGTCATAGAGCACCGCCACATTCGTGATCTCTCCTTCGCCGAAAATGTCCCTCACGCCGCACTCCCCGACGATCCTCTTCTCTCCGTTCTCCGGCGAGATCTCCGCCACATAATAATAGGCATAAGGAAGCAGGAGCGTCGCGTTGAACACATCCCTCGACCAGGGGTCGCTAAAACACGCCCTCTCCACTTCCAAAACCTGTTCAATATCTTCCGCCGTCATACGGCGGACCGTGATCTTTTCATTCATTCCACGAAGACCTTGTAATTGCGCTTGTCACCGCGCTCGCGCTCCGCCTGCGGGATCCGCAGGTACTCCGGCCTGAAGTCGTCCGCTGAGACCAGAGCCGCTTCGCCCTTTTCAGCGTAGATCTGCGCGGCCCTGACCGCTGTCGAGGCAGCCCTCTGCCGATTCAGATGCGCCGGCGCAATGAGATACGGCACCTGCATCTGTTCGCGCATAGCGCCTTCATTGACAGGCGCGCCGTCCCCAAGGAAGATCACTTCCCTTCCGAGCCGGTTCAGCTCTCCGGCGATCTCAGTGAATGCCACGACGCACTGAGGGCGCAAAATATTCAGCCCGTCTCTGTTCTCATAGATCCCCGTGTAGACCTGCTGCCTTCTCGCGTCCATGAGAGGGCAGATCACGCGGTCCGTCCCGTACAGGTTGCACGCCAAAGAGTCCACTGTCGGGACCGGCAGCACCGGTCTCTCCAGCGCAAGTCCCAGTCCCTTTACAGTCGCGGCTCCGATCCTGAGACCCGTAAACGAGCCGGGACCTGCCGTCACCGCGATCATATCAATGGAGGCCAGATCCAGGTCTACCATTTCCCGCATCTCACTGAGCATGGGCACCAGGCTCTGTGAGTGCTTTTTCTTATATTGTACGCTGTATTCCGCCGTGAGAGTTCCGTCCTCCCAAAGCGCGCAGCCGGCCACCGGGCCGGATGCTTCAATTGCAAGAATTTTCATTGATATTTCCTGATAATTGTGACTTTCTGATAGTTGTGGTTTCTGTAGTTGTCTGCCGCTATATCTCGAGGATCTGCTGCCGGGACCTTTTTGTAAACAAGGGCTTACTCCGGTCTCACCACCGTGATCCTTCTGTAGTCCAGGCCCTTCTCCAGATCCTTCTCGATCCGGACCCAGATCGTCTCCTCGGGAAGGATCTCCTCGATCCGTCCGGCCCACTCGATCAGGCAGACGCCGTCTCCGTATACATAGTCATCGAAGCCGACCTCCTCCATCTCCTCCGGCTCCTCGATCCTGTAAACGTCGAAGTGATACAGAGGAAGCCTTCCCTCCTCATAGATCTGCAGGATCGTAAAGGTCGGTGAACTGACCGGTTCTTCGATTCCAAGGCCCTCCGCGAATCCCTTTGTGAAGACAGTCTTTCCCACTCCGAGATCTCCGATCAGGGCGTACACCTGTCCCGGCTGCGCATTCCGCGCCATCTGATATGCAATTTGTAATGTGTCCTCCCTGCAGGAGGATTCCATGGTCTGTTTTGTTCTTTTCATACTACCCATTATTTCACAATACTCCTGCGAAAACAAGCGAGGGTACTGCTGCCCTCGTCATGAAGCAGGCTTTCTGATCCGTTCCTGCGTTTCCCCGGCCTCACGATTACTGTGAAACCTCGGGTACCAGATCTCATTTATGGTGGTGCCGGGCGCCCGGCATGGGCGTTTGGGCACATACGGGACATTTTCCTGATTTGTTCCCCTCGATTTTTCGCCCGTTTGGGCACAGCGAGGCTTTTCACAGGAATTGTTCCCCTTGGTCTGACACAGTATTGGGCACAGATGAGGCAGTTTCATAAAATGTTCCCCCTTCTTTCCCGTTTTCATGGGGAACACTTTTATAAAAATCTCATCTGTGCCCAAATTCTCTCAATTTCAATTAAACTATGGGGAACAATCCGGCGAAAAACTGTGCCTGTGCCCAAATGCCCGCGATCTCCGGTGTACACTTGCGTAAATCGGCCTCCTGTGCCCAAGCGCCACCCCGCGCATCCCACTGGAAGTCCAAACATCAGCGAAGCCGGCGTCACTCCGCCGCCTTTACACTCTCGTGGCCTGCGCTCCCGTACTTGATGATGGGGCTCAGCTTCTTGTAGACGAGCATAGTGATCGCGGAAATGCCCACTCCCTTGATGATATTGATCGGTGCCACCATGAAAATAACAAATGTGGTCAGGTCCTTGACACCCGCGTTGATCGCCTGTCCCATGCCGAGAATGGCTTCCATCGGCATACCGAAGAGCCTGGAGAAGGTGGGAAGCAGGTAGACTGCGTTGAACCATGTTCCGAAGATCGTCATGACGAGTGTCCCGACTATACAGCCGAACAGCGCGCTGTTCTTGGATTTATGGAACTGGTAGATGACCGATGCGGGAAGGACGAGCATGCAGCCGATCAGGAAGTTCGCGAGGTCGCCTACAAATGCTGTGGAAGTCGATTTGAGCATCAGCTTTACGATTTCTTTGATGAATTCCACGAGAACGCCCGCTACAGGTCCGAAAGCGAAACCCGCGATCAGTGCGGGGAGCTCGCTGAAGTCCAGTTTGTAGAAAGAAGGCGCGATCGGAAGCGCGAAATCGAAGCAGTAGAGAATGCCGGAGATCGCAGAGAACATTCCGATCATGACCACTTTCCTTGTCGCAAGGACCCTGTCAGTATCCCCGTTCACCCGCTTCGCCGCTTTCTCGAACGCGTAGGCGACCGCTACCAGCACAAATACCGCAAGCAGGCACACGCCTACAAAACTCGCATTTTCTTTCACTGCATCAAAGAATCCGTTCATTTTCCCTCTCTCCTCCATGTTAAATCGCCGGTGCCACGCAAAAGCCCCGCACGCAATTACGTACGGGGCATAACATCATAATAGCAGGATAAGTGAACACGTCTCACTTCCTCTGCACAGAACCAGAAGTTTGTTCTTCCATCCAGACTGTAACTGTTGGTCCCGGAGTTTCACCGAGTCAGCCGCCGAAGCGGGTCGCGGACTGTACCGCCAGTAGGGATTTTCACCCTGCCCCGAAAAACATCGTGGTTATTAAATTGCATGTCTATTATATTTCGCCCGGGTCGTTCTGTAAAGGGCAACCTCGCAAAAAGCCGGGCTGCTCAGAAAGGACCCGATGGCGGCCGGTACGGCGCCCTTCACTCAGGCGACCGTGATGGCTGCGTATCTGTCGGAGCCGATCACCTTCTCCATAGCTTCCACGGGGTTCATTCCCACGCACTGCATTACCTGACGGAATACAGAAGTGGACATTCCGCTCACCAGCTGTACGCCGGTACGTTTCTTGTCCGCGTGGAAGACGTCGTGGCGGCTGTCCACGTTCCAGAAGACGATGTTAGGGATCTGGTATCCGTTATCTCTGAAGCGGCGTGCCATCTGCTCGTAGAAAGTCCAGTCCTTGTCACCGCAGTAGTCGATCTCCATATCGGAGATGACGATGAGGGACCTGGGCATCTCATCGGCGGAAACGTGGTTCCTCACCGCGATTTCCAGCACGTGCTCGAAAGCAGCCTTCAGATTTGTGTTGTTCTGCCAGTCGTTCATGTCGATGCTGCCGATCTTCTGGGCAAGTGTATCGCCCTTCAGGATCTGGATCCTGGATGTGCCGGAGAAGGACATGAACATGTTGTGGTAAGCGCCTGTGTTCCTCTCGGCGAAGTACACTGCCAGGCCGACGGACGCTGCGATAGGCCTGCCGTGCATGGAGCCGGAAGTGTCCGCGATGACCAGCGCGTTAGTGCCCTTCTCAACGTAGTCGGGAAGCTGACGCCACTGAGCTTCCAGCACGTCGTCTTCCGTGATCCTGCAGCCGGACCAGCCGAAATGCGCGACCTTTTCCACGATGTCGTAAGGGTACAGCGCCGCGGAGTGGATGGACTCCTCTCCTTTCACTGCCTTATTGATGAACTGGCCGTAGCGCACCGCGTCGTGCTTCATGAACGCCTTGCGGTAGATCATCATTGCCCTGGAAGGCACCGCGGAGTATTTGATCTCATCCCAGCGGCCTGCGGACATCAGAGCCTCGACCACGCCGATCTGCTTTCTCATGGCGCGCACCAGACGCTTGAACTCGTATACGGAGTAGCCGAGCTTCTGCGCTGTCAGGATGCCGAGCTTCCTTGTGTTCTCGGAAGATGCGTCCGCGGTCTTGATCCACTTTGCCAAAAGAGAGATCGCGTTGCCCTGTTCCAGATTCACACGGTCCTCTTCGAACTGCTTCTTCATAGCAGCCCACATCTCATCCTCCATGGGAGTGCCGATCAGGCTGTACAGATCGTCATACCTTCCGTACACACCGATCAGGTCAAGGTTGGGACGGAGCGCCTCCTGGTGATATTTTGCCATGTACCTGATAAGAGTGCGGAAAGTCTGTCTCTCTCCCAATCCGCCCCTTACGTCACGCGCATAGAATGCGATCTTTGTCGCGAACAGCGGGTCTTCCTTCCAGGCCTCCGCGAAAAGACGCTCGACGCGCTCTTTCTGCGCGGTGCGGAGGGAACCGGCAACGCCGAAGAAATCCAGTCTTGCGTCCCCTGTGGTGTTAAGCGCCACCGCGCCGTTTTCAGTTCTTGTGAATACTGCCATTTTCTTTGCTGCTTCTGCGAAGATCATTGTCGTTTCCTCCTTTCCGGGCCTCATGCCCTTTTCTACTGGATACGATAACACCGCTGTCCCGCCTTGTCATTCAACCCGTGGTATAATCCGCGTCACCTGCACTTGTGTCCGGAAGCCGCCTCGAAATTGTACTTGACGATGCCGAGGTCGATCCTGGTCATGGCGCCGCGTCCCGCAGTGATCACGGGCTCGCCTTCTTCCAGTGAGATGCGGAACTTCTGCTGGTTCATCGCGGTCGGAGCCATAAGGGCGGCCCTCAGTCCGTTCCTGAACCATACTGGCATCTCTTCTTCCGGCACATCGCAGAGCTTTGAAAGCGGTTTGGATTTGTGCTTCGTGCCGGTCTCTTCGCCGTATCCGATCGCAATGACGCAGATCAGTTTCTCGCCGGGAGCCACTTCGGCCTTGCATTTCCCGCGGCTGAAAGTGCCCGCGACCCAGCAGGTGTTCAGTCCCATCCGCTGCGCCTCAATGACGACCTTTTCGCCGTAATAGCCGCCCAGTTCTTCCATATCGGGAAGGGACTCCTCTCCGACGATCGCGATATAATTCCTTACGCCCCTGAACCACCCGTAATGGGCGAGCAGTGTGTCAAAACAGCCCGGATCTTCCAGGATCAGCTGTATATGAAGGCCGCTCTCGGCGTTGCACTCCCTGATCAGTTCTCCCAGCCTGTTCACCAGTTCCTCCGGGATCGGGTCCTCCTTGTACTTGCGCACACTGTGTCTTTCCTTGATCGCCTGTTTGATATCCATATCGTCCTCCTGTTCAAAAGAACGGGCGGAATCACTTAAATGGTCCGCCCGCTGCCTTACTGTAACTGCCTCTTTGTTCCGTTCAATTCACTGATCTATTCACTGATTCCCTCTTCGCTGAAATCCGCATCCAAAGCGATGAGGAGCCTGTAGTCCGGGAACTCCTTCTGCACTCTTTCGCAGACTTCCCGGTAGACCTTTTTCCGGTCCGCGGCGTCAAAACTCACGACGATGTCAAAACGCATCCTCTTCTCTTTTTTGTCCACATAGAATCCGTGCATCTCACGGACGTAAGGATCCGCGGTCACGATCTTCGAGACCCTTCTCCTCATCTCCGCGGCTTCCGGGTCCTTCGTGTTATAGGAATACACACTGATCGCCGTGAGCGCCACGCCGTGCTTCTCGTACACTTCTCTTGTGATCTTACGGTTCAGCCTGTCCAGCTCATCCGCGGTCATCGTGTCCGGGACTTCGATATGAACGGAACCGTTATAGGAATCCGGGCCGTAGTCATGCAGGATCAGGTCGTATGCCCCCCTGACTTCAGGGTTGCTTCGGATCGTCGCTTTCATCTCTCCCGCCAGCTGCGCGTCCACCCGCTCGCCCAGAATTTTGGAAAGCGTGTCGCGGAGCATCTCAACACCGGATTTGATGATCACGACCGCGATCACCGCGCCGAGCCATGCCTCCAGCGAAATATGGAAGAAGAGATAGATCGCGGCCGCGACCAGGGTCGAAGCGGAAATGACTGAATCCAGGGTCGCGTCCTCTCCTGACCCCTTGAGGGAATCGGAGTTCACTTTCTCGCCGACGCCCTTTACGTACCTGCCCAGAAGAAGCTTCACCACGACTGCCGCAGCGACAATGACGAGCGCGGCAGTACCGTAGTCCGGCGTGTCCGGATGGATGATCTTCTTCACGGATTCCGTAAAGGCCGTGATCCCGGCGTACAGGACCAGGAGCGAGATGATCGTCGCGCTCAGGTATTCGATCCTGCCGTATCCGAAGGGATGCTTCTTGTCCGGTTCCTTGCCGGCGAGTTTCGTTCCCACGATCGTGATCACGGAACTGGCCGCGTCCGAAAGGTTGTTGACCGCGTCCATCACGATCGCGATGGAATTTGACGACAGGCCGACCACTGCCTTGAACGCCGCCAGCGCGATATTTGCCAGAATACCGATGACGCTGGTCCTTATGATGATACTGTCGCGGCTTGTCTGTTCATTCATACTTGACCTCCGTGCAGGAGTGCTCTGCGGATCCGCAAAGCCCTTCCATTTGTCTCTTTACTTCTTAAGCTCCTCTTCGACCGCCGCGCGGACGTTCTTCATATCTTCGGTGGGCTCGAACCTGGCGACCACATTTCCCTGCCTGTCGATAAGGAACTTGGTGAAGTTCCATCCGATATAAGTCTTGTCACCGTACGCCTTGTTGTTCATATCGGCGAATTTCTTGAGCGCCATGTTCTTGATCCCCTTTCCGAATCCGTTGAAGGGCTTCACAGACGCGAGATACGCGAACAGCGGATCCGCTCCCTCGCCGTTGACATCGATCTTGGCGAACTGCGGGAACTCCGTTCCGAATTTCAGCGTGCAGAACTCGTGGATCTCGTCCTCCGAGCCGGGCGCCTGGTTGGCGAACTGGTTGCAGGGGAAATCCAGGATCTCAAATCCCTGTTCCCGAAGATCCTTGTACATAGCCTCCAGCGGATCATAGTGGGGTGTAAATCCGCATCCGGTCGCCGTATTGACGATGAGCAGGACCTTTCCCGCGTACTCGCCGAGGTTCACTTCGTTCCCTTTTCTGTCCTTTACTGTGAAATCATAGACGTTTGCCATTCTTCTTTCCTCCTTGCCAAAATAGTGCCGCGTCTGCCGCAGCCCTCTCGCTATATCTATTTTGCATAATTCAATTGTGTGCAATTAGTATAGATTCACTTCACCTGTTTGTCAATAGAAACAGCCGAAAAAGTGTTAAAGAATGTGCCGCTTGTGAAGTTCCGGATTTTTTGTTTATACTATTATATGCTTGTTCCGAATGTAATTACGACTGCTTATGTGGAAAAGAGGTCCGAGGCAAAGTGAAACTGATCTTACGGTCTATGGGCAGATACAGAGGAGCGATCGCTCTTGCCATCTTCATCAAGCTCATCGGCACGCTGTCCGAGCTCCTGCTGCCCTATATTCTCGAGCATATCATTGACTTCGTGGTCCCCTCGGGGGATCTCGGGATGGTCCTTATCTGGGGCGCCGCTATGTTCGCGGCGGCTGTCTTTTGCCGTGCTTTTAATGTATACGCGAACCGTATGGCGGTGGACAACGCGCACAGGATCAGCTACGAGATCAGGCAGGCGCTGTTCGAAAAGACCATCAGGCTCTCCGGTCCCCGCTTCGATTCCTTCACCCTTCCTTCCCTTATATCCAGAATGACTTCCGACAGCTACAACGTGCAGAGCGCCGTGCAGCAGCTGCAGAGCCTCTGCGTGCGCGCGCCTATCATGCTGGTCGGCGGTGTTATCGTTTCACTCCTGATGGATGTGCAGCTCGCGCTGATCCTGGTGGTCATGCTGCCGGTCCTGATCCTCCTGATCCTCCTGATCTCCTCCAGGGGCATCCCCATGTACAACGAGGTCCAGCGAAGGCTCGACGCGGTCGTAAGGATCATGCGTGAAAATATTACCGGGATCCGCGTCGTCAAGGCCCTGAGCAAAGAGGATTTCGAGCGCGGAAGGTTCTCCCGGGTCAATAGCGAGCTGACCTCAAGCGACACTGCGGCGGCGACGCTGATGGCCGTTCCCGGTCCCCTGATGCAGCTGTTCCTCAACATCGGCCTCACAGCGGTCGTCCTTGTCGGCGCGGCGCGCGTCAACAGCGGGGAGACGCAGCCCGGTGTGATCCTCGCGTTTCTCACCTACTTCAACATGATCACGATGGGCGTCATGGGCCTTAGCAGGATCTTTACCTCCATGAGCAAGGCGAGCGCCAGCGCGGACCGCATCGCGCAGGTCCTTGACGCTGAGGATGGGTTCACCCTCACAGGCGGGACGGGCGCCGGAGCGGGATCCGAAGCCGGTGCCGGGACTGCCGGAGAAGCATCTCCAGATGTTGCCGGCGGAACGGCTCCCGTGGCTGTGGCTGCGGAGGCGAAAGACGCGCCGCCCCTCATCGTATTTGACCACGTAGACTTTTCCTACGGCGAGGACAGCGGAGAGACCGCCGGCTTTGTCGGAGAAGAGCGCGAAAAGGCACTTGAAGACATCTCCTTCACCCTGGGCCGTGGCGAGAGCCTCGGTGTGATCGGTCCCACAGGGTGCGGCAAGACCACGATCATCAACCTGCTCATGGGTTTCTATGCGGCTGACAGCGGCACGATCGCCGTGGACGGAATGGACGTCAGGGACTACGACCCGGACACGCTCCGCAGGAAATTCGGGACAGTATTCCAGAACGACATCCTCTTTAAGGACACGCTCCGTGAAAATATTGATTTCGGAAGGGACCTGTCAGAATCAGACCTTCTTTCCGCCGCGGAGGCCTCCATGGCGAAGGAGTTCATTGACCGCCACCCCGAAGGGCTGGATTACGAAGCCGCCATCAAGGGCGCCAATCTCTCGGGCGGGCAGAAGCAGCGGATCCTTGTGGCGAGGGCTCTGGCCGCCCATCCCGAGATCCTGGTCCTGGACGACAGCACTTCCGCCCTGGATTACCGCACAGACGCCGAGATGCGCCGGCGGATCGGCCTTCATTACGGCTCCTCCGCCCTGATCATGATCGCCCAGCGCGTCTCAAGCATCATGAATATGGACCGTATCCTTGTGATGGATAACGGAAAGATCATCGGGAACGGTACGCACGAAGAACTGATGAAGACCTGTGCGCCCTACAGGGAGATCTGTGAGATCCAGATCGGAGAGGCCGTACACTGAAGATGGATTACGAAAGAGGTATCAGGAATGCCCGGAAAAGGTGACCGCGGAGGTAAAAAAGAAAGACCGAAGGACGTAAAGGGTGCCCTGCTGCGCATCCTGTCCTATCTCAGTATTTATAAATGGAGCATTCTGGGGCTCCTTCTTCTTGCTATGCTCAGCAATATCGGCAACCTGTTCGGTCCCCGCTTCGCCGGAGCCGCGATCAGCGTCGCGGAGAAGGGCTTCAGGCAGGGCGTCGGGCATGTTGACATGGCCATGGTGCGCCATTACGCCCTGCTCATGCTCGCGGCCTATATCCTGTCCAACATCTTATCCCTGCTCGTTACCGTCGGAATGACAAGGATCGGCAGGCGCGCCGCGCAGAATATGCGGAGAGACGTCTTCGATAAGCTGATGAAGCTGCCTGTTGACTATTTTGACCGGAACCAGGCGGGCGATATCATCAGCCGCGTCTCCTACGATATCGATGTGGTGTCCACCAGTCTCTCTACAGATGTGATCCAGATCACCACGAGCCTGATCACCGTGACAGGAAGCTTCTTCATGATGTGCACGATCTCGCTGCCGCTGGTGCTCTGCATGGTGTTCACGATCCCCGTCTCCGTTCTCTTCACCCGGCACATGGGGCGCCTGACCAGGCCGCTCTACGCCGCCCGGAGCGCCGCCTACGGAGAGATGAACGGCTACGCGGAGGAGATGTTCGGAGGACAGAAAACGATCCTCGCTTATGCGCACGAAGACGAGATCTGCCGCCGCTTCGGCGCTGTCAACCGCAAAGCCGCGGAATGCTACAAGGAAGCGGACAGCCTCGGAATGACCATGGGGCCCACCATAGGCATGATCTCCAACTTCGGCCTCGCCGCGATCGGAATGGGCGGGGCGCTGCTTTACATGAACGGGATCGTCAGCCTCGGCCAGATCTCGAGTTTTGTTCTGTACAGCCGCAAATTCTCCGGCCCCATTAACGAGATCTCCAATATCGTCAACGAGATCTTCAGTGCCCTCGCTGCCTCCGAGCGCGTTTTCCGCCTGCTCGACCAGCCGGAAGAAGCGGCTGACATCTACGGTGCGGTGGAACTGACGGACGCGAAAGGGCACGTCGAGGCTCAGGACATCCGGTTTGGCTATATTCCCGGAAAGTCGATCCTGCGGGATTTCTCCATGGAGGCGGCGCCCGGACAGACTGTCGCTCTTGTCGGCCCTACCGGCGCAGGTAAGACGACCGTCATCAATCTTTTGATGCGCTTCTACGACGCGCAGGAGGGAAAGATCCTCGTGGACGACCTTGCTCATGAGAACTACACGCGGACAAGCCTGCGCCGCAGTTACGCCATGGTCCTGCAGGACACCTGGGTCTTCCGGGGGACCATCTTCGAAAATATAGCTTACGGGAAGGAGAACGCGACGATGGAAGAAGTGGTGCAGGCCGCCAAAGCGGCGCGCATCCACAATTACATCATGCGCCTTCCCCAGGGTTATGAGACCGTCATCACGGAGGACGGAGGCAATATTTCCAAGGGCCAGAAACAGCTCCTCACCATCGCGAGGGCGATGCTCTACGGGACCAGGATGCTGATCCTCGACGAAGCTACGAGCAATGTGGACACCTCCACCGAGCGGCAGGTGCAGAAAGCGATCCGCTCGCTCATGAAAGACCGCACTTCCTTCGTGATCGCGCACCGCCTCAGCACGATCCGGGAAGCGGACCGGATCCTCGTCATCGAGCATGGGGATGTCGTGGAGCGCGGCACGCACAGTGAGCTCATGTCAAAGAGGGGCGCTTATTACAGGCTGTATGCGAGTCAGTTCGAGTGATGCTTGTGCGGGCGGCGGGCAGCTCGAGTGCAGTTTGCTTGGGCTGCGGGCAGCTCGAGCGCAGTTTGCTTGGGCTGCGGGCAGCTCGAGTGCAGTTTGCTTGGGCTGCGGGCAGCTCGAGTGCAGCCAGAATACCCCCGGTCTATTCGTATGACGCCGGAACACCCCCGGTCTGTTCGAATGACGCCGGAACACCCCCGGTTGGGCACAGCAGCCGT
>CAMOXN010000025.1 GCA_946629175.1 uncultured Lachnospiraceae bacterium | reverse complement strand
CTCTTCTGCCGGTTTTCTGTAACTGCGTTTGAGTTTTTTTCTTTTTTTGCTTCTTTATTCTTCTCCATCGGGTGTCCTCCGGGCCTAAATGCTCTTCTGCAAAACCACTCAGTATTATTTTTTCAGACGACACTGCTGATTTTTATTATTTCGTCTGAATGAAAACCTCAGTTTTCACATGAAAAGGCATATAAAAATAGTTTAATCCTGAGTATTGCAGACGAAATGGATCTTAATTGTGTATTCGTCCGTACCACAAGCTTGATCAGGCTTGTCAAATCCGGGTAAAGCGTTTGCTGTTTATTAAAACTACAGACGAAACCGATAAATACTTCACTTTTCGTCCGAAAGAAAAGAAGTCTGTACCAAAAGGAGACCGAAAGACTCTCAAGTACTTCACCTTAGAGCCTCATACGACGGATCAGCCGCCGTAAGCTCCTCCAGACTGTCGATCTCAATGATATCGCCCTTCTGCATCGGATGAATTCCAAGCCGATACTCCTCCGGATAGCAGAACATCGCCACATCATCCCAGTAGATCTGCCGGTTCTTCTTCTCTTCAAATTCCAGTTCCAAGTGGCGCCGCAGGCGACACCCGTCCTCCGCTGACCACCGGCTGATACTGTAGAGCTGCCAGCCGTGATTTCCGCCTGTCCTCGAACAGCTCACCACAACACCGTCTTCGACCCGCATGAGCCACTCGCGTGTCTCCTCGTCCGTCCAGACCGCGTTGTAACCCGACCTCTCGAACTCCGGAGCAAGGATCGTCGGCTCATAAATGATCTGGTCTCCGTCCAGGATCATGCAGTCCTCGAGGTGCTCCCGGGCAACATAGAGCGATGAGATATTATTGCAGGTCTCATAATAAGGATTTTCAATCAGCTGAACGCCCGGATACTTCGCCTTAAGCACTTCAAACTGTTCCTTCAGATGACCGGTCACCACATAGATCTCTGTGATCCCGTTTTCCCTGAGTCCTTCGATCACTGAATCGATCATCCGCCGCCCGTTCACGCGGATCAGCGGCTTCGGTGTCTTCTCCGTGAGCGGGTGCATCCGCTCTCCCTTGCCAGCTGCCATTATGATCGCTCTTTTTGCTTGATACATTGCTGTCTCCTTCGTTAGTGTATTCGAAATACTGCCTGGGCTAGCCCCTTCGGCCTGCCTGGTCTGGCCCCTTCATACCGTCAGGGCCGGGCCCTCCCCTCTGTACCGCCGGGGCCGGTCCCTTTCGGCCCGCCGGCCGTCATACTCTCCGGTTTATCTGCCGTCACATCCGCTCCGCCGCGTATCTGTAGTATTCCTTGGCGTACCGGTACTGCCTCAGCGAGTACTCTCCGAATTCCACTCCCAGGTGCTGCTTGTACTCGCACCAGTTGCTCCAGAGCAGCCCGCATGCCGCGATCAGCGCATAGATCTTAGTGACAGTCTCCGCAGGTACCGCACTCAGCGGATCCGCTCCGCCCGTCTCCGTCTCCGGCATCACACTCTCTTTGTCAAAATAGAGCCCGATCAGTCTGTCCACCTGTTCCTTGTCATACATGCTGTAAATGCAGAACATCGCTATGTCCACGTGCGGGTCCTGCATGCCGGCGTATTCCCAGTCGGTCAGCTGCAGGAGCTCTGCCCGGGATCCGTCTTGATAAAAGAGGAAATTGTCGGGAACCGCGTCGATATGCGTCAGCACTTTCTCAGCCGCGTGCGCTTCGATATATGGCCGCAGAGAAAGCGCCCTCTCCTTGACTGCCCGGTAGTCCCTGTATACGGATGACTGCCCTTCCCACAGGCTCTCGTAGAACTCGATCTGTCCGAAAATATCGAACTCATGGTCCACTTTGAGCCCCATCTCGTGGAAACTCCGCAATTTAGACATGCAGCGCTGCAGGTCCTCCTCCGACTCCGCATCACAGACCCGCACGCCTTCCAGGTATTTTGTGATCTTATATCCTGTCTCCGGATCGATGTATACTGGATCGTCGCACAGTCCCTTTCCGGAAATAGTCTTATACACCTCTGCTTCCTGCCGCCGGTCGATCAGCTTGTCCGTCCCTTCTCCCGGCACGCGCATGATATACTTTCCACCGCGGCAGGTGAACAGGAATGACCGGTTCGTCATGCCCTTCTTGAGCACCTCGATGTCAGTGATCTCCTCTGTTCCGCAGTGAAAGACCTGTGCGATCACATCAAGGACCTCGCTCTTTAACTGGTTCGAACCACCGTCGAGCTCCCGCAGCTGCTCGTAGGTGTTGATCTCGACGGCTTCCTCTGCGGGAACGACCTTTGCGGGAACGATCATGCGGTCCCATCGCGTGCTGCCGCTGCGTGTCTTATCTTTCTCTGTCTTATTTTTCTCATAGAGAGCTTTTTCCCAAAAGGCGCCATCGTTTTCTCGGTCCCGGCACAGTTCGGTAATACGCTCGCGCACGATCCGGGCGGTTTCTTCCTGCAGATAAGCGATCCCGATCATGGCATTACCGATCACAGCTCTTCCGCCCGCAGGTCTTTCCGCTGCCACCAGTTCCCTTCTCCGGTTCACCCGCACATCACTCTCCGGATCTTCCCGGTCGCTCACCATGTACCAGGAGTACAATTCATGCGCGCTGAACGGATTCTTCGCGCACCAGATGTCACAGGGAATGATATAGGCGTCCGACAGGTGCATCGCCACCAGAGCGAGCGAATACAGGTTGTTCCTGAACGCGTAATCCCTGTTCACGACCAGTTTTACGCCGAATTCATCGATCAGGTATTCAAATTTCTCTTTCATGAAGCCGACTACAACGTAGATCTCGCGAACTCCCGCTTCATGGAGCTGCCGGATCTGCCGCTCGATGAGGGGCTCGCCTGCTACCTCAAGAAACGCTTTCGGCGTCTCCATGTTGATTGGCACCATGCGCATGCCAAATCCTGCCGCCAGAATGATCGCCCTGCGTGGCTTCGTGTTCCCGCGCAGTTTCTCCGCCTTCGGCGTGAGACGCATCGCGCCGTCAAGGTAGCCCTCACCGGCCAGGACTTTCAGCGATCTGTTGACCACACCGAGGGAGTGCCCCGACCGCTCCGCCAGCGCACGCTGGTTTGTGACCGTGGTCTCCAACAACATTTTCATAATATCGCATTCTTGTATGTTCACGAACACCTCCATTTTACTGTTTGGTGAACTTTCTAGTAACTATACTACAATTTCCGGGAGGCGTAAAGTGCAAAACGACCTCAGAGGTCGTTTTCCCCCAAAACTGTCTCAGAGGTCGTTTTCCCCAAACGAATACCACCCCGCCGATCAGGCAGGGTGGTATTCGAATGTAATGTATGCGTGGTCTTGTCACGATATTGATCGTTCACAGTCTGATGATGATCGGTAAAGTGGGGGCAATACAGATCATGCAGCAAGTAAAACAGTGTGTGCCGATCATCAATGGTAGACCAATAACAACTATAATTTAAGACAATTAAAAAGCTGTTCTCCGCGCGCTGCGAAGGCAGATCGTCCCGGAAAACAGCTTTAGTTTTGAACTACGAGTAATGGGAATACTATGAACACGTTCTTTTAAGTCAGTCAGGTGTTAATATCCTTAGTGATAAAAACGAAGTGCTGATCGAGGGCTTCCTTGCCCATTTCAAGATCTCCGTTGATCACGGCTTCAGCCAGATTCTTGTGGACCAGCTGGAATTCTTCATATTCTTCTCTGCTCTGATCCAGGATCTTCTTACGGACATCGTGGATAAAGCGGTTGATGCAGCGGTTAAGCGCCAGGTAGTTGGCGATCACGAGCCGGTTGCCCGACATCCGTACCAGGCATGAATGAAGAAGACGGTCACTCTCTGTCCGTATCTCCTCTGTCTCACCGTTAAGGATCCCGTCTACGTACTTCGCGAGTTCTTTTTTTCCTTTTGCGTCTGCGTTGCGTACAGCCAGTACCAGAGCCTGCCTCTCGACGGCATAGCGGAACTCGCGGATCTCATCGTATGTCAGGTCGTCCAGCGCGTACATGATCGTGAGGACCTGCTCCAAGGTTTCATCAAAATGGCGCGCGATATAGACGATTTTTCATTTGTGTTCGTGGTATTCATAATGCGATGATTATATCATTTTCACGACAGGATTAGCAATGTG
This sequence comes from uncultured Lachnospiraceae bacterium, assembly GCA_946629175.1. Classification (GTDB taxonomy): domain Bacteria; phylum Bacillota; class Clostridia; order Lachnospirales; family Lachnospiraceae; genus CAG-791. The sequence goes on along the minus strand of CAMOXN010000025.1, from coordinate 12,509 downwards.
CTCACGCTCATTTCTTTACTCTGTCCTCCTGATACCGTTCAGTTCGTGATCTTGACCTTCTTTGCCACGCCGAACGTCGTGTAGTAGTCGATCCCGTTCACCTTCTTGCGTACCCGGATCGAGATATAATACGTCTTTCCTTTCTTCAGTCCGCCGATGACGTAGGAGGTATTCCTGGCTCCCAGCACGACCTTCGTCTTCGCGCCGACCATGTCCTCCCTTTCACAATACTGCAGCACGTAGCTGTCTCCTGATTCGGTCTTGTCGTATTTTACCGTAACTTTTCCGGGCGCCGTGTTCTTGACGGATCTTATGACGACCGTCTTAAGACGGTACATCAGCTTGGAGTAAGACAGTGTGCTGTCGCCGCTGGAATCGCCTTTTCCGGTCAGTGACGCCACGATCTTATACCGATATGCATGGCCGTTCGTCAGTCCCGGATCCTTGTCCCATCCGACAAGACCTGTTGTCACAATGACAGGGTCCTTTCTGGTTTCCTTGGAATTGGTAACTCCTTCCCTGTACACTTTGTAATAAACAGCGCCCGGTACTTCTTTCCACGTCACCTTGACGTTGTTCGCCAGGTTGAACATGTCCCCTCTCGCTGTCTTCCCGGGCAAAATAGTGAACGTCTTAGTGACAGTCCCTTTATAGCTGCCGATTCCGGTAATCGTCACAGTGGCTGTGCCGACGTTCGTGTTGTTCGAATAAGACAGTTCGTAATCAGTGTTCAGTTCCAACAATGTTGAACCGAGAACTACTTTGGGTGACTGGGTCAGGGCTTTCCCTGTGTAGGTTTTCGCAACGAGACCGGAAACTGTCGCATTCGCCACTGAAGGTTTAGTGACCGTGACTTTACAGACTGCAGTGACACCGCTGCCATCCGCTGCCGTCGCAGTGATCGTGGCGGTTCCTTCGCCTGTGCCCGTGACTTTTCCGTTTTTGTCCACAGTGGCAGTCTTCGGATCGCTGCTGGTCCAAGTGACGGACTTGTCATCTGCGTTGTCAGGCAGGGCCGTGGCTGTCAGCTGCAGGGTCTTATTTACTTCAAGGTCTGCGGAAGTCTTGTTAAGATCGATCTCTGTGACAAGCACCTTATCCATCTCAAGATGCAGCACACACGATGACGTGTTGCTGTAAGTTCCTACGACCAGGTAGTAAGTCTTTCCTGCTTCGAGCTCCTGTTCCAGCCGGAAATGGCCTTTTCCATCGTACTCAACAGCAGGGTCTTCAAAAGGATCAGCCGTCCGAATAACAGAGTTGCGGGAACTATCTAAGATCTCCAGGTATGGATTGTCTACAGCTTCGCCCGAATACATAATATACCCGGTCGTCTGGGGAGGAATGAACCGGAAGACCGGATAAGCTTCTCCACCCTCATTTTTGTTTACGCTGACAGCCACCGCGTCTCCGCATTCAATTGTCTGTGCATTGCCAAAATCCGCTATGCAGGTATATAGTCTGACCTCCGCCGTGTTACTATACTGATCTGAGACTCTGCAGTAGTATCTCGTAAAACTTGTCAGAGCCCCGGTAGTGTAAGACGGGCCCGTTGCGCCGTTGATCATACGATATTCCAATTTGCCTGACCAATCGGGGATCACCCTGAACCACTGATAGCTCAGTTTACTTTCGTCATCAGCAGATACGTCCACATGAAGCTCTGCGGATTCCCCGGGTGCGAAATAGAGATACGCTTCGGTATCTTCCGTTCCTCCCGCATACGCCCGGAGATGGTTCTCAATAGATACATGAAAGCGGGCATAAGCAGCATTTCCGTACTGGTCTCTGACGCAGAATTCGAAACTCTCTGATCCGCTAAGGGTCGAGGGGTCAATGGTATAAGATGTATCCGTCGCTCCTTCAATAGCGTTCCCCCACACATCATACCACTGGAAGCTCAGCTTACTATCATCAAGAGCGGACACTGTAACGCGAAATTCCGCAGGCTCACCGGGTGTAAGGGTACGTTCCGCCTCTGAGATATCACTTCCTTCGACAAGTGCCTGCAGATCGTTCTCTACCTGCAAATTGAATCTGACGACCCTGCTGCCCCCATACTGATCTCTGACCTCGAAACAGTAATTCTCTTCTAAAGACGTAACAGTATAGGATGTGCCTGCAGCGCCTTCAATGGCAACTCGTTTGTTTATATCACTTCCAAACTTGTACCACTGGCAGCTCAGCCCGCTTTCATCAACGGCGGATACGGTCACGCGCAGTTCCGGGAATTCACCGATCCGAACATCGACATATGCGGATGTACGTCCCGTACTCTCGTCATATGCCCGCAGGTCGTTGTCTTCGAAAACAGTTACGGTACATGTCGCTTTGACACCGCTGCCGTCAGCCGCTGTCGCAGTGATCGTGGCTGTTCCTTCTTCTATGCCTTTAACAACACCTTCAGCGTCGACCGTCGCCACCCATTCACTATCGCTTTTCCAGATGATGGACTTGTCTGTGGCTTCTTCAGGTAAGACCGAAGCTGTCAATTGCAGAGTATTGTCAACATGAAGTTTGACAGAGGTTTTGTCCAAAGTGATCTCATTGACATCAACAGCAGTATGGATAGCTGCATTGAGCAGCGGTTCATTATCAGCAGAAATATTAATCTGATCCCATTTCCGTCTAAGCCCGGAATAGTAGACGTCCGCGAGACTGCTGCAGCCTTCAAACGCGCTGCTCTCGATGTCCGTCACACTTTCCGGAATTGTGATGCTTGTAAGGCCGCTGCATCCTCTAAATGTTGAATATTTGATTTCCGTCACTCCATCGGGTATTGTGACACTCCCAATACCATTGCAGTTTTTAAATGCTTCACTTTCTATGGCCGTCACACTCTCAGGAATCGAATAATCCCCGGTCTTTGCCAACGGGCAGATAATCAATGTTGTCTGATCCTTATTATACAGAACTCCATTCACGGAACTGTATATACTGTTATTTGGATCCACCTCGATATCAGCCATGCTGCTGCAGTCCAGAAATGCATTCTTTCCAATACTTGTGACCCCGGCCGGAATCGTAATGCCGGTCAGGCTGCTGCATCCGTCAAATGCATATCCTCCAATACTTGTAACTCCATCCGGAAGAGAAATGCTTTCCAGACTGCTGCATCCTCCAAATGTATAATCTCCGATATTTGTCACTCCCCCCGCGAGTGAGATGCTTTCCAGGCTGCTGCAATCAGCAAACGCATTACTCCCAATATCCGTCACGCTCTCAGGGATCGAGATGTCGGTCAGGCTGCTGCAGTATGAAAATGCACTTTCGCCAATACTCGTCACGCCTTCAGGGATCGAGATGTCGGTCAGGCTGCTGCAGTATGAAAATGCACTTCCGCCAATACTCGTCACACCTTCAGAGATCGAGATGTCGGTCAGGCTGTCGCAGTATGAAAATGCACTTTCGCCAATACTCGTCACACTCTCAGGGATCCGAATGCCGGTCAGACCGCTGCAATACCGGAACGCACGATCCCCAATATTTTTCACGCTGTCCGGAATCGTGATGTTCGTCAATTTTTTGCATTCTGAAAAAGCATTATCCGGGATATTTGTCACACCGTCTTCAATGACCACTGTGACAATATCTTTATAAACCTTAGTATCCCACCGATACTCGTACGTTCGCCACGGAAGGCTTGTCACCTCACCTGTGCCGCTGATCGTAAAGGTATAATCTCCGTCAAGCGTCCAGGTCAGGCCATCGCCGCAAGATCCGGAAGCCAGCAGAACTCTTACTGTACAGGTAGCAGTCACACCGCTTCCGTCTGCTGCCGTTGCCGTGATCGTCGCGGTACCTGCGCTTTCGGTGCTCACCCTGCCATTTTCACTAACACTGGCAACGCGCTCGTCACTGCTGGTCCAAATGATGGATTTGACCGTGGCGTCGGATGGGGTAATCGTTGCTGTAAGCTGCAGGAACCCGCTTCCCCATTCCGGTTTTACGATGTCCGCAGATGTGAAGTCCAACTCGATCCCGGTTACAAAAATATCCTCCTTAGCATATTGAATGTTCGCATTGATCAGGTTGGAATTGCTCTTATCGTCCGTATTGATTTCGATCTGATTCCACTGTCCTTTGGAACCGGCATAGAAAACATCAGTCAGTGAATTACACCAGCTAAAAGCATATTTTCCGATTCTCATCACGCTCTCAGGAATTGTAACCGTTTTCATTTGTCTGCAAACGGAAAATGCATTTTTCCCGATGCCAGTCACCCCGTCTTCAACAACAATCGCATAGATAGATGAGTAGGAATAATTACTCCAAGGTGCATTTTCATCGTAATCAGGCATCTCACCGGTGCCGCTGATCGTCAGGGTACCTTCTCCGTCAAACGTCCAAGTCAGGTTTTCCCCGCACGTACCGGAATCTACGATCTCCGCCTCACCTTCCATCTTAGCTTCCAGCGAAACGCTCTCTGTTGCCAGTTGCTCGATGATCTCGGCCTGTTCGGCATCCTCGTCCGGAGTTTCTTCCATATCTGCCTTGTCAGCTTCCGCATCAGCTTTCTGCGCGATCTCTTCCGCGGTTTCCTCTACAGATTGAGCAGCCAGCTCCTCAGCAGGGTCTGTCGCCGCTTCTGACGCAGGGGCTTCTGCTGCTTCCTCCTCAAGGTCTTCCGCCATTTCCTCCGCAGAGTCTGTCGCTGTTTCTGACGCAGGGACTTCCGCCGCTTCCGCAGCTTCCTCCGCCGCACTATCTTCCTCGCCTGCCACGGCTTCTTCAGAAATCTGTTCCGCGATCTCCTCCACTGCCGGCTCGGCTGTCACATCAGCCGCTCCCGCATCCGCCGCAAATACCGGCATGTACATCGAGCTGATGACCAGTGTGACGGATAACAGCATTGCCATGAATCGTTTTCTTTTCATCTTTCCTCCCTTTCCGGAGCGTCATCGACGGAAGCGTGGAATGAGTGCCGATCTGCTTCTTGTTGACATTCCTTGTTTTCTTTTTGTTCCTCTTTTCTGCACACAATAAGCGCATCCCGAAGTCTTGAGCTACTCCGTTTATAGAATTATAGCCCAAATACCGTTGGAAAGGAATCGCATCGCCGTGATAATAGTCTGATTTTTCCTCTTGACACCTCTCACACATTGTAGTATTGTCATAGTGTATTAAGAAACTAATACAGTACGACAACTGTAACGCAACCAGTACTTGCCAAAAGAGTGAGCGAATACACTCTTTTCACAAATCGGAGGTAATCATGGCATGGGACTTTACTGACAACGCTCCCATCTACATGCAGATCGTAAACGGTCTGCAGAGGGAGATCGCAAGCGGCGCCTATGCGCCGGGCACACGCCTTCCTTCCGTCCGCGATCTCGCGCTGGAGGCAGGTGTCAATCCGAACACGATGCAGCGGGCGCTCGCGGAACTGGAACGGCGCGGTCTCGTCAACGCGCAGCGGACCGCAGGGCGGTTCGTCACTGAGGATACCGCCGCGCTTTCAGAGATGAGGAAATCATTGAGCGAGACGATCGTGGCTGATTTTTACCGCAAGATGCGCGGACTCGGACTGAGCGATGAAGAGATCATCTCCGTCGTTCGCACATGGATCCGCGAGAACACGGCAGACAATTCGGCCGCTTCACTTTCATCACAAGGAGGAGATCTCAAATGAGTATGCTTGAATGCAGCGCGCTGACCAAGAATTACGGCGGCGTGCAGGCTTTGAAAAATGTCGATCTGACGCTCGAGAGCGGCAGGATCGTCGGGCTCGTCGGCCCCAACGGGAGCGGCAAGACGACCCTGATCAAACTGGCGCAGCACCTTCTGACTCCCACATCGGGACTGATCACCGTTGACGGCATGATCCCCGGCCCTGAGACGAAAGCGATCGTCTCCTATCTTCCGGACCGCGATTTCCTGCCGCAGTGGATGAACCTGGAGGAGCTGACAGTCTTCTACCACAACTTCTTCGCTGATTTCAATCCCGCCAAATCAGCTGAAATGCTGGAAGCGCTCGGAGTAAGAGACAATATGCCTTTGGGCAAGATGTCCAAGGGCACGCGGGAAAAGGTGCAGCTGATCTTCACCATGAGCCGCGAGGCCAAGGTGTATCTTCTGGACGAGCCCATCGCGGGCGTGGATCCGGCTACAAGAGATTATATTCTGCGCACGATCCTGGGGAGTTATTCGGAGAACGCGCTTGTCCTGATCTCAACGCACCTGATCACGGACGTGGAGCCGATCCTGGACGAAGTGGTATTTTTACAGAACGGGACTGTTGCGCTGCATGAGAACGCCGACGCGCTGCGCGAGAGGACCGGCAAGAGCATCGACGGATATTTCAGGGAGGTATACAGATGCTGGGGAAACTAATAGGTTATGAAACAAAAGCTTTCGGGCGCATCATGCTGCCGCTTTACGGAGCGACGCTCGCATTTGCCCTCTTTGCCGGGCTGAGCATCCGCTTTCTTCCCTCAGACACGCTCGAGGGACTTCCGGGCGCTCTTCTGTTCATGCTCTACGGGATGCTGATCATGGCCATCTTCATCATGACCGGTGTGCTGTCCGTAACAAGGTTCTACAAGAACCTCCTTGGTCTCGAGGGGTACCTCATGTTCTCGCTGCCGACCAATACCGCGTCGCTGATCGCTTCCAAGGTCATCAGTGTCCTGATCTGGTCGGCGCTGAGTTCGATCACGGCTCTGTTGTCCATCGCGCTCTCCGTACTGGGAGGCGGCGGGATCGAGCCCTTCAGGGAGTTCTTCAGGATCTTCACTTACCCGGAAGTTCTGGAGAAGCTTCCTTCCGCGGCCGGATTTACGACCATGTTCCTGCTGCTGGCCGTCGCAGGCGCCGCGGCGTCCATCGTAAGGATCTACGCGGGCATCGCGATCGGCCATCAGTTCAATGACCACCGGATCCTTTTCAGCATCCTGGCGCTGGTCGCCTTCAATGTCGTCGGTACGACCGTTATGTCTCTGCTCGGATCCGCAGGCATGTATTCCGGCGTATTTGATTCCATTTCCAGGATCTTCGAAGCGAATTCGGCACAGGCGCTGTACGTAGCGCAGGCCGGGATGCTCGCATTCCTGGTCCTGCAGATCGCCTTCTTCGGCGCCCTGACCTGGGTCCTGCTCGACCGCAGGCTGAATCTGGAGTGAACAGACTGCTGAGCCGGAACAGATGACATACATGCAGCCCCTAAAGGAAAAGCTCCGGGGATCCGACCAGTACATCGGATCCCCGGAGCTCATTATGCTCATTTCCCCTCTTTTACTATTTTGACAAATTCCGTTCAGACGCCGCGGCTTCCTCAGAACGAGATAAAGCTCTTAGGCACGCGGGAGAAGTAATCGCTCCACCCGGGTCCGCACACGGCCCTGCCTGTCTTGAGGTTCACCGTAACCTTCATTTTCACTACGTCGCTTCCGCCCGGTCTGCTGAACCACAGATAGAGGTAGTCCCCTCTTCTGATCATATTCGCGCAGAACGCCGCCGAGTAGCTCATGCGCACCCGCTTGAGGATCTTCTCTTTGATCTGGTCGCTTGTATATACGGTTACTTTGAACGATTTCGTGACGCCGCCGATGGTCGCGGTTATTCTGGTCACGCCCGCTCTCCTTGCAGTCAGAACAAGAGAAGTGTTGTCCTTGGTAAGCTTGACGACATCCTTATTGGAATTTCGGACGCTTCCTTTCCCGCCGGAAACATAGAGACGCTGCGTTGTCTGAGCAGCCATCGACGTCCTGTTCAGCTTTATGGTGACCTGCGCATAGACCATTGTGGACAACGCCAGCGACAGCACGATGATCAGCACAAGAGCCAGTGAAAGTTTCCTCTTCTTACTTACCTTTTCTTTCATACATATCCTCCTGTCATGCGAACCGATTCTATAGGGGTCAGGACCTGCTTTCTGATGATCCGCTCGTTCAGCTGCAGCTCCTGATCTTGTCTCTGAAATCAATCATACCACAATTCCTTCTTAATTTCGACACATTTTTGTAATAATTATTACATTTTTTCTTATTTTATTACAAGCCGGCCGTATGAACCGTTTTAATGACACGACAGAACAGGGCTGCCGCACAAACGAATGATCCATTCGCAAATGCAGCAGCCCCGCTGAAGACTGTATTTATCAGTTAGTTTTTACCGCCAGCTCTTCATCTCATCTGCAGATACCTGCACGCAGCCAGTGCGGCGCATGCGCCGTCGGCCACGGCAGTAGTGAGCTGCCTCACCGTCTTGCTCCGGCAGTCGCCCGCGACATAGATCCCGGGCGTTTTCGTCCCGCAGCTCTCATCCGTGTCAAAATAGCCATACCCGTTGAGATCTGCCAGTTCCTTGAAGGGCTCGTTCTCCGGGATCAGCCCGATCGCCACGAACAGGCCGTCGCACGCGATCTCCCGCCTCTCCCCGGTCCCCGATTCCGAGATCACGAGACCGCACAGTTCTCCGTTCTTCTGAAGGAGCTGCTCTATTTTCACACCGGTATAAGCCTTCACATTAGGCTTCCCAAAGAGCACGTCCTGCAGCCTCTGCTCGCCGGTAAAGAAATCGAGGTCCTGCAGCATGATCACTTCACTGCATTTCTCCGACAGCAGGATAGCCTCCTGCAGAGCCGAGTTCCCGCCGCCCGCCATACAGACGCGGCGTCCGGTATAGAAATCTCCGTCGCAGACCGCGCAGAAAGAGATTCCCTCTCCCACAAGATCCTCTTCACCGGGAAGGCCGAGCATGCGGTGCTTCACACCGGTCGCAAGAACGACGGCACCGGCTTCATAGACGCCGCCCTCCTCAGTCTTCACGACCTTGACAGATCCGTGGTCCTCCACCGATACGACGTTCTCGAACTCGATCTCCGCGCCTTGCGCGAGGATCTGGTCAAGCATCTTCTCGGCAAATTCATTTCCGCTCATCTGCAGCGTACCGGGATAGTTCTCCACCTTAGGCGAATGTGTGATCTGTCCGCCGAAACCGTTCTTTTCGATCACCAGCGCGCTTTTTCCGTTCCGGAGCGCGTACAGCGCCGCCGTCATTCCGGCAGCTCCGCCGCCGACTACGATAATATCATACATTTCAGAGTTCCCCTTTTCTTCGCGCAAGAAGCCGCCCGGCAAACATTACCGTCTACCGGGCGGCATTTCCAGTGTATTTATTTATGCATCAGCCATCCCTTGATATCGGAAACGCCGCGGTACTTCTCGAAGGACTCGCCGTTGACAAGTACCAGCGTCGGGGCCTGCTTGATGCCGTACTTCGCTACAAGGTCTTTCTCCTCGTTGGCATTGAGCGGCTCGTATTCTATGCCCGCCTTGTCCAAAATAGCGCCGGCCGCCTTGCAGTTCGGGCAGGAAGGTGTCTTGAACAGCAGGATCGTCATAGCCCCTTCAGGCTTGACCGCCACCTTCACAGGTTCCTCCGCAAGAGTCTTAGGTTCGATCGGTGCGCAGCAGGGGCGCTCGACAGTCGCCTCCAGCGCCGCATCCATCACAGCGGTATCGACAGGCGCCGGCTTCGGGCCGGTGTGCGTGAGATGGGAGTGCCCGATATTGTAGACCTTGCGGTCCTTGTACTCCTGTGCCTTGCCGTCGTTCCAGTTCTGGACCGGACGGTAGTATCCCGTGATGCGGCTGTAGACCTCGGTCTTCTGGCCGCAGACAGGGCATGTGAACTGCTCGCCGGTCAGATAGCCGTGATCCTTACATACGGAATAGGTAGGAGACATTGTGTAGTAAGGCAGCTTATAGTTCTCCGCGATCTTGCGGACAAGGTTCGCCGCGGCCTTCCAGTCGGGGAGCTTCTCGCCCAGGAATGCGTGGAAAACGGTACCGGAGGTATACAGCGTCTGCAGATCGTCCTGGATATCCAGCGCGGAGAAAATATCCTCCGTGTAGCCCACCGGCAGGTGGGAGGAATTCGTGTAGTAGGGCTTTCCGTCCATATTGGCTGTAATGATGTCCGGGAACTGCTCCTTGTCGTGAAGAGCAAATCTGTAGGTAGTAGACTCCGCAGGCGTAGCCTCGAGGTTGTACAGGTCGCCGTACTGTTCCTGGTAGTCGGAGAGACGCTCTCTCATATGGTTCAGGACGTCGCGCGTAAATCTCTGGGTCTTGGGATTGGTCAGATCCGCGCGCAGCCACTTGGCATTGAGGCCCACCTCGTTCATACCGATCAGTCCGATGGTGGAGAAGTGGTTGCTGAATGTCCCCAGATATCTCTTCGTGTACGGATACAGTCCGTTCTCGAGAAGCCTGGTGATGACTGTTCTCTTGGTCTTCAGGCTCCTTGCGGCGATATCCATCAGGTCGTCCAGTCTCTTGTAGAAGTCCTCCTCGTTCTCGGCCAGATACGCGATGCGGGGCATATTGATCGTCACGACGCCGATCGAGCCCGTGGACTCTCCGGAACCGAAGAAACCGCCGGATTTCTTGCGCAGCTCTCTGAGGTCAAGACGCAGCCTGCAGCACATGGAGCGTACGTCGCTGGGCTCCATGTCGGAGTTGATGTAGTTGGAAAAATAGGGCGTGCCGTATTTGGCCGTCATCTCGAAGAGGAGCTTGTTGTTCTCGGTCTCCTCCCAGTTGAAGTCCCTGGTGATGGAGTATGTGGGGATCGGATACTGGAATCCTCTTCCGTTGGCGTCGCCTTCGATCATGATCTCGATGAAGGCCTTGTTCACCATGTCCATTTCCTTCTGGCAGTCGCCGTAAGTGAAGTCCATCTCCCTGCCGCCGATGATCGCGGGCAGGTTCTTCAGGTCGTTCGGGACCGTCCAGTCCAGTGTGACGTTGGAGAAAGGCGCCTGTGTGCCCCATCTGCTGGGCGTATTCACGCCATAGATGAAGGACTGCACGCACTGCTTGACTTCCTTCTGGGTCAGGTTGTCTACCTTGACAAAAGGTGCCAGATAGGTGTCAAAAGAGGAAAATGCCTGCGCGCCTGCCCACTCGTTCTGCATGATGCCCAGGAAGTTGACCATCTGGTTGCAGAGCGTGGAGAGGTGGTTCGCCGGTGAAGAAGTGATCTTGCCGGGGACTCCGCCGAGGCCCTCCTGGATCAGCTGCTTCAGGCTCCATCCCGCGCAGTAGCCGGTCAGCATGGACAGGTCGTGCAGGTGGATGGCCGCGCTGCGGTGCGCCTTTGCGACTTCTTCGTCATACACTTCACTCAGCCAGTAGTTGGCAGTGATCGCGCCGGAGTTGGAAAGGATCAGTCCGCCGACGGAATATGTGACGGTGGAATTCTCCTTGACGCGCCAGTCGTTGATCTTGAGATAATTATCCACGAGTTCCTTGTAGTTGAGGAGCGCGGAACCTACGTTACGTACCTTCTCACGCTGCTTGCGGTAAAGGATATAGGCCTTTGCCACATCTGCGTATCCGGACTCGGAAAGAACCTTCTCAACGCTGTCCTGAATATCTTCTACCGCGATCACTCCATCCCTGATCTTGGGCTCGAAGTCGGATGTGACATGGAGCGCGATCAGATCGATAATGCTGGGATGATACTGCTTTTCGATAGCCACGAAAGCTTTTGTGATGGCATCGCTGATCTTACTGATCTCAAAATCAACGACCTGCCCGTCTCTCTTTGTAACCTGGTACATAATAAAACCCCCTCTTACGGTACTGTAATTTTCATTGATGATTGTCGGGAACTGTCCGGCATCTGTCTTTTGCGAACACAACTACAGTACCACGAAGGAATCCTCTCGTCAATATCTAGTGGCAAACTTAATTGAATGTCAATATATTGTATATTCTGACACTCGGATTGTAACATAATCGAAATGAGGCGCTCAAATCCACCTGCTTCAATCCATCCCCCGGATCTGCACGTCCGCTATATAGCGCTTTGCGATAGCCGCACAGGCCTCCATTTTCGCTTTAGACGGCGCGCTGAGGCCTCCGTACGGAACTGTATCGCGGTCCGTAAAACACTGCAGGAAGTACCTTTTTGCGCCTCTGATCCACCTTCCGATCTCTTCGAAATCCTGTACTTCGTGCAACTCGTCCACGACGGTCGTCCGGAACTCGTAATCGGTGCCGCTTTCCATCAGGATCCGGACGCTCTCCCTGACTGCGCTGACGAAATCAGGCTCCGCGGCCATCCCCGCCGTAAACGTGTACTTGCCCGGGCTGTTCTTGATATCCATCGCCACGTAATCCGCAAGCCCTCTCTCGAGGATCTCCCGCAGCATGTCCGGGTGCGTCCCGTTCGTGTCCAGCTTCACCACGAATCCCAGTTCACGGATCCGCGCCAGAAGTTCCGGGAGATCCCGGTGCAGGCACGGTTCGCCGCCTGTGACCGCCACTCCGTCCAGAAGCCCCTTTCTTTTTGCCAAAAAAGCGAACAGTTCTTCTTCCTCCATCATCGGCGGCACTTTTCCGGTCGCCAGTTCATAATTGTGGCAGAAGGGACACCTCAGGTCGCAGCCTCCCAGAAAAACAGTGCAGGCTACATGGCCCGGGAAATCCAGCAGGGTCATTTTCTGTAATCCGTGTATCTTCATATCTCAGCCTTTCATCCGTCTCGTCCACGCATGG
>CAMOXN010000024.1 GCA_946629175.1 uncultured Lachnospiraceae bacterium | reverse complement strand
CGGATATATTGTTAAGGCATGCGTATTTGAACATTTTTCCTCCTTGTCGAAACGCCTATCGTCAAAGCGTTTTCCGAATGCTGATTTCGAAATATTCTACAACGAATTTCCGTCTCGCACAAGGGTTTAGCGTCCGGAGGCAGTTTAAAGGGCCCGGAAGGCAGGCCTTGAATGAGCGAGTGATTTTACTTCGCTAATCGACACCTGCCTTCCGGGCCCTTCTTCTCACTGGTAAACTGATGATTCATTCTTGTATCATGCGCGCGACCAGTCCCGCGAGGATATCCCTCGCGCGGCAGGGCGGAAGTCCCTGCAGCGCTTCATTCGCCGATGCGGCGTATCTTCCAAGCTCACGCTTCGCATCCTGAATGCCGCCTGATTCGCGGACGAGCCTGACCAGCTCCTCACTGTCAGCGTCTGAAAACTGACCCCGCAAAGCCTTTTCCAGCAACGCACGGATCGGCTTCCCCCCCGCTTCCGTCTTCACCGCATAGAGAACAGGCAACGTCAGGATCCCTTCCCGGAAATCCGTGCGGACAAGCTTCCCTTCTGAAGAAGCGTCCGAAACAAAATCGAGAAGATCGTCACGGATCTGGAACATGCGGCCAAAACACTCTCCGAATAAAATGAGCTGCGCTGCCGTTTCTTGAGCCGCTCCGCTCTCCAACGCGCCTGCGGCGCAGGCAAGCCTGCAAAGGGCCGCTGTTTTTCCGTCGATATTCTTAATATACTGTTCTACCGTGGTCTCCGCGTCGAACAGGCACTGCATCTGTCCCAGTTCACCGATGCACATCTCTTCCACAGCCTGGCCGAACAGCCCGCCGACCTGATAGAAACCGCCTTTGAACAGTTCCTTCACGATGCGGCTCAGAACAAGGTCTCCCGCATAGACGGCCCTGTCCTTCCCGTACTTGGACTGAATAGACGGCCTGCCCCGGCGCATCGGCGAATCGTCTACTATGTCGTCGTGGATCAGGGAAGCCGCGTGCACCATCTCAATAAGCGCCGCAAGGCTGCACAATCTCTCTTTTTTCTCTTTATAGAAGGGGCCGAACTGCGCCGCGAGAAGAAGGAGCTGCGGACGGAGCCTCTTTCCGCCCGAAAGAGATACATCCCGCAGAATATCCCCCACCTGCGAGGCGTTCCCCTCCGCGCGCAGATACTCCGCGAGGTCCTTCTCCACGATCTTCAGTTCTTCCCTTATTCCCGTGTCCAAAATGAGCATCGTATTGTCCTTCCTGTCCACGTATGGCTTTTCAATTCGCCCTGCCGACAGTCTATTCGCCATCCTGTCCACGCATGGCTCATTGCTTCGCGCAAAAAGTCCCATCAGACATCTGCAAGCCTGCGCGTTTATGTACGCCGCACGTGCAGCTGCCTGATGGGACTTCAGTAAAGTCACTCTGCTCCGCAGGCTCTTATCCTGCGGCTATGTTCCTCGTGCTTAACTTACTTGGCACACGATAGTGCCGATCGATCATCCTATCCTTATATCTTAGGTGTAAGGCAGTGCCTGAGGGTTCGCGCCCATAGCGATCGCGATCGCCATGACTGCCATAACGATGATGCAGAAGCATGCGCAAGGGATGATGTTCGTTCTGATGATCTTACCTTCGTTGCCGTTGGTTCCTGTCGTAGCGCAAGCGGATACGACGTTGTTGACGCAGACCATGTTTCCGATCGCGCCGCCGTTATTCTGCAGGGCAACTACCAGGACATAAGGAAGTCCGACCAGTCCGGCAGTTGTGAACTGCAGGGAAGCGAACAGCGTATTGGAGACCGTGTTGGATCCGGACATGTACGCGCCGAGCACGCCGATGAACGGAGCGATCACGAGGTAAGCGCCGCCTGCGATATCAGCAAGGCCCTTCGCCATGGAGTAAAGCATGGAGTAGGATACGCCTTCTGCCACGCCTGCGGGGATCATTTCAGCCGGCATGGAGGTGTAACGGAAGATATTGACCATCGCGACACCGAACAGCAGCGCGATCGCAGCGCCTTTGACCTGGTTCAGAGCGCCCTTCCAAGCGGTCTGTACGTTCTCACTGGACATGCCGTGAAGCGGGATCGTGATGAGTGCGACGATGATGAACACAACGCCGGGGTTCCAGAGGACCGCCCAGTTCCAGTTGCCGCCGAAGACGATGCCGCTCTGGCCTGTGCCGATCGTGAAGCTCTTCATTGCGTCGAAAATACCAACGCCGAATTTCTGTGCAACACGGGTAAGGACCAGGATACCTGCGATGATAAAATAAGGTGTCCACGCCTTGATCAGGCTCATGTCACTGATCTTGGGTTCCGGAACAGCTGTCGTAGCGAGCCAGGTCTTGTCCCAGTTATCTTTCTTATCAAATGTCCAGACATCCTTGGGAACAAGGAAGCCGTTCTTGGTGGTGACCAGGACGATCAGCAGTGTGATGATCGCGGCAAGCAGGGAGACCAGCTCCGGGCCGATGAAAGCAGCGATCAGCAGATAGAAGATGTCAAATGTGATCGTCACGAACAGGATGTAAGGGATGACCGGAACAACATCACTGAACTTCTTATCCTTGCCGTAGTACTTGCAGACAAAGCCGACGCCGATGGTCAGGATGACTGCGCAGCCGATCGCAAGAGGAAGAGCTGACCAGAAAGTGAGGGCCATCTTCCATGCGTCAGGTTCGCCGCCCAGAGCCACGACTGCGTCTTTGACCGTCGTGAACGCCATGTTGGTAGGTGTTCCTACCGCGCCGAAACAGACAGGTACGGAGTTGTAGATCAGCGCTACCATTGCCGCGCAAAGAGGCGGGAAGCCGACGGAGATGAGCAGCGGCGCAGCCAGAGCTGCCGGTGTGCCGAATCCTGCAGCGCCTTCGATGAAAGCGCCGAAGATGAAGCCGATGATGATGGCCTGCAGTCTCGCGTCAGGTGTGATTCCCTTGAACATGCCGTTGATCGCCGCCATGGCGCCCGACTGGGACAGCGTGTTCATGATCAGGATCGCGCCGAAGATAATGACGAGCGTTTCGAACGCGCTCAGGAAGCCGAGGATCGTCTGGCCTACCGCACTCTTTCCGTCAAAGCTGAGGAAAGGCATTTTCCAAAGTGCTACGCCGATGATGACGGCCACGATCCATGCCAGAGGCAGTGCTCTTTTGGCCGGCCAGTTAAAGCCAACCATCAGAACGATGGTGAGAATAATAGGTACAAAAGCTATTAACGCATACATTACATTTACCCTCCTTGTAAATTTAGTGTATCTATCTCATCCCGTAAGGTGCAGAGTCAACCCTTCCGGGAAAGATCCGTTACCGTTTCCGGAGCGGGCCCCCACCCGCCCCGGTACTTACCACAATTCAGCATTAACCTTTAATGAGCTTAACCTTGCATATAGGTCACGCCGGCCCCTCCATAAGGATGGTTCCACATCTTGACGACCTTGCCGCCCGATACTACGCGGCAGGTGCCGCACTCCAGACATCCCTCATGGTTGAACGTGAGTTCCCCGTTCTCATACTTGTACAGCTCTGCCGGGCATGCGAGAACGACTTTCCTGATCTCAGCCTCATCTTTGAAGTCTTCGTTGATCTCGATGTGGGCATAGCTCTCGTCGGTATTGAACCTATTATAACCGAGCTTATCATCTACTGGTACTTTCTTAGCCATTTTTTACCTCCAAACGGAAAGCTCTGTGCTTTCATATCCGCGGGTTCATGATTACCGGACGCCTCTCTTTACAGAGCGTCCAGAGCCACCATTACAAGTTCAAGAAGCTTCTGCGCGGAGGTCCTCTTCGCGATCTCGTCGATCACGAACATAGGAAGTGACACAGGCTTTTCACCGTCCACGCGGAACAGCTTGTCGAAAAGGACATCCGCGATCTCGGGAACGTCGTTGAAGATCTCATGCCGCTCCAGAAGTTTCGGGAAGTTCCTGTACTGCTTCATGTCCCTGAAGATGCAGCTGTCTTCCAGAAGCATCTGATAATAGGACAGGTTCGCCGCAGAGTAATCGCCGCCCATATCTCTGGCCCGGATGATCGTCTCAGCAGCGAGACGGCCGGACTCAATGGCATAGTCCATGCCGCGGACCGTATAGCCGAGGTTGACGACGAACGCTGCCGCGTCACCGACTACAAGGACATTGTCCCTGTACAGCTGAGGGATCATGTCGAATCCGCCCTCGGGGACCAGATGCGCCGAGTACTCAAGCGGGATGCCTCCCTCGATCAGAGGTTCCACTGCGGGATGGTTCTTAAATCTCTCCAGCATATCGGGAACGGAGACATCCACTCTTCCGATATCGCTGCAGGTCGTGACGATACCGACCGAGACAGAGTCTTTATTCGTATAGATGAAGCCGCCGCCGATATTGCCGACTGTAGGATCACCAGCGACCAGCATAGCCACGCCTTCACCGCTCTTGACATTGAATCTCTGGTTGATCACGTCCTCGCCGAGCTGAATGACTTCCTTACATCCGACAGCCACCTGGGAAGGATCCAGTTCCTTCTTGAGTCCCAGCTGCTGGGCAAGGAGCGAGTTGACGCCGTCCGCCAGAACGACCATGTCAGAGTACATCGCTTCGCCGCCGGCATCGATCCCGACGACCTTGCCGTCCTCTAAGAGAACGGAATCCACGCGGATCCCGGGGACCATCATGACGCCGACCTCTTCGCACTTGTCAGCGAACCATTTATCAAATTTTCCGCGGAGCACCGTGTAGGAAGCAGACTTCGCATCGTCTTCTTTCCCTGACGCGTACTCGATGTTGACCGCGCCTGTCTTCGTCATGAGCGCGATCCTTTCCTTGGTGACCTTGCGCTCTACGGGCGCTTCCTCTGCGAATCCGGGAATGACCTTTTCCAGCGTATGTCCGTACAGCCTTCCGCCGGTCACATTCTTGGCTCCGCAGAAATCGCCTCTCTCGATCAGAAGGACTTCCATCTCTGCCTGAGCGAGCAGGTATGCGCAGGTCAGGCCTGCCAGTCCGCCTCCAACGACTATGGCATCAAATTTTTCTTCACTCATAATATTTCCAAACCTCCTATAACGTGGTTCGCAGCTTCAGTTCAGGCCTTTTTGGTCTCCAGCAGCACACAGGCGCCGAGCATCCGCCGGTATATGCGGGGCTTTTTCAGCCCGCTCTCCCGCATCAGCTGCGCGAGTTCCTCCGGCGTGCAGAATTTCTCAGTGGACTCCTGCAGCCAGATGTACTCTTTCCTGTGTGTTCCTCCGCCGCCTATGATCGGCATCAGAAACCGGAAATATATTCTGTAGAAGGGCCTTACGGCTTTGTTTGACGGCACGAAGGAGTCCATGCACAGAAGCACCCCCTCCGGTTTCAATACCCTGGCGATCTCCCGGAGGACCCTGCCTGTGTCGGCACAGTTCCTGAGGCCGAATGAGATCGTCACCGCCTCAAATGTCCCGTCCGGATACGGGATCGCCATCGCGTCTCCCTCTGTCCACAGGACATTTCGGCATCGGTATTTTGCCCCTTTCTCCGCAGCTCTTTCGAGCATGGCCGGTGAAAAGTCCAGTCCGACGACTTTCCAGCCGGGATTTCTGCGCGCGGCCAGGATCGCGATGTCACCCGTGCCGGTGCACAGATCCAGGATCCGGGGGGCTTTCTCAGACATGGAACCGACGTCCTTAAAAAGCCGGTCCGCCAGCATTTTCTTCCACAACCGCTGCATCCCGAGGCTGATCCTCACATTGGCACTGTCGTACCTGTCGGCGATCTCCTCGAAAATGCGATAAACTTTTTCCTGCTTGCCGTCGAATGCGCGTTCTTCCATATACAACACCTGAAGATTCACTGTCCTGTCCGCTCACAGACTCCGGGCCGCAGACACAGCTGCCAGGACTGTCATACAGATCGCGGCGCCGGTCAGGTTCGCCTTAAGGATCCCTTTCATCTGGGCGATCCGCGTAGCCGGGATCACCGGCGAGTGCAGAAGGTACCGAAACGCGAACAGGTATCCCGGTATCAGCATGACCGCTCCGAGAAGTCCGGCCAGCGGATGAAGGGACAGCGCGTACAGGAAGATCGACGCGATCCATAAGAGAACGAGACTTCTGTACAGGCGGACCGCCCGCTGCCTTCCGATCATATCCGGAAGCGTCCTGCGGCCCGACTGAATATCCTTCTCGATATCACAGGTATTGTTCGTCATCATGATCAGTCCGATCCCCAGCACAAAGGGGATGCAGTACGGAAGGATCTCCGGATGGATCTGGCCCGTTACCGCCGCGGCGATCCCCAGAGGGATCAGGCCGCCCATCACAAAGCCGGAGACGATCTCCCCGATCGGCAGATGGGAGACAGGCAGGGGGCCTGCGGAATACAGTACCACCACCAGAGCTCCGATGACGCCTATGATCAGCGGTGCCGGTCCGCGCCGGAAAACGAAATAGCTTCCGATCAGGAGCGCGGCCGCTAAGTAGCCGCAGCCCAGGGCAAGTGCCCTCCACGGTGCCAGGTCGGAGAAGACGATGATCGAATCCGACTTTTCCACGTTGTCTTCCGCGGTATCCGCCCCGCTTACAAAATCCATATAATCATTGAGTGTGTTGACCGATGACTGCATAAGAACGCACGCCGCAAAGAGCATTACCGCCTCGTAGATCCTGATGGGGAACCGTCTGTATACGCAGTACAGTATCCCGAACAGGGCCGGACATGCCGACGCCGCAAATGTATGCGGAGCCGCAAGGCCGACGGCCATGCGGACGGTGAGTTTCCCGTCCCTTTTCCCTAAAGGCGCGTTCCCGGCAGTACCGGGTATAGTATTCACGACTTACATCAATCCTCTTTTCTCTGCAATGATCGTTGCGGTGTGTTTGACCTCCACATCCAGATCCCTTGCGTCGAGTCCGCCGCTGATCTGCATCATGCAGCCGGGGCAGTCGACCGCGACATAGTCCGCGCCGGTCTCCTTGATGTGTTCGATCTTTTTGGCAAGGATCGGGGTCGCGACCTCGGGGAACTTGATGCTGTATGTGCCGCCGAAGCCGCAGCATACATCGCTTTCCTTCATCTCGGTCAGATGGACTCCCTTGGTATGGGTAAGGAGTTCTCTCTGCTCCTCGAACACGCCCATGGTCCTCTTAAGGTGGCAAGAATCATGATAAGTGATGTTCATTTCCTTGCCGTCACCCTCATCGGAAAGTCCGCCGAGCATATGGAAGAGTTTGCAGAAGTCATAACTCTTCTCTCCCAGTTCCTTGGCTTTCTCATAGTACTCCGGATCGTCCTTGAGGAACTCCTGGTACTCACGCAGCTGGTGCGTGCAGGTAGGGCACGCGGATACGATGTAGTCGTAATCCTCCGCATGCATTGCGTCCACGTTCAGTTTCGCCGTGACGGTCGCGTTCTTCCGGTCGCCCATATATGTGGCCGGCGCGCCGCAGCAGGACTGTCCCATAGGCATATCCACCAGGTAGCCGATGGAATTGAGGTCCTTGATCACAGCAGTCGCTGTATCGATATATACGAAGTCTAAGAGACATCCGGTGAAAATAGCGATCTTCCCCTTCGGGTTCGGGACGTCCTGTTTGATCGTCGGGAACACATCCCTGAACGGCACCTGCGCGATCTTGGGAAGGCTTCTTCCCTCAGAAAGTCCGGACAGGAACATCGGCAGATGACGCATCATCGGCTGGCCGGGCTTCATGAACGCGGGCTGCGCGATGGATGCGATCCTGAGCATGGAGTGGAACAGTTTCCTGTCGCTGACAGCATCCAGAGCGAATTTATAAGTCGGGTTCTGGTGCTTCTCGGTGCTTCTCTCGCGGAGCTTCATGATCATCTCGGGAATATGGAGACCGCCGCCGCAGACTTCCTTGCAGCGTCCGCACTGCAGGCAGATGTTCTGGATCTGCTCCGCGCGCTCCTCTGATACGAGGAAGTGGGAAAGGATCGTCCCGATACCGCCTGTATAGACATTACTGCCGTAGACATGGCCGCCGAGCAGTGAGAACGCGGGACATACGTCGAGGCAGGCGCCGCAACGGATGCAGTCGTAGACTTCACGGAAATTTTCATCCGCAAGGATCTCGCGTCTTCCGGGATCGTCGAGGATCACGCAGTAGAATTCCTTGGGTCCTTTCTCGTCCGTTTCCTTATCAAGAGTCACTTCCGTGGCACCGGTATACAGGGAGAGATATGCTGTCAGTCTCTGTGCCGTGCCGTTGCGGGGAAGCGCCTTGAAGATATAGCGCGCGTCGGAAAGGCTGTTGACGAACTTCTCAATGCCGAATATATACAGGTGGATCTTCGGGAGCGTGCCGACCATACGGCCGTTTCCTTCGTTGGTCATCGTAAAGACCGTGCCGGTCTCAGCGACTGCCACGTTGGCGCCCGATACGCCCATATCGGCATGTGTAAATTTCTCCCTCATCACCTTGCGGGCCGTCTTGACCTCCTCGGCGATGATGGGCTCATTCTTTTCCTTGGTATAATCCGTGAACAGATCCGCGACCTGCTCCTTGTTAAGGTGCAGCGCAGGCATGACCATATGCACAGGGGTATTGCCCTCGAGCGCAATGATAAATTCGCCGAGGTCAGTCTCCTGAACGAGAACGCCGTCGTCTCCGAGGACCTTGTTCATGTGCAGTTCTTCCGATGCCATCGATTTGGACTTGACGATCGTCTGCACGCCTTTTTCCTTGACGAGATTGCGGACATACTCCATCGCCTCTTCCTTGCTGGTAGCATGGAAGACATGTCCCCCGCGGGCGGTGCAGTTCTTCGTGAACTTCTCGATCATCTCATCGATATGATCCGCCGCGTAATCCTTGACCCTGCGGATATTTTCTCTTGTCTCCTCAAAATCAACGCCTTCATAGGATTTCAGACGTCTCTCGGGATAGGTCTCGCAGAATTTTCCGAGCGTCCTGCTGAGCGTCGTATTGCGCAGAGCAGACTGGATCTCCTGCTTCAAAGCTTCATTCGCCATTAATTCCGCCTCCCTTCTGCTCTAATCAGACATCTGCGATCACAAGGATCGAAAGCTTGAGTGGTCCGTGCACGCCGACCGTGCTCACGCACTCGATGTCAGCCGTGCGGCTCGGGCCTGTGATAAAGCCGACGAATGAGGGCAGCTCTTCCATCTCACTGAGCTTGTCGAACATTGCGTCGTAATCATCCACGATCGCAGACAGCCTCACGACGCCGATATAATACTCCGACATGCCGGCCGCCATGCGTGCATCTACGTCGTCGCCAAGCTGAAGCACACTTCCGAGGTCAGCGATCCCGCACTGGCACTCAGTGATCCCTCCCTTGGCGGTCTCGGCGTGCAGGCGGATATGATCCGTATAGACGGTGATCCCTGCATCCTCAAGAGCTTTCTTCAGCCCCATTTCCTTAAGGAGCGGCGTCTCGCAAAGACATGTGTCCGAGATCCCGTTCTCCTTGAATGCATTTACGATTATGTCCGCGGCTTCCGGTACTGCTGCGAGCCAACTGTTCCCGTTGACCGCCTGCAGATTCTTTTCGAACCGCTCATACATAACATCTGCAGCTCCCATTATGCACTCCTTTCGTTCTACGGACTGCCGTTAGTGTTACACAATCATTTTAGTGCTTTTCACCACTGAAAACAATAGAAACGCCCCCGAGATTGTAAAAAAAAACAGGACACTTGCGCCGATTCTTGTGTTTTTGATAAGCAATTCTGACACTTTATCATAAATTACACACATGATTTTGTCTATTTTTCACAACATCCTACGTGTGCTGTTCTGTGCTTTAAAAGTACTGGAATACATACAAATTTCACTTTTCAACCGGGGATCATGCGCTATAATGGATTCACGAAAGGAGAATATGAATTATGGAAGATTTTACTAAAGAATATAAACTTGAACGTATGAACAGCTACGCGGGCACGAAGGTGACGGAGCGCAGCTACAACATGACCATCGGACTTACCCTCCTGTGGGGCGTCCTGATCAACGTCGTGATGTCCGTCTTTTTCACCTACCAGATCCTGAGCCTCAACTATCTTCTGGTGCTGGCGCTCTATTTTGTCGGAACGATCGGCTGCTCGATCCTGGTGCACAAGTCGGACAACCCGGCCGTGAGCTTCGCGGGCTTTACCGGAATGGCTGTCTCGATGGGGCTTCTTCTGACCTTCTACGTGACGGCTTTCACCGCTCACTCCGTCTCCTACGCCTTCATCGCAACGGCGCTGGTGACCGTGATCATGGTCATTCTGTCCATGCTGTACCCGGCTTTCTTCCAGAATCTCGGAAGGACGCTTTTCATCTCGCTCCTCGCATGCATTATCATACAGGTCGCCGGCATGTTCCTGTTAGGGCTCCCGATGACCCTCATCGATTACGCCGTGGCGCTCATCTTCTGCGGCTATATCGGGCTTGACTGGTGCAGGGCGCAGCGGTACCCCAAGACGCTCGACAACGCGATCGACAGCGCTGCCGACATCTATCTCGACGTGGTGAACCTCTTCATCCGCATCCTCGCGATCACGGGGAAGCGCCGCAAGTAATAGCAGACAGTGATCAGAAGAAAAGCAGCACGAATCAGCAGCATTACTCAGTAACGATGGCTTATCGCACAAAAAAGCTGCCGCACCGGAAATTGTATTTTCCGGTACGGCAGCTTTTCATTTTCTTACAGGCATCCGAATTCGATCATCGCTTTCCTGAGGATCTCCTTGTGCGCCGGCTCCATCTCCGTCAGCGGGAGCCTGGGCGCGCCGACGGCAAATCCCTGCATCTGAAGGGCGGCTTTCACGGGGATCGGGTTCACCTCGCAGAACAGCGCGTCTACGAGATCGTGCGCTTTGTGCTGAAGACGTCTGGCCTCATCGTAGCGGTTCTCCAGGCAGTACTCCACCATGTTGTGCGTCTCAAGCGGCGCGACGTTGGAGAGCACGGAGATTACGCCGATGCCTCCGAGCGAGCAGATCGGGACGATCTGGTCGTCGTTTCCGGAATAGATGTCCAGGACGCCTTCGGCGAGCGCCGCGAGCTTGCCTACCTGGCTGATATTGCCCGACGCCTCCTTGATCGCGACGATATTATCCACTTCTTTGGCCATGCGGACCGCTGTCTCGGGCAGGATGTTGGAGCCTGTCCGGGAGGGAACGTTGTAGAGGATGCATGGAATATCGATCGCGCCCGCGATCGCCGCAAAGTGCTTCACCAGTCCGTTCTGTGTGGCCTTGTTGTAATAAGGGGCGACCAAAAGACAGCCGTCCGCGCCGAGCTTCTGGGCCTCTTTGGACATCATGACGGCGTGCGCCGTGTTGTTGGAGCCCGTTCCGGCGATGACCGGGATCCTGCCCGCAGTCTTGTCGACAGTGTAACGGATCGCCTCCAGATGCTCGTCATCTTCCAGCGTAGGAGCCTCTCCGGACGTGCCGCAGATGATGATCGCGTCTGTCTTTTTACTGATCTGGTCTTCAATGAGAGCGCCCAGCACCTCGTAATTGATCTCTCCGTTGTCCTTCATGGGCGTTACAAGCGCTACGCCCGCGCCTTTAAAAACAGCCATTTCTTTGTGACCTCCTAATAGTAAACCTTATTGTTGTTATAAGACCGTAATCATCACATCCCGTTTCCGAGGATGACAAGATAGCCGATATAGTAAATTCCCGATATGAGATGCAGCGCCAGTACAAGGGTCGCCAGTACAAATCCGAACCCGCGCTTGTTCCCGGTCATCTGCTCGCTGAAATAATGCCGCAGATAATTCCTGACCGCGCAGTACCATACCAGATAGGACGCGAGCATGAAGCCCCAGGAGAAATTCCCGTGCCATTCCCGCTCGCCTTTCTCCGCGAGGAGGAGCCTCCAGACAAGCCCCCAGAAAAGCATGAGCCATGCAAGGGCATCGCTCCAGTTAAGGCTCTTCTTGACCGCTGTGATGACCAGCATCAGGAGCGGGAATGCCAGAAGGAGCAGAAGGGAGATCGGGATCGATCTCGTCCTTGCGCCGGCAACGACGAACGGTTTGATCGCCAGACCGCCGGACTTGCCGCTGCCGCTGTAGAAAGCGTTCACGAACTGCAGGATCATGACGATCAGCGAAGGCAGGCATACGAGGAAGAGCTGCAGCGCCGTTTTCAGGTTCCTGCCCCTGTACATGATCAGCCAGATCACCATCAGCGTGAAGATCGCGGGATAAAAGACCTGCACGAAACTCGGTTTCGCGAGGCAGGACAGGATCAGGAGCAGTCCTGTCAGCACGGCAGTGCCGGCCGGGATCCCGTGTTCAAAATCCTCGCTGCGCGCCTTGATGACCATCGAGGAGACCAGGACAAAGACCAGGAGGGCGATCGGCCTTACCGCGATCGAAGTGGGATTGTGCCAGATGTTGGGCGATCCCTGTCCCAGATACGGCGTCTTATTGAAGAACCACGCGTAGATGGGGCCCGCGAGATGGAGCACCAGATCGAGCCCTGCGGCTTCATGAGATTCCAGGCCCGGCACGGTCCTGCGGATGGCGCAGAAGGCTATGACGTAAGTGGCCACGATCAGAAGTCCCGAGACGATACCGGCCGCGATCTCCACCCTGCAGCGGAAAACGTTGACCGCCAGATAGGTCAGAAGATGCCAGAACGGTTCCGGATGCGCCTTAAAAAGCCCGACGGGATCTGAAGGGGTCAGGCTCAGCGCGATCAGCTCGTGCGGCTCGTAATCTATGCCCACGAGCGCGGTCAGAAAACCGCAGGTAAACAGTATTGCGACGCTCATGGCGATCACGGCCCAGCCGATGCCGCCGATCCGTCTGTTCTCGGTATTATTCATAGGTGTCTCCTTCCGGATTCTTATTGCTTAAGAGTATCGCAGAGATCTGCATCACACTCATTATACGCCATTTTTCCGCCGCCGTCAGAGAATCGGGCAGAAAAATCTTCTTTTACGAAGACTCTCCTGTTGTATAATGAGAACAGGTCACCATGACATTTTTCCGGAAAGGTCGTCGCGCCATGAAATTCAATAAAAACCAGCTCAATACTCCGTGGATCGCATATACGATCGCGACCTGCTCGGCTGTGGTCCTTTTTGTCGTTCTCACGCATCTGGACGTGATCGGCCGGGGACTGCACGGCCTGGGTACGCTTATATCCCCGATCGTGATGGCGGCGATCATCGCGTACATCCTGAACCCGCTGGCGGGCGTATTCGAGACCTATGTCTTCGGAAAGATCCGTTCCGAACGGGTCCGGCACGATCTGTCGACAGCGTGTGCCCTTTTATCTTTTTTCTTCTTCGTCGTTATCCTTCTGGTGGCGCTGATCCCGCAGGTCATAAGCAGTATCATGACTTTCGCGGGCAATTTCGAGATCTACGCGCGTTCCCTGCAAGGCGTCCTGCAGCGCCTGCAGGCGGCCGCTTCCAATATGAACATCGACATTTCCGGCCTGATCGCGTCCAGCGGAGACTTCCTCGACGCGATCCGTTCCCTGCTCCCCAAGAACGTCAACCACATTGTGAACACCTCGATCAATCTGACCCTGGGGATCTTTGAAGCCGTGATCGCGTTCATTCTTGCCGTCTATTTCATGACGTCCAAGGATCGCATCAAGTCCGGATTCAAGTTCCTTCTTCAGGCGATCCTCTCCGTCAATGTCTATCCGGCGGCAGTTGATTTTCTGGGACGTTGCCACAACATCCTGCTTCGATATATCATTTTTGACCTTTTGGACGGTGTGATCATCGGCATCTCCAACGCCATCTTTATGAAGGCGGCGGGAATGCCTTATATCGTCCTGCTCTCCGTCGTTGTCGGCGTTGCCAATCTGGTGCCGACATTCGGACCCTTTGTGGGCGGAACGATCGGCGCTTTTATCCTCGTTCTCGTCAACCCGTGGTATGCGCTCTGGTTCCTCATTTTCACGTTCCTGATCCAGACGGTCGACGGATATATCCTGAAGCCCCGGATGTTCGGCGATTCCCTGGGCGTTCCCGCAGTCTGGGTCCTTGTCTCCATCATTGTCTTCGGGAGGATCTTCGGCATCCTCGGAGTGGTCGTCTCGATCCCGCTCGCCGCTATTTTGACCTATATGTACCAGTCCTGGATCGTCATCAAGCTTGAAAAGAGGAGAGAGAGCAACGAACTGCAGCGGAGCATCAACCAGGCGAAGAGCACCGCAAAGAACACGGGCCAGAAGTCCTAGCGCAAGCGGACCGAAGGACCTGCGCATTTAATACGGATACCAGAAAAGGCTGCCGCGCCGGATCAATTTCCGGGTTCGGCAGCCTCTCTTCGTTCATTCTCTTCGTTCATTCTCTTCCGTACATTCTCTTATACGCCGGCGTATCGATCAGGAACCCGCAGATGTTGCGTGCCGCTCTCTGCAGTTCCCCGCGGGTGATCCGCCCGTCCATAAGGCCCTGCGCGGTATCGTCCCCTTTCGAATTCTGTTCCGCGCTGCTGACGACCATGTACAGGTCGTTCTGCGCGCGGATCATCGACGCAGTCTGTTGCGGCGATCCCGGCATATTCTCTTCGCTTCCGAACGATTCCCAGTCCGTCATGACGATCCCGCCGAATCCGAACTGTCCGCGCAGGATCGTTGTCAGGAGGTCATACTGCGACGACGTGTATGCCCCGTTCACGGCCCCGTAAGTCGCCATGACCGACGCCGCAGCCCCTTCGCGGACCGCGATCTCAAATCCGCGCAGGTAGATCTCGCGGAGCGCGCGCTCGGAGATGACCGAATCCGTGTACCTGCGGCGGTACTCCTGGCTGTTGGCGCAGAAATGCTTGATCGTTCCCGCGACGCCGCTCTCGCGCAGGCCGCGGAGCTCCACGACGGCCATCTTGCCCGTCAGGAACGGATCCTCGGAAAAATACTCGAAATTCCTTCCGTTCAGCGGATGTCGGTGGATATTCATGCCGGGCCCCAGGAGAGAATCAATGCGGTTCTTCCACACTTCTGTCCCGAGCCAGTCGAACAGTTCCTTGACCAGCACGCGGTTCCATGTGCAGGCAAGGCATGTGCCCGACGGAATAGAGAACGCCTTCGTGCCGTCGTCCATCCGGATCCCGCTGGGCCCGTCCGAACAGCACGCGGCCGGGATGCCAAAATACTGCAGCCTGTCCGTCACTCCCCCGAAAGCAGCTGCTGTTCCGGGCGTCACTTTCGGAGAGTACATGCCTTCTCCGCGGGTCATCGCGATCAGGTCCTCATCGCTAAGCTGCGCCAGGAAGGCTTCCATTGCCGCTTTCCCGTCTCCTACATCCGAAAGCTTATATCCCCGATCTCCCGTATAAGGGATCTCTTCCGGCATCCTCTCCGCCCTTCTCTCAAGCGGCGGGATGGTGCGCAGCGGTACGGGCTCATATCCCACTTTATATCCGGCTCCTCCTGCAGACGCGGAATTCTCCCCGCTGCCGGAAACCGTCCCGCTGCCGGGACCCGCTTCGTTTCCGGCAGCCACCGGTCTCATCCTGTCGAAAGGCCGGATCGGCGCCAGCGCTTCCTCGCACACCTCGATCACCGCTGTACCGTTCAGCGCAAAGCTTCCGCACTCTTTCGTATCCCTGACACTGCTTCCGATATGGAAGGTATAAGTGCCTTCCTCCAGCACCCACGAGGACTTGTAGCCTGTCACGCCACTGTCGTCATAACTGGTGATCGCCCTGACCGGCACCTTGAATTTCAGGTCCTGATTCTGCCCGGGATCCAGCATGATCGTCTTTCTGAAGGCGCAGAGCACCCGCGCCGGTTTCCCGAGCTTCCCCTGCGGCGCCTGGCAGTAGATCTGCACGACCTCCTTGCCCGGCGCGTTCCCGGTATTGGCGACCCTGGCGCGGAAAGTGATCGTATCGTCCCCTATGCTCTCCATTCCCTGCCCGCTGATCTCAAAACTCGTGTAGGAAAGCCCGTATCCAAAGGGATACAGGACCTTCTCCTTCGCAAATGTCTCAAAATAGCGATACCCCACATAAATGTCTTCCGCGTAGACATTTCTTTCCGGGTCTCCGAAATTTGCGTCGGACGGATAATCACTGACCTCGCGCGCAATGGTATCCGCAAGCTTCCCGGAAGGAGACACCTCGCCTGTGAGGACGTCAAGTATGCCGTTCCCGCCTTCCTGTCCGCCCTGCCAGACGCAGAGAACTGCGGCAGGGCGGTATCTTGCCACCCAGTTCATGTCGATGATATTGCCTGTGTTAAGAAGGACGATCGTCCGGGGAAAGACCGCGCAGACCCTCTCCAGCATCGACTCCTCCCGCTCCGTCAGGTACCAGCTCCCGCGCTCGGGCTTGTTGTCCCGCTCTTCTCCGGCCGTTCTCCCGATGATCACGACCGCGGCTTCCGCTTCCTGCGCGGCCCGCGCGGCAAGATCCTCAGTGATCTCCATTTCTTCCTGGAACCAGGGCTCGGTGAAGCCGTCTCCTTTCAGGACAGGATGGTCCGGGAGCCACTCCGCATAGGCCCTCTCGACAGACGGCGCGAGCGCATACGCGCTGCGCTGCAGGATCGCCTCGCGCACGCCGGTCACGTACCTGGTGTTGACCATGCCGCCCGATCCCGTGCCGCTCTTGTAATAATGAAATTGTGTGCGCCCGAACAGAGCGATACGGCTTCCCGGGAGCAGGGGCAGCGCGTTGTCCCTGTTCTCGAGCATGACGATGCCTTCCGCCTGCGCTTTGCGGGCGGCCTGCGCATACAGTTCTTCGTTCACGATCCAATTCTTCATCTTTCACCCTCCGATATGACAGGGGGACAGCCCCTTGTCACATTACTCTTCCACCATCGACAG
>CAMOXN010000023.1 GCA_946629175.1 uncultured Lachnospiraceae bacterium | reverse complement strand
TGGTTAAGGCGGCCCTCCAGTAAGCTGATCAGCGATCCGATCAGCCTGACCGGATGCGGGAAGTTCATGGGGTCTCCTATGATCTGGTCCAGAATGAACCCTGTCAAAAAAGCGATCAAATGATATTTCATAGCAGTGTCCTGACGGCCAGTATGACGACCATCACTTCCTCTGATACCGCGACATAGTAGCCGGCCGTGTCACCGGTCACTCCGCCGAACTCCTTCTTGCACATCCGCCTGTAATACACCGTAAAGAGCAGGATCCCCAGTATCGACAGGACTCCGTCGGCAGGACTTGCGAGGATCATGAACGCGGCGCCGGCCGCCGCTGCGGCGGACAGCAGTATTTTGTCAGATCTGCTGTCGCTGCCGGTCTCCATCTGCAGCATCCCGTCCTTTTTGGCCTTCTCCAGACAGACGCTCGTCAGGCCGCAGAACGCCCTGGCGACGAAGAAGATCAGGGGATAGGCCGCAAGCCCGCCGCGGGCACCGGCTGCCGCCCTGTACACGATCTGATAGAGCCCCGCGCCCCAGATCATGCAGTAGGTCAAAAGCCCGATCACCGCGAACGCCCCGATGTGCGGGTCCTTCATGATCTGCAGTTTCCGCTCCCTGCTCAGATAGGACTTCCGCGCGTCGGTCACGTCCATGAATCCGTCCAGGTGAAAGCCGCCGGTCACAAGGAGCGGGACCAGCGAGAGCAGGACGGCCGCAACAGGAACAGGTATATCCGCGGCGCCTGAAAGCCATATGACGGCGCAGCTCAGCGCGCCGATCAGGGCCCCGGTCAGCGGAAGGAACGCGATCGCGTGGCCCGCTTCCCGCTCGTCCCATGTAAAGACGGGCACGGGGACCCTCGAATATAGGGATAAAGAGATCAGGATGCTCCTAAGGATGTTCACAGAAAACGCCACTCTCCTTCCGCAAGTTCACAGGTCCTGTCCGCGCCGGCCTTCAGCATCTCATTGACATGGTCAGCGATCCTCACATAGCGCCTCGTTTCATCGTCATAGCCTGCGTCATCTGTCAAAAAACTGTTCGCCACGACCACCAGATGCCCGCAGCTCTTTCCGAGCGCCATGACTTCCTCCGTGATCCGCTTCTCCAGTTCCTCATCCGGCAGGGACAGATTACGAGGGTCATGCATCTCATTGCCGACAAGGTTGGACATGCATTCCAAAAGACAGCACTTCCCGCTCAGGTTCCCGATCTCCCCGATGAGGCTGTCGACTTCCGTATACTTTTCCACCGTCACAAAGCCCTTTCCGGCGCGCATTTTTCTGTGCTTCTCAATGCGCCTGTCCCCTTCTTCCCCGAAAGGGATCATTGTGGCGATATAGAGCTTGTCCATGCCGGCGGAGGCAGAAGGGCCGGCGGCTTCGCCGCGCGCCGCGCCTGTAGCAAGGCCGGCGGCCAGCTGCATCACAATATCTTCCGCCATCTTGGACTTGCCGCTGTCAGGCGTCCCCAATACTAAAATGATCATTTTTTGAACCTGCTGTATTTTTCCATTCCGTAGTCTGTAAAACCGTAGCCGTTCGCGTAGTACCCCATGACTACATCAAGGAGCGGGAACAGCATGATCGCTCCGGTCCCCTCGCCCAGCGCCATGTCGCCGCCGATCAGGGGCTTGAGGCCGATAGCCGCAAGCGCCATATTGTTGCCGGCTTCTCTTCCCTTGTGGGAAGGGATGAGATAATCTTCCACTCCGGGCACCATCATCGCGGCGATGAGCGCGGAAGCGGAACTGATCACTCCGTCCAGAACGACGGGGACATGATGCAGAGCGCCTCCGATGGCAAGGCCCGCAAGTCCTGCTATGTCGAGGCCTCCGACACATCTGAGGATCTGATAAGCCCTCTCTTTGGGATCTTCGATCTCGTCAAATCTGTAGAGATCGAGCGCTTTTCGGATCACTTCCTTCTTGCGCAGGAGCCCCGCGTCGTCGAGGCCTGCGCCGCGGCCGGTGAGGGTGTCGGTATTTTGGCCGAGTGCGGCGCACAGGACTGCAGTCGCTGTCGTGGTGTTTCCGATCCCCATCTCTCCCATGGAGATCATGCCGGTGCCGCGCTGCCGCAGCTCGCCGGCTATGCCGATCCCGCAGCGGATCGCCGCGAGCAGCTCTTCGTCGCTCATGGCGGGACCTTTGAGGAAATTCCTCGTCCCCCTTGCGACCTTTTCATTCCTGACGCCTTCGATCGGCTCCGCCGTGTCGATCCCTATGTCCACCGGTATGACTTCGACGCCCGCAAGCCTTCCGAGGGTGCACGCGGAACTGATCCCGCTGCCGAGGGCGCGCGCCACAGTGAGCGTGACTTCCTTACCGCTTTGGGAGACTTTTTCCTCCGTGATCCCGTTGTCCGCACAGAAGATCACGGCGCAGCGACCGGCAATATCCGGGTATTCTCTGCCCTGTATGGCGCCGATCCGGCAGACCAGCGTCTCAAAATCCCCGAGGCTGTCGAGGGGCTTGGCGATCCTGTCCCAGTTCGCCTTGATCTTTGCCGTGACCGAAAGGTCGGGGCTGTCTGTCTGTATACTGAAGATGTCGTATTTGCTGGTGGTATTCATGTGGTCTCTTTCAGTGATGCATACGCGGAGGCAGCGGACAGAAATCTCTCAATGAATTCCGGAGCCGAGGGATAGTACAGATGCGCGAAACCTGCGAATACGCTCTCTTTTGACACGTATCCGGTCCAGGACCTGTTCCCCCTGGGCTTTTTGATCCCGCACGCATGCCCGTTGTCCGTTGTGTCGTAGTAATGGAACTCGTGCCCGCGGATGACCTCCCCTTTCCTTAGATAGCAGGTGTCCTCAGCGGCCTCCACGTTGACATAGCCGAAATGGGTGAGCCGCTGCGTCATATGGGAATCCGCGCCGAGTACGCCGGCCATGTCGTAAGACTCTCCCTCCGGCGTCTTCAGCGTCCTGTTCAGATACAGGAAGCCCCCGCACTCAGCGAGGATCGGCATGCCCTTGTCCGCCGCTTGAAGGATGCTGCGGCGCATGGAGCGGTTGGAGGAGAGCTCATGCGCATAGAGCTCCGGGTACCCGCCGCCCAATATGATCCCGGATGCATCGGGGATCTCACTGTCGCGGATCGGCGAGAAAAAAATCAGTTCCGCCCCCATCTCTCTCAGAAGGTCCAGGTTGTCCTCATAGTAGAAGCAGAAGGCTTCGTCCAGCGCGATGGCGATCCTGACGTGTCGACCGGCAGGCCCGGCCTGTGATCGCGCGTCCGACCGGCAGGCCCGGCCTGCGATCGCAAGCAGTTCGTCCACGTCGAGGCTCTCCGCGAGGGCATCCGCCGCCCTGTCGATCCTCTCCAGCAGGTCCGGGATCTCATTCGGCAGGATCAGCCCGAGGTGCCTGCTGCCCAGCCCGATCCCTTTGAGCTTCGGGAGAAATCCGAGGACCTGTACGCCGGTCTCAGCAAATATCTCATCCCTCAGGCTGTCAAAGGCCGCTCTTGAGGTGTTGTTAAGGATCGCGCCCCTGATCAGTCCGCCGTATTCAGCGAACCCCTTGATCAGCGGGATCACGGACCTTCCCGTCCCTGCGCAGTTCACGACCAGGATCACCGGCGTCTCCGTCCTGACCGCTATATCATAGGAAGAATTCTCGTCGGAAGCAAAGCTCATCCCGTCAAAAAGCCCCATGACGCCTTCAATGACAGCTATGTCCCTGCCGGAACAGCCTTTCAGCAGCGCCTTCCTCACCCCATCTTCTCCCGACAGGAACAGGTCGAGGTTCCTCGACGGCACCTGCAGGACACTTCTGTGGAACATGGGATCTATGAAGTCCGGGCCGCACTTGAAAGCTGCCGCCTTCAGCTGCCGCCGCTCCAGGATCCGGAGCACTGCGCACGTGACGAGCGTCTTACCGCTGCCGCTCCCGGGCGCCGCGATCATGATCCTCGGTGTTGCCAAATCATATGCCATGAAACGCGCCCTCCCATCTTTCAGCTGCGTCATCTTTTCGGCGCAGGAATACTGCGTCTCCGCACTGCCTGCCAAAATACTGCTGATCTTTGACTTCGTTCACAAACTGATACAGACTACATAGACCGGATTCACCATCTGCGGAAGGTGGTAATTTCCGGCTTTCCTGAATCGTGCCGCGGTGATCTGGACGATCTCCGGATCGGGAAGCTGAAGCTCCCTCGATACAGCCATCACATCGGACAGGGTCTCCGGCGTGATGCAGTTGATGACGATCCTCACCTTGTCATTCAGCTCCATGACTCTTTCAATGATCCGCTTCATCCCGCCGCCGCTCCCGCCTATAAATACATGCGTCGGCGAAGGAAGGCCGCAGATCGCCTCCGGTGCGTTCCCCTCAATGATGTGGACGTTTCCGGTGCGGAACTTCTCCTTGTTCATCCTCAGGAGCTCCAGCGCTTTCGCATTTCTCTCTATGGAATACACTTCTATCTCGGGATCGAGCAGCGCCGCTTCGATCGAGACCGAGCCTGTCCCCGCACCTATATCATACAGCACAGCTTTCCGGTGAAGGCGGAGCTTTCTTATGGAAAAGGACCTGATCTCTTCTTTGGTCATGGGGACTTCGCCGCGGATGAAGTCGTCGTCTGCAAGCCCCGGATATACGGGAAGTGCTGCGGCCATGGGATTTTCGATGTACAGAAGGGTCCTGGAGGTAAAGGCGCAGCCGGCCTCGGCTGCAGCGTGCTCTTGCGCGCAGGCGGCGGGTGCTTCCTGTGCGCAGCCGGCGGGTGCTTCCTGTGCGTAGTCGGCGGGTGCCTCCGCCGGGCCCGTCCCGCGTGATCCGTTCCCCGAATTGCCCGCGGGGACCTCGAAGATCCTCTCCGACTCCATCCCCAGGTCACATCCCGCAGTCACCCGCGCGTGCGGCGGAAGGCTCCCGCATATGGCGGCCGCATCCCTGCTCCCACCCGTAAGCGCGATCGTCTTTTCATTCCGCATCGCATATCCGGCCACATTGCAGTTCCTGCCGTGGGAGCTCACGACAGCTGTCTCCTCGAGAGCGATCCCGAGCCTGTTCGCGAAAAGGCTCACGGAAGAGATCCCGCTGATCTTCTTTACTGTAAAGCCGGCGGATCCGAACAGGGCGCTCGCTTTTTTGGCGCCGCTGCACAGGCTGATATCGCCGGAGAAGACGACGGCCGGGCTCCTGTAAGAGGGGTCCTCTTCCAGGAATTTCAGGATCTCCTCCGCCCTGTACATCTCCTGTATCCGGACGCGGGACCGCACGTGCGCCGGGAGCCTCCCGACGACCGATCCGGCCCCGAACACGATGTCCGCTTTTCTGAGGGCGGCATCCATCTCTCTTGTATAGAACCTGTCGCCACCGGGACCTGCGCCGATAAGGGTGATCTGTCTGAGGGCCTCGGGACCTGTGAGGGAAGATACTATCTCCATGATCCCTTCCAGGTCAAAAGACTGCCCGCCCTCCCCGCTCTCCCTCTCCGGGTTCCTTATAACGATCGCGGCAGCTCCGCATTCGCAGGCCGCCTCCAGCTTCTCCGTGAGTCCTCCGACGCGGCCGCTCTCTTTGGTCAGGATCACTTTGGCGCCGGTCTGCCTGATCAGCGCTTCATTCATCTCTTTGGAGAAGGGGCCCTGCATGGCGATGATCTGCTTCCCGGAAAGGCCTGCTTCGCGGCACTTTTTAAGGCTCTCTTCATTGGGAAGGACCCTGGCATAGACCCGGGATGGATCCGCGATGCGCGAGGTCAGCGCCGAAAGGTCCTTGCTTCCGGTAAGAAGGAGCACCTTATCGTCCGTTTCATTGATCTTAGCCGCGGCTTCGTTCAGGTCGGCGACGTAGACGGCGGCGGGTACATTTATGCTGCCGGCCTTGACAGGCGCGGGGCCGCTCGGGCTGTCGGCCTTAGTGTCCCGGGACAGTCTGTAACAGGGGACGTTCGCTATTTTGCATGCGGCGGCGATCTGTGCCGAAGCGTCGACGGCGAACGGGTGCGTGGCGTCGACCACGTGTGTATAGGCGCCTGTCCTGATACAGTCTGCCATCTCCTCAGACGTCATCCTGCCGACCAGAAGATTGGTCTCGCCCTCGTTCTGCTCGATCTCCTCTCCGTATCTGGTCGCAACGCTGATGGCGTGGGGGATGCCCGCTTCGCTGAGCCGCTCAGCCAGGAGCCGGCCCTCCGTTGTGCCGCCGAAGATCAGAAAATTATAATTCACTCTTATACCCTCTTACCGTGACCATGCTGCCCATGATGTTCTTCGTGCCGGTGTTCCCTATGAAAACGGTCGAGAACATGTCCGCCTTCGCTTCGCGCAGCTCGCGGAACGTTATGACCTGCGCGCTCTCGCCCTCGCGTCCGATGTTCCTCACAATGCCGCAGACCCGGCCGGGCTCTATAAGATCCGCCAGAACAGCGCACGCCCTGGCAAGGTACCCCTTTCTGGACCTGCTCTCCGGATTGTAGAGAACGATCCCCAGGTCGGCTTCCGCGGCGAGGCGCAGTCTCTTCTCAATGAGATCAATGGGCGTGAGCCTGTCGCTCAGGCTGATCACGCAGAAATCGTGGATGAGCGGCGCTCCGAGAAGCGCCGCGCCGCTCAGCGCGGCGGTCACGCCGGGGATCACTTCGACTTCGACCGCAGGCCCGGCCTGCGGTCGCGGCGGTGTGATCACAGGCCCGGCCTGCGGTCGGCCTTCGCGATCACAGCCCGGGCCTGCCGGTCGCGGACCTGCCGGCCGCTCCGCAGCCTTTGAGATCGCGAGTCCCGCCATGCCGTACACTCCCGGATCCCCGCTGCAGACCAGCGAGACTGTCTTCCCCTCCGAAGCCGCGGAAAGCGCCATCTCGACCCTCTTTTCCTCGCCCGTCATGGCTGTGACAATGTATTCTTTGTCCGGGAACCTGTCCCTGACCAGGTCGCAATACACCGTGTAGCCCGCGATCACATCGCTCTCTTCGAGGGCCCTGACCGCTCTAAGCGTCATGTTCTCATAGTTCCCGGGCCCGATCCCGACCACGTACAGTTTGCCTCTTTTTTCTTCCATAATAACACTTCCTGTTCAGTTTTGCCCCGATACCCGGGATGCCTCAGATAAGCTCAAAGTGTTTCATCGCGTTGTACACCCCCTCGTTCTCGAGAGAGGTCGTGGTATAATCCGCATATTCGGAGAGGTCGTGGTATGTTTCTCCCATGGCTACGCCGACGCCCGCCGCCAGCAGCATTTCCTTGTCATTGATACTGTCGCCGAAAGCAAATGTGTTCGCGATATCTTCGCCCAGAAGCTCGCACACCTTCCGGATCCCGGCCCCTTTGTCGAATCCCTTTGGGACCATCTCGACCACCTGGTCCGAATGGACCATGTAATCATACAGATCCGCCAAAAGAGCGAAGCACTCGTCTCTTTGCCTGACCGGCACTTCTGTGGCGCAGGACAGTTTCTCGAATTCCCATTTCCCCCAGCAGGCATCGATACTGCGGAGGCGGTCTCCCATCTCGGCGATCACTTTTTTGCCGTACATGTCGTCCTGAAAGTCCCTCAGCTCCAGGTAGAGGTGCTCCGGCCCCTCCAGAATGGGCTTAAAACCGTATTTGCGGACCGTCTCGACCGTCCTTATGGCGTCATCGCCGGAGACAAGCCTGTTGAACACCACGCTGCCGCCGTACTCGATCATGGTCCCGCAGGCGGACACGATCCCGTCAAAGCCGATGCCGAGGAGATCCGCGTTGGTCACAAAGGCTCTTGCCCTCCCCGTATTGATAAAGCATTTGTGGCCGTTGGCCCTCGCTTTCCGGATGGCGAGCCTGGTCTTCTCGCTGATCTCATTTTTGTAATTCCAAAGTGTCCCGTCGATATCAAAAAATAAAAGCATTGTATAAAACCTTTCCGACCGCAGGCCCGGCCTGTGATCGCGCCCGCCTCCGCACTGCGATCAGTCCTCATCCCCCGCCTTGAAGTTGTAGATCGGCCGGATATGCGACACGATCTCCGCCGTGGGCTCGATATTCGCCATGATCTCATCGATAGGCTTATAAGCCATCGGCGACTCATCGAGCGTCGCTTTGCTCACGCTCGTGGTGTAGATCCCGCTCATGGACTCCCTGTATTCCTTCATGGAGATGCTGTTTTTGGCCTCCGACCTGGACATCAGGCGCCCCGCGCCGTGCGGCGCCGACTCGTTCCAGTCCGGGTTTCCCTTGCCGACACAGATCAGTGCGCCGTCCCGCATGTTGATCGGGATCAGCAGCCGCTCTCCGGCGCGCGCTGACACGGATCCCTTCCTGAGGATCATGTGCTCCGTATCGATGTAGTTGTGTACCGTCTCGAACTGCTCGACCGCGTGCAGCTTGCACGTTTTCAGGATCACTTCCGTGATGATGCGCCGATTCAGCCTGGCGTACTCCTGCATGATCTTCATGTCGTGTATATAGTCGTCAAAATCCTGCCCTTCGCACCACGCCACCTCATACGGAACGGTGATCTGCACCTTGGACTGCTCGGCATTCCACTTCTTAAGGAGCTTGCCGAGTTCTTTCTGTCTGCCTTCTGCCTTGACTTCATCAATATAGGCTGCGCGCTTCTGCTGCAGGAGCTCTCTGTATTTTGACCCGGCTGTATTGCGGGTTTCATAGGCCTGCTTCTGGTAGTACTCGGCGACGTCCTTGCCGCTTCGGCGCGACCCTGTGTGGACGACCAGCCAGATACTGCCCTCCTCGTCCTTGTCGAGCTCCCAGAAATGGTTGCCGCCGCCGAGCGTGCCGAGGCTCAGGCGGAACACGTCGTCGTTCACCTTGCAGCCGCTCTTCCCGTAACATGCGAGCTCGTCTGCGGACATCTCAGCGGACATGGTGTGAGGGGTTTTGCGCATCCGCATGCCGGCGGGGACCTCTGCCTGGGAGATGCTGTCGAACTTGGGCAGGTCGATGCGCTGCTCCTTGAGCCTGGTCGCCAGCATGCCGCAGCCGATGTCCACGCCGACCAGGTTGGGAATGACCTTGTCGGTGATAGTCATCGTCGTGCCGATCACGCAGCCGGCGCCGGCGTGGCAGTCGGGCATGATGCGGACCTTCGCACCGGCCACGGAGGGCTGGTTCATAAGGTTCGTCACTTGCGCGATGGTCGCGCTGTCGCAGGTGTCGGTAAAGATCTTCGCTGTATTGTACGTTCCTTTAATTTCGATCATAGTTTCTAATCCTCAATTTTGATCACAGGCCCGGGCTGTGATCGCGGCGGCCGACCGGCAGGCCCGGGCTGTGATCGCACCTCGATCACAGCTCCAGTCTCATGTAAACAACTTCCTGATATCCTGAAACACGAGACCTGAATCCCAAAGGATTTCTGCCGAATTCAACGAATCCCGCCTTCTCATACATGGCGATCGCCCGCGGATTCTCCGCGACCACGCTCAGTTCCATCTGCTCATAACCGGCTTTCCGGGCGCACTCGATGCAAGCTTCCAGCAGGGCTCTCCCTACCCCCAGTCCCCAGTATGCCCTGTCGACACTGATGCCAAAATCCACCCGATGGCGCACCTTATATCTGCGCCCCAGGGAGCTGATCCCGGCCAGTCCGGCAACAGCGCCGTCGACCTCCGCCATGATCTCGACCTCGTCCGGACTCTCCGTTTTCTTCTTCAGGAACTCGCTTTCCTCTTCCGGGGTAGTCTCAGACTCATCGGGATAAGAGAGCAGATAATCGGTCTGTTCATGTGTCAGGATGAAATTGTCAAGGACGGCTTTTCCGTCGCTTTCCGTTCCGTTGCGCAGAATGCATTCCCTGCCGTCTTTTAAAATGATCGTCTTCCTGTATTCCATTGTGTCGTTCCTTCCTCGTGATCACAGCCCGGGCCTGCGGTCGCGCCTCGTGATCACAGCCCGGGCCTGTGATCGGCTCGAATGGCACTTGATTTCTCTATTACATATGATAATATACAAGCAACAAGTCTAGCACACTATGCGAGCCGTGAAATGATCCGTGCCGGCTCGATCACTGTGGAACTCTCCACGCCTGTTACCCTTGTTATTTATGATTGCTTATATTGCCCGGAATTACTTGCTGTGCTCACCAGCGAACTGTAATTTACGCTCTGCGTCAAGTGACTTCAAGAAAGGAGAACGCACCCAATGTCTCACGTCCGCAGAAACAGCTCCACAGGTTTCTATCATGTCATACTGATCGGCAACAACCACCAGCGCATCTTCGAAGACCGCGAGGACTGCCGCAAATTTCTCTATGTATTAGGCGACAGCCAGCGCAGCTGCGGGTTCACTGTTTTGGCATATTGCCTGATGTCGAACCACATCCACCTTCTGGTCAGGCCTGCCAAAATATCGCTCGGCAACGTTTTCATGGGTTTCGGCGCACGCTATGTCCGCTGGTACAACGAAAAGTATTCCCGGACAGGCCACCTTTTTCAGGAACGGTATAAGTCTAAGCCCGTCAATAATCTTCCATATCTGCTCACGGTCGTCAGGTACATTCACCTGAATCCGGTCAAGGCCGGAATATGCAAAGCGCCGGACCAATATGAATTCAGCAGTTTTCGTAATTATTTTACGAATCCGCTGATCGACAGTGAATTCATGACGACGCTCTTAAGCCGCGATGAATTTACAAGATTCCATTCAATTCCTAACAATGACGAGTGTATGGATATTGATGGAACGCTTAAGAAAGCTCTGACGGACGGACAGGCCATAGCCGAAATGACACGCATTTCCGGATGCAAAAACGCTTCAGAGTTCCAAAGACTGGATCTGGACAAAAGAAACGAAACCCTGCACAAAATGCTCGGATCAGGAGTCCGGATCCGGCAGGCATCGAGGATCACCGGCATCTCATACCATGTTGTGAGAAAGTGCAGGTGATAGCGGGGCCCGACCGGCAGGCCCGGCCTGTGATCAAGTGTTTCGATCACAGGCCCGGGCTGTGATCGCGCCACCCGCCAGCCACTTCTCCACATCAGCAAGCGATGGAAACACCGCTACAGCCTTCTCATACATTTCCTCCGTCGGCGGCAGCAGATCCGGCACCATGACCGGCCGCATCCCGGCCGCATACGCCGCCCGGATCCCGTTGTACGAATCCTCGATCACGAAGGTCTCACCGTATTCCGACTCGGAGATCCCAAGTTCCGCCGCGCACCTCAGGAAGATCTCCGGGTCCGGCTTGCCGCGCTGCACCATGTCCCCGCTCACGACCGCGTCAAAATACCGAAGCATCCCTTTCCTCCCCAGTACCTTGTCGATCAGTTCCCTCGGCGATGAAGATGCCAGTCCCAAGACCGCCTCCTGCTCCTTCAGGAACTTAAGGATCTCTTCCGCCCCCGGCTTCAGTTCCATTTTCCCCGTCTCAACAATATAGTCAAAATACTGCCTGCATGCGCGGAACACCTTATCCTGATCGAACTGCGGCAGGTGCCCAAAAGCCTCTATCATGGTCTGATGCTCCATCTCGATCGTGACGCCGGTCACCTTCTTGGAGACCTC
This sequence comes from uncultured Lachnospiraceae bacterium, assembly GCA_946629175.1. Taxonomy (GTDB): domain Bacteria; phylum Bacillota; class Clostridia; order Lachnospirales; family Lachnospiraceae; genus CAG-791. The sequence goes on along the minus strand of CAMOXN010000023.1, from coordinate 6,132 downwards.
CAGCATAGTATCCTCCGGCAGTCCATAGAGCCTTGCGGCATTCATGTGCCCCCTTCTATAGACCATTTCCGAATCGATGATAACACCGTCCATATCAAAAATCACATACATTCTTTTTCTCCCATAATGCGATCACAGCCCCGGCCTGCGGTCGGCCACCGCGATCACAGCCCGGGCCTGTGATCACTCGCCCAGCATCTCGCGCACATTCTTTTCCGTGGGCTCAGTGTCATAAGGCCATTCGATCAGCCGGACATCGTTCTCCCCGCACAGCTGTTTTTTGACCCGGTCGAGTGCCTGCCTCTGCTGCAGCGCCTCGTCCCCGCCAAAAAACACAATAGGACTGTAATGCTGGATCCCCTGATACTCGATCGCCGTCCGCAGCGAAGGAATATAGAGATCAAGGCTCTGCCTCCCCAGCCAGTCGGGCCTGTATTGGTACAGAGTATCCGGATGCTTTTTCCGGACCGCGTGGAACAGGGACAGTTCGTGCTTCCATTTGGGCTTGATGACGCCCTCGGCAGTCAGCTTCGTCCGGATCTTCGTCCGCTCAAGCCGCCAGTTCGTGCGGATGCCGTCCTTGTCCTCATAGAGCGAGAGGTCGGTGTACCACCACTGGAAAAGCGGCATGATGACGCGCGTCAGGCTCAGAAAGAACTCCAGCTCCGAAGAAAAGTATCCGCTCTCCAGAATATGCGCGATGTTCCTGCGGACGTAGACGGTCTTGGCCGGATTGTGGTAATAAGGCAGGGCGCCTTGATATTTTGCCAGTCTGTCGGGAAGGTAGGGCGATCTGAGAACGATCCCGTCTTCCCAGAGGTGCGTATGATACCAGGCAAGCGGGTAGTCGTAGAGGGAATACCCGCCGAACAGGTCCTGCGACGTGTTCGTGTAGAGCAGGTGGTACATGAGAAGGACGTCATCCATGTCGGTCTTCTCGAACACCGCCAGATAGTGCACCTTGTCCTCGTCGGGGAAGAGGTTCCGGATCGCGCGGAAGGAAGCCGCCCTCTTGCACACCTCCGCCACGACAAAAAACTGAGAGACGAAACTCTCAGGGAACAGGAAGCAGGCCTGTCTGTCGGTATCGAGCTCCGCGAACTGCGCCATGAAAGCTTCAACATAGGGATTGGCCGCTTCGGCCGGGCCGCCCGGTCCGTTCGTTTCGATCAGCCGCCTGGTCGCGTACCGGTAAGGCAGGTCCGCCCATGAGAGCTGCACCAGGAATCTGTCGTATCGGTTGGCTTCATATTCCTCCCTCAGTTCACCCAGGTCCTTCGCGTAGGACTCGTGCTCCTCCAGCAGCGCGTCCAGCGTGGTGAACGGCGCCATCTCGTGGTATTGGGGGTAGCGCTCCCACAGCGCATCAAGCCTGTCAAAAGACAGGCTATCCGCAGGCTTTTCATGAACTTTGGGATAATTCTGAAGTCTTTCTTCCATACACAGTCCGGCCTTTCAGCACCGCGATCACAGCCCGGGCCTGCCGGTCGCGAGGTGCGATCACAGCCCGGGCCTGCCGGTCGCGGCCTTCCGGCTGCGCCGGCTGATCACCCACCGATCTCTCTTTTGACCTTCCCGATCAGTCCCCGGTCCGCGGGGAGCCAATCCACACTGTCGATCGTGTCGGCGGTCAGCCACCTGGCCTCTTCCGCCTCCCTCAGCGTGAGCGTCCCCTCCCGGACAGTGCACCAGAAGCAGTCCATCGACAGGTGGAACGAAGGATAGTCGTATTCGATCGTGTCGATCAGTTCCCCGACGCAGATCTCGGTGTCCAATTCCTCTCTGATCTCCCGCGCCAGCGCCTCCCGGGCCGTCTCTCCCGGCTCGATCTTTCCGCCCGGGAACTCCCATCCGCCTTTATACTCGCCATAGCCCCTGGCCGTCGCGAAGATCCGGTCTCCGTCCCTGATCACTGCAGCCACAACTCTGATTGTTCTCATCCTTCCCTCTCAAGGGTCAAAATACCGTCACCGGCGCTCTTTTCAACTGTGACCTCTGATTGCAGTGGCCACTGATCGCAGCCGCCGCATCAGCCGATCAGTTCATACTGGAACATCTCATACTTCAATTTGCTGCCCACTCTGATCTCTGCCGGAAGGAGCGCCCTCGCCACCAGCTTCAGTTCGTCAGACGCAATATCCGTCCGACGAAGGTTCACATAATCACCGTCAAAACTGACAACAACATAATACCACGTAGACATGTTTTTTTCTCCTTTCTCATGACGATCTTGCCCCGCGACCGGCAGGCCCGGGCTGTGATCGCACCTCGCGACCGCAGGCCCGGCCTATGATCGCGGCCTTCCGGCCGCCTCAGATCCCCTTCAGCTTCTCACTAAGCTTCGCCGCTATCTCCTCCGGCAAGAGTCCCTGCCTGATGATTGCCTTCACCTGCCTGATCAGCGGCTTCGGCAGCATTCGAAGCTCCTCCCGGCTCATATTGAGAAGGATCATCAAAGCCTCATCAATTTCAGGATCTCCCGTTCCCCCGGAAGCATCCCCAAACGCCTCACCGGGCACACCCCAAGGCTCATCCGCGAACGGGCCTCCGAATTCATCTCCGAATTCATCCCCGAGCTCATCCCCGAACTCATCCTCAAACTCATCGCCGCCAAATCCCGCAAAGTGATCCAGCATGGAATCCTCGCACTCATCGAGCGCAGGCATCTCACCTTCATAAACGCTGCACTTGATCCCCGCCTTCCTGCAGAAGTCCCCGATCAGCGCAAATGTCCGCTCATCGCGGCATCTGATCTCCTTCGGGCGGCATTCTATCGTCTTCATCGCGTTCGCAAATTCCTGCAGCATCTCCTGCGGGTCATAATCCGCGCCGACCACCGGCGGCTGCGGGAGCATAAAGGCGCTCTCGCTCTCCACCACGATCAGCATCGACGGATAATACGGCGCCTCCTCCGGGTCCCCCTGCGCCGCGATCGGCACCCTGATCAGTTCCGACTCCCACACGCCTGCCTTTTTGAGCTTCTTGACAGACGCGACGGCGATCTCGTTCACAGCGGGGACGGGATCATATGCGGCTTCTCTCTCTTTTGGCAAAATAGCGAAGCCCTCCCTCTCCAGCTTCCCTTCGCGGATCTCGAACAGCGGGACCTGCGTCGAATACTTGCTGACCGCAAAGAGATCGAGGCCTTCGGGCTTCGTCGTTTTCAGGAGCGCCGCCATAAGATCCGCCGCCTCCAGTGCATCGTACAGGGCGTCAAAATCCTCCTGCTTCTTCATTTTCCAGGGAAGGCGGTTCGGCTCGCATTTGACGAACTGCGGGTAGGCGTTCCTGCCGGAGAACCGGATCCCGTGCTCCTTCGCGTAGGCGCGCGCTTCTTCCACTTCCTCCGGGAACAGGTCATCTTTCCCTACAAGCATCATCTGCAGGCAGTTCTGCTGCATCATCACGTTGTAGAACCTGACCTCCGAATCGGTATAATTACCCGATTCCGCGACAAGACGGTAACTCCGGAACCCCTCATCGCCGATGTACAGCCCGAGGGCGCACAGCTCGCCGTATTCGCCCATAATGCTGATATAGCCGGTCTCACCGTTCCTTAACCTGATCGCGAACACCTCGGATTCCGAGAGCTTCTTCCAAAGTTTCGTCTTCTTGTAGCGGAACGCGGCCGCGTACAGATCATTTCTAGTCATATCTTGAATACCTCCTTGCCCCCTCGATCACAGCCCGGGCCTGCCGGTCGCGGCATGCGATCACAGCCCGGGCCTGCCGGTCGGACCCGGCATGCTTATATTTTACATCAGGGACCGGGCTTTTCGAAGCACGGTTCCTTTTTTTTGATGGGGAATAGCGGTCTGGAAAATGGGGTCATGATCAGCGGTCCGGTGTATGGGAGAGGGATGGATGGGCCCCGCCCTTAAAGGTACAAAATGACCATAAACTTGTCGATTTTAATCCTATTTTTTTTTTCGGAAAGGGGTAGAATAACAGCCGAAAAAAGAAGATAAGGAAAAAAGGTCCATGTATCATACGATCTGATCGGCATGGACAGAAAGAAGACAAAGACAAACAGAATGACTGCACACGCTATACCACAATCCTACATGCCCCGCAGGCAAAGCGCCTTAACACGCGAACCGGCCGCCGGAGATCTGATGTTCTCCGACAGCGCTCTCTACAGCCTGCTGATCCCCATCATTGTCGAGCAGTTCCTGAACGCCCTCATGGGCATGGCTGACACGATGATGATCTCCAACCTCGGAAGCGCCGCGATCTCCGCGGTCTCGCTCACGGACTCCATCAATACCCTGATGATCCAGGTCTTTGCCGCGCTGGCCGCGGGTGGGACCGTCATCTGCTCCCAATACCTCGGGCAGGGAGATCTCACAAAATGCAACAAAGCTGCCCGGCAGCTCCTTCTGATCATGCTCGCGTTATCCGTGGGAATCACTGTATTTTGCCTGATGTTCCGCGGGCCGCTCCTCTCGATGATCTTCGGTCAGGTGTCGCCCGACGTCATGGACGCGTCGCAGATCTACTTCCGGATCACGGTACTGTCCTACCCCTTCTTCGCGCTGTTCCAGGGCGGCGCCGGCCTCTACCGCTCCTGCGGAGACAGCAAGCTCCCCATGCGGATCAGCATCCTCACGAACATGATGAACATCGCCGGCAACACGCTGCTGATCTTCGTGATCCCGATGGGCGTCGCGGGCGCCGCGCTCTCAACGCTCCTCTCCCGTGTCGCGGCAGCTGTGTGGATCCTGGGTTACCTTCACATGAACCGCCAAAATATAGTCGTCCGGGGCTACCTCTCCGTGCGCCCCGACGCTGATATGATCCGCAGGATCCTGTTCCTGAGCGTTCCCTCCGGCGTGGAGAACGGCATGTTCCAGTTCGGCAAGCTGGCGATCCAGTCCAGCGTCTCCACGCTCGGGACGACCGCGATCGCCGCGCAGGCAATGACCGCGATCTTAGAGAATGTGAACGGAATTGCCGGATGCGGCATCGGGATTGGCATGATGACGGTCGTCGGGCAGTGCCTCGGCGCGGGCCGCAAAGACCAGGCGGTCTACTATATCAAAAAGCTCTCCGTCTGGGCGGAAGTCGCGATCATGCTGTCCTGCATCTTTGTGTTCATGATCTCCGGCCAGATCGTCAGGCTCGCGGGCATGGAGCCCGACGCCGCTGCGCTCTGCATCAAGATGGTCGCGCTGATCACGGTCGTCAAGCCCCTCTTCTGGGTGCTGAGCTTCATCCCCGCGTATGGCTTCAGGGCAGCCGGCGACGTGCGCTTCACGATGCTCGTCTCCTCGCTCACCATGTGGCTGTGCAGGGTCGCGGGCGCGATCTTCATGATCCACGTGCTGCATCTCGGCATCCTCTCCGTGTGGATCGGAATGTTCCTGGACTGGGGCATCCGAGCCCTGATCTACCAGATCCATTTTAACAGAGGAAACTGGCTGAAGAAGTCAGTGATCTGATCCAACCCCATAAGAGATCACAGCCCGGGCCCGCGGTCGGCACACGCCGACCGGCAGGCCCGGGCTGTGATCTCTATTTACTTTCTCCGCCGCAGAAGGACAACCCCGACGATCCCCGCTATCGCAGCAGCCGCAAGCAGGATCCACAGTCCCGGATTGCTCCTGTCCCCGGTGTCCGTCTCATCGCGCGCGACCCGGGACCGGGCCACAGTCCTCTGCTCCGTCTCGCCGCACCGGCTGCAGGTACGCTCCTCCAGGCCCTCTTCGTTCGCCGAAGCCTTCCTGATCACCTTCCAATCGCCCCAGTCATGGCCGAGCGCCTCAACGATCGTCTCGCTTGCCCTGATCTCGTCATACCCCTCAGCATCCGAGAACAGTTTCCCGCAGACCTCGCAGACCCAATACTCCATGATGCCGTTCTCTGTACAGGTTGGCCTGACCGCATCTCTCCTGATCAGATCATGCTTTCCCGGGCCGCACTCCGGATCGTCCGTCTCACCGGGCCCGTCGCCTCCGACAACGACCGTGCACTCCCTTTCGATAACGACGAACTCCCCCTCCTCATCGAGGCATCGCAGCGTCACCGTGACCGTGCACCACCCCGGCGCCACGCCGAACACGACGCCGTTCGAGTCCACCGTAGCAACACCCTCGTCGTCCGGCTCGAACCGGACGTTCTCCGACTTGGCAG
>CAMOXN010000022.1 GCA_946629175.1 uncultured Lachnospiraceae bacterium | reverse complement strand
CTTGCTGAGAGAGCCCGGATATCCGCGTTCAGATCCTCGAGGCCCGCGCCAATGGCACTCCCGGAGCCCGCGCCCCACGCGAATCCCCGGTCCGCGACCCCCGCGCACCGCGCGATATGCGTCCCGATCAGGATTCCTTTGTCTTCCAGCGCGCTCAGCGCGATGGCGCCCGCCGCCACGAGCGCGGCTGTGACGCGCCCGCTGAAATGCCCGCCGCCGCGGTAATCCTCGTAGCCGTGATACTTGCAGTTCGCTGTGTAATCCGCGTGGCCCGGGCGCGCGAGAAAGCGGGTCGCCGAATAGTCTTTGCTCCTCGTATTCTCATTCGGGATCAAAATACAGACCGCCGTCCCCGTCGTGCGCCCCTCGAATACGCCGCTCACGATCCGGAACCTGTCGGGCTCCACCCTGCCGGTGGAGATCGCGCCTGCAGGTCTGCGCAGGCTGAGCTTTTCAGAGATGAATTCTTCTTTCACAGGAATTCCGGGCGCAAGTCCGTCCAGGACCGCCCCGATCTCAGCGCCGTGGCTCTCGCCGAATATTGTGATCGTGACGCTGTTTCCAAAGGTATTCTTAGCCATATCTGCCTCCGTCTCGGATCCGTTCACCGGCTCCGCCTGTCGCGGCGCCTCCCTGTCGCCGATCAGTCCGCGAGCGGCACCGGCATCCCGTCTTCTCCGATCTCATAGAAGACCGCTTCCGTGTCCCCGGATTCCGACCACTCTTTGAGCGCGAACGCGGACGGGTCGAGGACCGGATAGACCTCGACATATCCGTCGTCATCGCCCTCGTCGTGATACTGTCTCGCGAAGGTCATTCCCTCCATCTTGCCGACCAGGGAAGGTCCGCTCTTTCCTTCCTTAAAAACATACAGGGTCGGGTAATCACTCTCCGCGACCGCCTCGACAATAATAATGTTCCGGCCGTCCTCGGTATGCGCAAGAACGGAGCTCCATGAGAAGAAATCCGCCTGCGTCGCGCAGCCCATATTTCCGACAGTCACTTCAAGCTCGCTGTATGACAGCCCCATCGAGCCATCCATACCGTACGATCCTGTGACGAACACAGTCTCTGTCTCTCCGTCACCGTTCAGGTCCAGTGAGACGGGGACGTTGGGATTCAGTCTTTTGGCAAATGCACCGTCATAGCGCCCGTATTTTCCCGTGAACAGATCCGGATATTTGGCATAAGGGATCCTGGCTTCGACTACGCCGCGCGCGTAGGAAGCGATCTCATAAGGCGCAAAGCGCAGGACGAGCGCGTCCCGGTCGATCACCCAGTCGAGATCCTCTCCGTTCTCGCCAAAAGACTCCTTCAGCTCGCTCTCGACATCCGTGACGGGCATTCCGTCGCCCAGTGCGATCAGGTTCTCCTCCACTGCGGGAAGGAGGGCCGACAGGTCAGTGACGACATCGGTCAGAGTGATCGCGGCGCCCGTGGCAGTGTCGTAGTTGTATCCGGCGTAGCCGGTCAGGCCGTGCGCGCTGTCAGGATAATAAACGTTGCTCATCTCAAAGAAACTGAGGACATCGCCGTCGCAGCGCACCGGCTCGATCTCGGCTGTCATGTCGCCCGCGGAAAAATCCTCAGGGCTGCCCTTGTGATCTGCCCAGGAGGACGCGGCAGCTTCTTTGATCTCGCTGTAGCTGCTCTCCGACTGCTCGGACATTACAGCACTGAGCGCTTCCATTGCTTCGTTCAGGGCCGGATAGGCTTCTTTTGCTTCCTCGCTGAGCTTGACGGTCTCATAGTTTGCAGACGCGATGAGCATGTCGTCACTGACTTCGAGGTGTGTGTGCCTCTCAAGCGTATAGATGGGCATGATCCCGGCCTCTTTGTTTGCTTCCGCGCCTTCTGCGGCCTGCGCGTCTGCTGATGCTCCTGCCGTCTGCGCCTCCGCTGATGCTCCTGCAGGTGTCTCTGTTCCTGCTTTCGCAGCGGCGTCCGCGCCTTCTTCAGCGCCTGCCTCCGCCGGCTCTGCGGCCTGCTGCGCGTCGGCTGCGCTTGCTTCGCCGTTTTCCGCGTTCCCCTGCGCTTCTGTATTTTCCTGTGTTTCCGCAGCGGCCTCAGGAGCAGGCTTCGTATCTTTCTCAGCGCTCTTCGCTGTGCATGAGCACAGGCATACTGCCAGCATCACTGCGGCAAGTATAAATGAAATGTTGCGTTTGTTTTTTCTCATAGTCTGTTTACCTCTTATAACTGTGTGATTATGAAATGTATTATAGGCTCCGCCTCACGCTCTCCTCACGTAAAATCTCTTCAGCCGCGTGATCTCCCTTGAAAGGAGCACCGACACCGCTTCTTCCGGCGCGTCCGCCGAGTCCGCCACCGTCTCCGGGCAGCCCGGGTCGTCGATGACTTCTCCCAGCCTCTCCAGTGTCAGCTGCCTGAAGTGGCGCTCTTCATAGAGCGTCTCCAGGACCTCGAACAGCCGCTTGGCGTTCTCGAGGCAGGTCATGGACAGGTCGTAGACCGCCTGGTAAGGCGCGTCGCGCAGGAACGATGGCATCTGGTAAGGCAGGATCGGATAGACCGAAGCGCGGATCTGTGTCTGATGCGCCTGCGCCACCCGGTCTCCGCCGTAAAAAGGAATGAGATCGGACTCCAGGATCCCCGCCTTCATGTTGGGGATCTCGTAGACCGCGTCCACCGTCAGGTCATTTTTCTCCGCGTTCTCCCTGCCCTTGTCGGAGATCACGCCGACGATGAGCTTTTCCTCGCGGATTCCCTCCGACCGGAGGCTCCGTGAGATCTCCTGCATGCGGAATCCGTCGTGATAGAAGTCGTCGACCAGAACGAAGGGCCGTCCCATGGACCGAAGGTTCCGGATCTGCACGGACAGCTTCGGATATCCGGCGCTCTCCCTGATGGAGAAGCTCGACAGGTCCTGCATGTACACTTTCTCGGAGTTGAGCGCCATTGTCGTGAGGCCGGGGATCCGGCGGGTCCTGTATATTTTGGCAAAGGGGACGCAGATCGATGAGGACAGGTGCGCTGTCTCGAGATCCGCTTCCGTCTCCTCGTCGAGGTCCGGCGCGAGCTGCCTCATGTCAAAATATTCCTCAGCCTCAGGCTCTCCCACCCCGCACTGCTCGCGGATCATCTTGGGAAGACGGTAATTGAGGATCCTGCTGCTGATGAACAGTACGGCATTTCCGGGATACAGGCCGGCCACGCCAAGGCGCAGGCGCCGGATATTGTCTCTCTGCACTGCCAGCAGGTCAGGGTCGTCGCAGAAAGGATCCTGTATGCTCGCGGAGGCGTCGCCGAACAGCACCAGGGGCCTTCTGAGATCCGTGCAGAACCGGTCCTGGCCGCCGGGGACCCGTACAAATCCCCTCTCCTTGAGGAGCGCCTTGTAATCGTTCCTGTCGTCCTCCCCGGAAGAGTAAACGATCTCATAGCCCTCCGCCTGGAAGGCGAGCAGCGCCTCGTCCAGGAGGGTCCCCGTAAGGCGCACGGCAAATGCGTCCCTGCTCTCCCTGGTGCCGTCGAAATCGTCCGGAAGGCCTTCCATTGCCGCTTCGGGATCGATCTCGACCGAGACGATCTCCAGGTCGCGGAACGGCCGCTCGCCGCTTTCCGATCTGTGGCAGCTTTTCGCTGCCAGCTCGCCGATCACGGGTGCCTCGATCACAGGCACGCCCTGCGCGATCACAGGCCCGGGCTGTGATCCGCCGGTCTCAGCCGCAGGCCCCTCCTGCGGTCGGCCCGCTCCCGCGACGGGTTCGATCGTAAGGAGGACGCGGATCGTTCCCTCCTCCTTGTCCACGCGGGTGCCGAAATTCTTGATCTTGGGCTCCCTCTTGTAGATCCTGTCGTCCGCGTACAGCCTGCCGCGGCGGATGTACTGGCGCGCGGGGATCGTCACCAGGTCGTCGATGCTCTTGTCCTCCTGCAGATTGCGGCGGATCTGGAGCGATGTCATGTGTTCATAGTAGACGGGAAGCATGAGCCGGATCACTTCTCCTGTCAGGTTCTCCGTCGCGTCGTATTCAAAGCCAAAATCCTCATTTCTCGTAAAGACGATGTGAGGGAAGGAGTGTACCGACCCCTCTGTCGGCTCTTTCTGGTAAGCCTCGTCCCTCTCGATCCGGTCGCTCCCGCACACCAGATATACCTTCTGGTCGGGGAAGAGCCCCTGAAGCCGCGCCAAATCCCCGGGATTGTCAGGGTTTATGACCAGTTCCTTGGGGAAGATCCTGACGTGCGCCAGGTCCGCGATCGAGAGCATCGTGATCTTGCGCCTGACATCGAGCGGCTGCGTGTTCCGGTTCCAGGCAAAATCGTCCACATTGACATACACGAGGTACCCCATCTCCGCGACCTCGCGCGCAACGGCGCGGTGCCCGTTGGAGAAAGGGTCGAAGCTTCCGGTAAAGAATGCCACCGGCTGCTTGGGATCCACGTAGGACTCTCCGATCTCAGTGAGATACCGGGCCGCCTCGCGGACTGTCAGGTACCTGTACAGGGGCTCTTCGTCCGTCGCTCCGCGCATGTACAAAAGCACGCTGCGCGCGACAGAGACGACCGGCTCCCTGACATCGCTGGATGTCGCCGCGCTGCCGTCCAGTTTGCAGAAGAGGTCGTATCCGATGTTGAACGCCGTTCTCTCCGCCACATCCTTCCGGTCGCTGTATAATCCCTGGCTGAGCATGCCGGACATGATGCGCCGGATCCGCAGGGAATTGTCTTCTTCCTCATACGCCCATGACTGCGAACTGTCGAGGTGCCCCAGGATCTCACAGGCTGTTCCCATGAGGATCTCGAGCGTCTGCACGCGGTCGCTGTTGCAGATCCGCTGCATCTCCGGGATCAGTTCGTCCTGCATGGAGGCGGGGATCAGCTGCCAGCACTCCCCGATCAGGTACGGCAGGTAATGGGAGGAGTCTTCCTCCAGCTCGACGCACTTGAGGAGCTCCGTCATGATCTCCTGTTTCTGGTAGTCCTCCAGAGAGCCCATGATCTCAAGCAGGTCGCTTCCCGCCTGGGAGAAGAGCACCTGCTCGGTATTCAGGCGCATGAAGACCAGGAGGTGCGACGCGTACCCGGAAAATCCGGGATCCGCTTCTCTCCCCTTGTATTTCTCGCTCAGTATGCGCATATTGATGTGTTTGACAAGTCCGGGAACGCTGGAATCGAGGTTCTCACGGTAGAGCACCCCGTCGGCACCCGCAAGCGGGCTGTCCTTCCTGCCCGCGCCGTTCCCGTCAAGCGTGGCGTCTTTCCCGCTTGCGCCATTCCCGGCAAGCGCTGCCGCCGGCCCGCCTGCGGCCGCTTCGCCCGCGGCGGCAGGGAACAGCTGGTCCAGGACCCGCCGCGAGATCCACACGAGGGCGGACATGCCCTTCCCGGCCGCATCCTCCCTCCGGCCGTTTGCGTTCCGGTCGTTTAAGGAGCCTGCGGCCGGGCTGTCTTTTGACCTGACGATATCCCTGAGGACACCTTTCAGATACTGCGCGAAGTCAGGCGACGGCTTCCAGCCGTCCTGCAGCCACTTGTCCAGCAGAAGGAGCGCGGCAAGGCGCACCTCCCCCTCGTCGTTCTTCAGAAAATGGCGGACAAATCCGAGGATATTGCCCCGCTGCATGGCGCCCCAAACCGTATAGGGAAGGCCGAAGGCGGCCCTGAGCAGGCACACGCATGATTTCTGTCCCCACTTCGTGGACTTGAAATAATTGCTGAAGGCGGACAGAACGGCTTTCTTCCGGTCCTCGGAAACATTGTCGTAAACGGTCCTCACCAGCGCTCTCAGCGTCCCGGTCGTGAATTTCCCGGACGTCACTTCCGCGCGGCTCCCGCTCACGAACAGGAGCCTTCTGAGGCTCTCCTGGAAAACGCCGATGTCCTCCGCGCACTCCAGGGCGATCATACAGCCGGCGCAGTCGATCGCTTTCCCGCGGACAGCGCCGTTCATGTCCACCAGAAGATCCAGAAGATAGGGAAGCAGGAACCGGCGCCAGTCCGGGCTGATCCTGTCCGCGTTCTCCCTGAGCGTGATCAGGATCGCGCACCTGTACTGGTTGCGCGTGCCCTCCATCAGCTCTTCCAGGATCTTCACTCTCTTTTTGGGTTCCCGGAGCCATGTGAGCACTTCCCACTGCATTTGTGTTTCCAGTTCGCGGAAGCTCTCCGCGAGCTCTCTCTCCGACATCAGTTCCGGATACAAGTTCTTTTTCATAGAATCACCTTTTAAATCTGTCAGTCCGTAAGATCCGGCTGTCCCTGATCATTTCCTGTCCATCGTGATCACGATCCTCTGGTGGAGAAGGTCGTGGATCAAAGTGCATCCGCTGTCCGCGACATCATAGAGCCGCACAATATTTTCGATCTCCGGAGGCGCCGGCTCGATCTCCGAGATCCGGTTCTTAAGACCGGTGAACATCTCGGGGCGGTAGATCCGCCTCCTGTTGTCTTCAAAGACCGCGGCGTACAGGATCTCGCTCTCCACAAGGTCCTGGAAAATATGGCTGCCGTAGGACAGTTCCGGGTTGTATCCGGCCCTGGACTCCGCCATCTCGAAGATCGCCGCGAAGCTGCTGATATCGGAGAAGACCGTCGGCACGCCCAGTTCCGGCGAGCTCGTGCAGATCCTGCCGGGCACCATGAGCAGCATCGTCTTGTCCTTGTCGCGGTAATACCAGTTGACGGCGCTGATCCACTTGGTGACCTCTCTCTTTTGCTTGAAAGGCATCTCGTAATAGGCGACCGGATCCACGTAGAGAATGAGGTCGACCGGCGTCTTCTGGGATTTGCCCAGCGTGCTCTTGCTGCAGTCCAGGACGACCTCGTCATCGTTAAGGTCTTCCGGGATCCCCTGCCTTCCGCTGTCCTCGAATGCCTGGAGCGGCCTGCACTGCAGGAGGTTGATGACGTACTCGCCGTCCTCCGACACGTTGATCGTGAACTCGATGTCCACGGGCTGTCCGTATTCCTGCTGCAGGGTCTGCATCATGGTCTGCATATCTTCCATCAGCTGCCTGTTCTTGACCAGCCCGCCGCAGGAGATGTACCAGACATTCCGCTGCGTCCCGCGGTTCATCAGGCTCCGCTCCGCTTCGTAATCGTGGTCGCAGACCGCTTTCAAAATATAGCCCGGCATCAGCTTCTCGATCCTGTAGAAGGGAACTGTCTCCAGCTTGCCGCTCGTTTTCTGCAGAAGGTCGACGCTCCGCTGCGAATACTTGTGGTGCTCCGCGCGGGATTTATAGGGCGTCGCCTCGGGCTTGTCGAGGCTCACGAGGCGCGGATAGGACCCCTGCGTGCGGTCCACGGCGCCCGTCCCGAGTCCCATAACAAGGCGCAGCATGCCCGCCTTGGGATCGAGCGAGTCCATGAACCGGTAAGTACTGTAGGAGTAGCCCACACCGGCCGCGCAGGGAAAATAGTACTCCCCGAAACGTGATCCGGACACGCGCTGCACAAGGAGCGCCATCTGCTCGTCGCGGTCCGCGAGGCCGCGGCGCAGCCTGTAATCGAGCGCTGACTTGCTGAGCGTACTGGCATAGACGACCCGCACCGCGTTCTCGAACTCCTCGAGCCGCTCCTCGGGCGTCCCGTTGCCCGGGCAGAAGACAGACTCATATTTGCCGGCGAACGCGTTGCCGAACCCGTCCTCCAGAATACTGCTCGACCTTACGATGACCGGCGACGGCCCGTAAAAATCCAGAAGCTCCCGGAACTGCTCTCTGATCGCCTCCGGGAAAACGCCGTGCAGGAGCTTCTCTGCCATCTCCTCCGCCAGCGCGAAATAGCCCTCGCGCTTGCGCTGCGCCACGCGCTGCCGCCAGAAGTCATTTTCAACAATATAGGTATAGAAGACGTCCGAACCTACGAAGAAGGAGTCGTGGGGCTCCAGCCTGTCGTGAATATCCGGACACAGATTCTCAATGATCTTGCGCGCCGTGAGCATGCCGCAGGACTTGCCGCCGATCACGCCCGTCCCGATCATGTGCTCCTTGACGAAGAAGTAGTCCTCAGGCTCAAAATGCCTCTCCAGGAGCTCCCTGATCCCCTCGTCGCGGCTCATCATGATATTGATCATGACCGTGAGGTCCGCGGATATGTCCCGCCCGTCCTCGTAGTCCCGCTGCACGCGGTCAAAAAAGCGGTCCCAGCTGTCCTGTCCCCTCTTGCGGCCTTTTTTCAGTTCCGTATTGACCGCCTTGCGGAAGCGGCTCTCCAGGACGCCGTCCGTGATGGGAAGAAAGACGCCTCTCTGCGCGTCGAAGATGTGGGGCGTGAGGAGCTGCTCCTGCTCCTCCCTGCTGAGCAGGAGAGGCTGTGCCGGCAGCTCGTCAGCCGGCGCTGCGGCGCCTGCCTGTGCTGCAGTGCCTGCCTGTGCTGCAGTGCCCGCCTGCGCTGCCGCGCCCGCCGTAAGCTTGACCGGCCGCAGGTACAGCGCTTTGAAATCCGAGTACACTTCTATATATGAAGAACAATGCGCTTTAATGTGCTCATAAGCCTGCAGGGAATGATTTCCGCGGAGCAGGGGGTAAAAGGCGCTCGCTCTTTTTTCATGAATGATCTTTGTGATGACGGAAACGAAGTTCTCCATCATCAGATCCGTCGCCCAGGCGGCCTGCAGCGAGGAAAGGGGATCGAACAGGTACAGCACGCCGCCTTCCGGTCCTTCGCTGATGCGCTCATAGACGTCCACTGTAAAGGCCTCGAAGCGGTGCGTCAGCGATGCCTCGTGCATCTCGAACCTGTCCGGATCGAGCGGCGCGCCGTCGAACAGCGTGTCGCAGCCGGAATAGTGGATGTAGATCACTTTTTTGCCGTTTTTCTGGGCGTCTTCCGCGAACGGAAGGACCGCCTGCCTGAAATCCGCCATCGACATGACGGTCCAGATCACGTTTTCCGCCACATTGGGATCCTGCATGATCCCGGCAAGCGTCTTCTCATTTTTATTTGAATTGGTCGTATTCGTTTCGTTCATATGCGGCCTCCTGGTCGGAGATTTTTCAAACTAACTATAAATGATATCTTCTTTGAAAACAACCAAAATGAACCCGCAGGCAAATTGTGTGTGACGCAGTGCCGGGGACGCCGGCATGGGGGCGGGTCATTTGACCTCTGGGGTCAAATGACCCCTTTGCCCCCCAAAGCTAATGAAAAACGCCGGGCCCGCCGGCCCGGCATTTCCATTCAGGCGGTCACCGCCCTTGCAGGAATGCTCATTTTACGATCTTCACCGTCTTCGTCGTACAGTAGCCCGAGTAATACCGGACACCGTCTTCCAGCTTATAGGTGCGGACCTGAACATAATAGGTCTTTCCTTTTTGGAGGCCGCTGAAGGTCCTTGACGTCGTGCCCGCGCCTTTAACGGTGATGACCTTCGCGTCGCTCATATCGCTCTTAAGGCCGAAGCGGACGACATAACCGCTGGACTTCGCGTTCTTGTCGTAGGTGACAGTCATCCTGCCGGCGGCGCTGTTCGCCAGGGACTTGATGCCGACAGGGATCAGGCGGTAGCCTGTACCGGTCCTGAAAACAGGACTGTCAGCAAGGCTGCTGGTCTTCGATTCGGAAGCGACAACTTTATAAGTGTACTTGGTACCGTTGTCAGGTTTTACATTCTTGTCCGTACCGTAAAGCCGGGTCGTCATAAAGACAAATTCGTAGCTGCTGTCGCTATCAGCGGTATTTCTGCGGTAGACCTTGTAGCATCTGGCACCCGGAACTTCCTTCCAATCGACCTTAATGCCGGAAGCCACGTTGGTGAGGTTGACCTTGGTCGTTTTCCCCAGGCGGATCACGAAGCAGACCCTCCTCTCACCGGTGTAGTCGCCGCATCCGGTCACAGTAACAGTTGCTCTTCCCACTTCACCGTTGTACGAATACCGGACCTCATAATCGGTCCCCTCCGCAAGCACCTGACCATTATCCCTGACTGTCACTGCAGGAGTGGCCGGGCTTCCGTTGTAGTCGACGACGGTCTTCTCCAGCTCTACCCGGATCCGGTCGCTGTTCAGATCAACGACCTGGCTCTTAACATTCACGTCGACTGTCGTGGAGAGGCTCCCCTTGGTCACAGTCACATACGTCGTGCCCTTCGCTTTGCCTGTGACAACACCGCTTTTAGAGACCGTAGCGACTTTACTGTTTGCCGATTTGAACGTGAAAGCTGCCGTTCCTCCTTCACCATATGGATAGGCGATGCAGAACAGAGCTGCCGTCTTTCCTGCGACAACGGTCACCTCTTCAGTGGCAAGGATCCTTGCCTTCTCTCCCGGTGCCGGGTCGCGGAAGTAGTGCATGGAGCATCCTCTGCTGCCAAAATACTGATCCGCCGCACACCCTTTGATCGTGTATACATCCACCTCTTCCATCTTGAACGGAAAAGCCCTGTCGTGAATATCCGTCGTTCCGTCGAGGATCACGATCTCATCGAGCGCGTCACAGTCGGAAAAGGCATATTCTTCGATTGTTGCCACTTTATGCGATATCTTCAGGCTTTTCAGCGATGTACATTTATAGAATGTGTAGTCCTTGATCTCCGTCACTCCGACAGGGATCGTCACGCTTGTCAGACTGCTGCAGGCGCCAAAAGCGTATCTGTCGATCTTAGTCAGTTTGGCGGGCAGGTCTATTTTGGCAAGGCTGCTGCAGCCCGAGAAAGCATTGTGGCCGATCGATGTCAGGCCGGCCGGCAATGTAACGGTCTTCAGATTGGAGCAGTGGTAGAAAACAAGGCTGTCGATCTCCGTCACATTTTCAGGGATCCTGATGCTGGTCAGGCTGCTGCAGCTGTGAAAGACGGAACTCGGAATTTTGGTAAGTCCGGCAGGGAGATCAATGGTCTTCAGGCTGGTGCAGCCCGAGAAGGCAACATTCATGATCTCTGTCACCCCGGCCGGAATTTTAATGCCGGCCAGGCTGGTGCAGTTTCTGAACGCTCCACTTTTAATGCTTTTCAGGTTGTCCGGGAGCGAAACATTTGTAAGACTCGTGCAGTCCTTGAATGCATAGAGAGGGATCTCGGTCACTCCCGAAGGGATCGTGATGCCTGTGAGGCTGCTGCAGCCTTCAAACGCGCTGCTGAGGATCATGGTCACTCCTGAGGGAATTGTGATGTTCGTCAGGCCGGTACAATTCATGAAGCTGTCGGCATGTATAGCGGTCAGGCTGTTCGGAAGTGTTACGCTCTTTAAATTGGTGCAGTCTTTGAATGCGCAGTAGGAGACATTCGTGATCCCGTTTCCGACGACCACCTTGCTGATCTTGCTCTTTGAGGAAGCCCACGGAATTTTCTCTTCCTCATAGTAGTCTATCGTTCCACTGCCGGTGATGGTCAGCGTTAGATTGCTGCCGCTCCCGGTCAGTTTCCATGCGGCATTGAGTCCACAGGTGCCGGACGTGGCGCTCATGGCCTGATTCTCCTCCGCGATTGCGGGCGCGGCCTCAACGATCTCGGAAGCGGCTGACGATGTTGTTTCATTGGCAGCAGCTGCTTCGGTCTCCGTTTCGGCGGCGGTCTCAGCCTCTTCTGCCACAGCAGTTTCTGCTTCCGCGGCGGTCTCTGCTGCTGAATTGCTATCCTCTGCATCAGTCGTGTCTTCGGTTTCTGCTGTTACCGCTTCTTCCTCCGGGGCTTCTTCCGCTGCCATAGCCGGAACGGGAACCAAACTTCCCGCAGTGAGAACAACAGCCAATAGTACTGCAATTGCCTTTGTCTTCATAAATGATCACCTCGATGCCTGGCATTAGTTGTCAACAATCTGCAACGCATTATATTCTCGAAAACGTGAACTATTTCTTAAATCATGGTCATTTGACCTCTCTTGGGTCATTTGACCTCTGAGGTCAAATGACCCTAAAAGGTTCAAGATTTTCTTGACTTGAAGCATTGAAATATTGTCATTAATAAAAGGATTCTCAACCCCGGGAGGAATGCTCCTAAGATTGAGATTTCCTATTTCTTAGTGCGGCAGTTCTTCCATTAGATCTGTATTTTGCCACGAAAGCAGCCCCCTCATCCCAATACGAACGCGAAGTATTCGTCCATCTCCGCCTTCTCTTTGAACTTCGCCATATAGACGTACCTTCCCATGGAGGGCCAGTCCACGGGAGGCATCTCCTCCACGAGGACAAGATCCTCATCGTACCGCTCCAGGATCTCCTCGTGGCTGTGCGCGAATACATGGCCGTCCTTGCGCGCTGCGTACGCGCAGATATACTTGTCCGCGGATTCCGGGAAGAGCCGCCTGTCGTGCGTCACCATCTCCGCGTAGATCCTGAAGACGTCAACCGACTGCGCGTAGTTCATCATGTCGGGATCGTGTCCGCCCGCCGGCCGCATATTGACTTCCATCATGGCGAAGTCGCCCGCTTTGCCGATGCCTTCCTGGTCTTTCTCGAGGTGTATGAACTCGAAATGGACGAACCGCCTGTCCGCGCCGAAAGCCTTCACGGTCCTCCTGCCGAACTCGCGCAGCTGCTCCGGGACATCAGGCATCGTGTAGAAATGGACATTCTCGTCATTGGCCACCGAGTCAAGGACCGGCGCGTAAGTGCACATCGATTCGAACAGCGGCTCGCATCGCGAATCGATGACCGCGTCGTAGGTGCAGATATCGCCGAACAGGAACTCTTCCATGACATAAGGTTCGTTCGGAAGATCGCTGTAAAAAGAGAGCAGATCCTCCCTGTTCCTGACCTTCATCGCGCCGTTCGCACCGACACCGATGTCGGGCTTCACGATGACCGGATAGCCGACCTCATCGACGAACTTCTCTCCCGCTTCCAGGTCCGAGACGATATGCTGGCGCGCGGTCGGAATGCCCGCTTCCAGGAATATTTTCTTCATTCCGGACTTGCTCACGAGATCGCCGATCTCCTCATATCTGGTGCCGACGGCGATATTGAAATCCGAGCGGAGTGAAGCGTCCATGGGAAGCCAGTATTCGTTGAGGGACTCCAGCCAGTCGATCCTTCCGTATTTGTGGATCAAAAAAGCGACCGCCCTGTACACCTGGTCATAGTCTTCAAGGGAGCTGACATAGTAGTACTCTGTCAGCGCGCTTTTGAGCCGGTCATCAAGCTGATCATAGGGCGCTTCTCCGATTCCGAGCACGTTCACGCCGAGCTCGCTCAGGGCTTCGCAGAAGTACATACATGTGACGGGATACGCCGGTGAGATAAAAACATAGTTCACGCGAGGGTCTCCTTTCCGTTGTTGCTCAATTTCTTTTTTGCTTCACGGTCCTGTTCCGCTGTCTCAAACATCGCTGCCGCACAATATCGTTTCACGGCTCCGCACATCGCTGCTTTACCATGCAGGACACTTTTACTATAACACATGCGCCCTGTCCGCCACAGCAAAAAAAGGACCGGCGCCCTGAGAATAATAATATCTCAGGACATCCGGTCCTTATACTTCTATGCGGAACAGCGGTATTTCTGTCCGTTCATGTTTACGATGACGCCACCCCGACGCGGGCAATGCGGACCCTGATGGCCGGGCCGACAACGGCACAGACAACGATCTTAGCGAGATCGATCAGGATAAAGGGAATGACACCCGCCGCGAATGCTGCCGCGAAAGTCATCTTTGTGCTGTAGGAAAGCCATGCTGTTCCGAGAAGATAGGGGATCCAGGTCACCGCTTCGAGGACCAGTACGCTCATCGCCCGGTTCTGCCGGATCTTCTGAAGGGCGATCCCTCCTATTACGGCCATTGGCAGAAAGCCGATGAGATAGCCTCCGGTCGGTCCGAACAGTTTCGGGACGCCTCCCGTGTAGCCGGAGAAGACAGGCAGGCCCACGAGCCCCAGGAGCAGATAGACCAGATAGGCGATCGAGACCTGCTTCGTGTCAAGCAGATACATAAAAAGATAGATCGTAAAATTTGTCAAAGAGATCGGCACCGGTCCGATCGGGATCGAGAGCGGTCCCAAAATGCAGAGAGCCGCCGCCATAAGCGCTGTTTCGGTGATTGACCTGATGTTGTTCTTTTCTGTCATTGCTGTCTTTCCCTCCCGGTCATTTGTGTTCCAAATCAGTTGTTTCATCCGTTGTTCCGTATTCCTGATGCATGTGCCGCCGTTCCGGAAGCATCAGTTCCTTCCGCCGTCACGCCCGCTGTCCTTCTGCCATCCAGACCGGGGTCGTATCTCTCCCCAGTTCCTTCAGCATGGCCTTGTCGGAAGCAATGGTCGAGCCGGAAGTCGTCAGCATGTTGCCGGTAATACTCGCGCTCGCCCCGGACGTGAACGTCTCTCTTCCGTTGTCGCGCATCAGCGCTCTGCCTCCCGCGAGCCTTATGTCCGCTTCCGGATCAATATATCTGAAAATAGCGATCGTCCTCAGGATCTCCTCTTCGCTGAGCCTCGGAAGATCTTCCAGCGGCGTCCCCGGGATAGGCATCAGAGAATTGATCGGAATAGAGAAGATCCCGAGCTCGGAAAGCTCCAGTGCAAGATCGATGCGGTCCTCCCAGCTTTCGCCCATCCCGATGATCCCTCCGGAGCAGACGCGCATGCCTTCCTGCTGCGCGCGCCGTATATTCTCTATTTTGTCCTCATAAGTGTGCGTCGTGCAGATCGACGGAAAGAACCTTCTTGAGGTCTCCAGATTGCAGTGCACGCTCTTTACGCCCGCGTCATGCAGTCTTTTGAACTGTTCAGCAGTCAGAAAGCCGAGAGAACAGCACAGATCGATCTTAAGGGTATCGTGCATTTTCCGAAATACCGATACGATTTTTTCAAAGTCGCCGGGCAGGGGGCTTCTGCCGGAATCAACGATAGAGAAACGGCTGACACCCTCTATCTGGTTCTCTCTTGCTGCGGATAGGATCTCTTCCTCATCCATAAGATCATAGATGTCACAGGCAGTGTGATATCTCGCCGACTGGGCACAGAACTTGCAGTTCTCACTGCATTTCCCGCTCCTGCCGCTGATGATCGTGCAAAGATCCACCTTGTCCCCTATGAAATACGCCCGGATGCGGTCCGCTCCCGTCCGCAGATCCTCAAGATCAGCTGTAACGAATCCGTTCAGGTCATCTTCTCTCGTCAGTCTTCTTCCGCCTATGATCTCATCCGCGAGTTTTAAACAATCCATTGTGCCCTCCCCGTTGAACGATCCGCTGTGTCCGCGCTTTCGCGCCGAATTGTCAACTACATAGATAATAGGAGTTTACAACCTTATTGTCAACCCATATTCGAATTCGGTTGACAATTGTACGGATAACCGTTGCAGACTCCTGCTTTTTGCGGGAAGACAAACAGCGTTCCCGCCGTTAAGCAGGAACGCTGTCAAGTGATCTCTATTTTGACCGGTCGGACTTTCATGATCCTCAGAGGATCAGTCAACTACCGTGTACCTCTTTGCGATGTATGCGTAGCAGGTGCCGCCCTTGGGATCGTAGATCAGGAGCCTGTACCACTCGCCGTCTGCGGTGATGCCGTCGACTTTGAGCCTGTGGCCTTTCTCATAGATCTTGGCGATCTCGCCATTGGGTGTATATCTGCAGTTCAGGGAGGAAGCGGTGACCTTTACCCAGATCGGGGTGATCGGCCTGACTTTGATCTCGTCTTTCTTTGCGACGCCGCCGGTAGCAGCCTCAAGTTCGATATCGCTCAGTTTGTTCATATTAAGATTTTCCATCGTAAACCTCCTTTCATCTTCGCCGGCTTAAGCGGCAAAAACTTTCATTTTGTAATTGTTCTATTGGTTGATCGCTCAACTGTATTAATATACGCACGGGGTGAAAGTATCCACGGTGAAATTTTCTTTGGGGGGCAGCGGGGTCATTTGACCTCTGGGCGTCTGGGGTCAGCGGGGTCATTCGACCCCAGAGGTCAAATGGCCCCTTTGCCCCCTCTGCCCCCTACAGTATCCCGATCAGCGCCTCCGTCTCCTCCTCCGTGACCGCCCAGTCCGTCGCGAAGCGGACCACCGTGTGGTCCCCGTCGTATTTTTCCCAGAAACTGTATTCGACCTTTTCACCGATCTCCCGGAGTTTCCCGTTCTCCATCACGCAGAAGATCTGGTTGGTCGGCGAACCAAAGCAAAGCTCATACCCCTTCGCCGCAAGCGCCTCCCGGATCCTGTCCGCCGCCCTGATAGCCGGCTCCCCAATCCGAAGATACAGGTCGTCCTTAAAGAGCTCGTCGAACTGGATCCCCAGGATCCGGCCCTTGGCAAGGAGCGCCCCGTGCTGCTTGATGATCGTGAAGAAATGCGGGATCCGGTCCGGGTCCGGGATCACAACAGCCTCACCGAACAGCGCGCCGCACTTGGTGCCGCCGATGTAGAAGGCGTCGCAGTATTTTGCCAGATCCGGGAGCGTGACGTCGTTCGAAGGGCAGGCCAGCGCATAGGCGAGCCTTGCTCCGTCCACATACAGCGGGATCCGGTACTCGGCGCAGATCTCGTGCAGCTCCCGCAGCTCCGCCTTGGAATAAAGTGTCCCGTACTCCGTGGGATGCGAAATATAGACCATCCCCGGCATCACCATGTGGTCGCGGTTCTCGTCCGCGTGAAAATCCCGGAGATAGCCGCGGACGGAAGCTGCGCTGATCTTCCCGCACGTGTGCGGCAGCGTCAGGACCTTGTGTCCGCAGGCCTCGATCGCGCCCGACTCGTGCGTGCTGATGTGCCCCGTCTGCGCGGCGATCACCCCCTGATAGGAGCGGAGCAGCGCATCGATCACCGTCGAGTTTGTCTGCGTGCCGCCGACCAGCAGCTCGACCTCCGCGTTCTCGCACGCGCAGGCCGCGCGGATCTTCGCCTTCGCCGCCTCCGAATAGGGATCCAGGCCGTAGCCGCCTGTCGCCGCCATGTTGGTCTCGGCGAGCCTCGCGATGATGTCCGGGTGCGCGCCCCTCATATAATCACTTGCAAAAGGGAGTTTCCTGTTCATACTTACCTCCTATATTGCTCCCGGGTCGGTCATTTGACCTCTGGGGTCAAATGGCCCGGGTCACGCGACCTCTGGGGTCAAATGACCTCTGAGGTCAAATGCCCCTGTCGCCTGCTTGTACTCTGTCCAGATATTCCATCAGTACCTTCAACCCGTTGGGATTCACGCAGAACCTGTCGCTGCCGCGCAGGGCCTCCTCATACACCTCATCGATGTCAAAATACCGCACTTCCTCCACTTCACTCTCCTGCAGCTTCAGGTCCCGGATATCCACAGGCTCCAGATAAATGAACACATTGATCATTTCATTGTCCCGGAACGGCTCTCCGTGGAACTCCTCTTCGTACTGCGTCCTGAAATAGCCGATAAACTTCAGTTCATCCGCGCCCGCTCGGATCCCGAGTTCCTCCTCCAGTTCCCTGAGAGCCGACTCCCGCGGCTCACAGCCCGCCGGAATATGCCCCGCAGACGACGTATCATACATCCCGGGATAGGAGTCCTTCTCCGCGCTGCGCTTCTGGAGCAGGACCTGGCTCCTCCCATCGTGCATCCGCACGATCCACACATGCGCTGTCCGGTGCAGGATCCCGTCCCTGTGGGCGACGCTGCGCTCGACGGTCTCTCCCGTCGGGACGCCTCTCTCATCACATATGTCAAAATATTCCATCCGTTTCCTCCGTTCCGCGGGCCATTTGACCTCTGGGGTCAAATGACCCGGTTGACCCCGCGAGCGGTCAAATG
The DNA here is from genome assembly GCA_946629175.1 of uncultured Lachnospiraceae bacterium. GTDB lineage: Bacteria > Bacillota > Clostridia > Lachnospirales > Lachnospiraceae > CAG-791. The sequence goes on along the minus strand of CAMOXN010000022.1, from coordinate 83 downwards.
ACCTCTGGGGTCAAATGGCCCGGTTGCCCCCCGCGAGCGGTCAAATGACCTCTGGGGTCAAATGGCCCCCTTCCTTACCGCAA
>CAMOXN010000021.1 GCA_946629175.1 uncultured Lachnospiraceae bacterium | reverse complement strand
CATCTACCATTCGGTTAACAGCGTTGTTGCCTGCACCGCCAACGCCAACGACTATGATCTTGCAAGCCGGTTCCGTATCGTTTGTTTTGATTTCCAGCACGGTTGGCCCCTCCTTATTGATAAAAATATAATATTCACGTAACTAATAATACAATTGAACTGTCAAAATATCAATGGATGTTTATTTTTTTTTACAAAATTATTTCAGGATGATATTTTCGTCCGAAGAACTGTAATTCGTCATATTGATCGTGCCGCTCCTCCCCTCCAGGTAGGGATAGATCTGCGCGATCTTCGATATCTTGAGTTCGAAATCAGTGCGGCCGAGCTGCACCTTGATCTGGTCCAGGTACATGGTCACGCCTCCGGTCTTGCCGAGGTATATGCTCTCGGTGTGCAGTTCGTATTTCCTGAGGATCTCCAGCGCGCTCAGGACAAGGTCCAGTCCCGCGGCGTTCTCCGCCTCCATCCTGCTGCCGATCTCGCCCTTCGTGATCGAAAGCCCGGTCACGAAAGCGGCGTTCCTGATCGTGAGCGGCGAGTTTTCCAGCACGATCCCGTCCGCGGAAAAATAGAGATTCTTGCCGGCATACGGAATATAGCCCGCGATGTCCATATCCCTGACCGTGATCGTGATCGAATCCGGGCTGTCCAGGCTCACCCGAACGCTCTCCACGAACGGGATCTTCGGCGCCCAGGGCGTCATATAGAGCGCAGCGAGAAAGACGCTGTTGTGCCGCAGCTGTGTGTCGTCGCTGATCACCTGCTCCGCGATCTCCCGGCTTGTGTACAGGGTACTGCCGGTGACACGCACGGTCTTCACATTGCAGGTGAAATAGACCGTCGTAATGGCGGCCGCGATCAGCATAACGAGAATCGTGAACAGGTTCAGCCCGAGGCTGCCCTCCTCTTCGGAATCATCATCCTCGTCGTACTCGTCGGGATCATCGTACTCGTCGATGTAGTCATCTTCATCGAGATCGCCGTCTTCATCGAGATCGCCGTCTTCATCGAGGTCATCGTCTTCATCGAGGTCTTCATCTTCTTCAGCGCCGCCGCCTCCGCCGGACTTCTCGATGTCATCGTCCCCGTCGGACTTTTTGATGTCGTCGTCCCCATCGGACTCTTCGATGTCATCACCCTCATCAGGCTCTTCGATGTCGTCGTCCCCGTCGGACTCTTCAATGTCGTCGTCCTCATCAGGCTCTTCGATGTCATCGTCCCCATCGGACTCTTCGATGTCGTCGTCCCCATCGGACTCTTCGATATCGTCGTCCCCATCGGACTCTTTGATGACTCTGTTCTTATAGGATACCGCGAAGCCGTCCTCATCGAACATCTCTTCGACCCCGTCATCAAAGTCCTTGAAATCTTCTTCCTCGAAGTCATCATCGCCGCTGTCGTACTCCTCGTACTCGCCGACTTCGATGTCTTCGTCGAGATCGTCTTCCTCATCGAACAGGGCGGCCATTCCGCCCCCCTCTGATCCTTCCGGTATCTCTATTTTCCCGTTATCCGGCTCCTGATAGGTCTCATCCGGCATTTTCTCCGGATCTGTATCTGTCTTTTGCCCCATATGCCTCCAAAGCCTGCTCCTGCCATACCCGGAACGCCGGTCTTCCCCTGTTATGATCACACTCGGCGCCGGTATCTCCGGCTCCCGTCACACGTAGCGCGCCAGTTCTTCCCTGCTCATGCCGCGCGCCACGCTCAGCACAATGCCGATCTCACTAAGCAGGAAAAAGACGGAAGAGCCCCCGTAACTGATGAACGGAAGCGTAACGCCCGTATTCGGGATCATATTGGTCACAACGCCGATGTTCAGGATGACCTGCACCGCAATGTGCGAGATCACGCCGACAACGAGCATCGCTCCGTAGAAATCGTCCGAGCTGTTCGCGATCATGATGAACCGCCACAGGAGCAGGATGAACATCAGCATAATGCTGATCGCCCCGAAAAGGCCGAGTTCCTCGCAGATGATCGAAAAGATCATGTCGTTCTGGGCCTCCGGGATGAATCCCAGCTTCTGCATGCTCTGGCCCAGCCCCTTGCCGAAGATCCCGCCGGAACCGATCGCGTAAAGCGCCTGGATCGTCTGGTATCCCTTTCCGGCGGCATATTCCTGCGGGTGGAGCCACGCAAGGACGCGCTCACCTCTGAATCCCATTGTGTCGGCGTTCGTGGAATTAACAATATACCATACAAGTCCCCCTGCTACAAGAGAGACAAAGATCCCGATCACGATAAATTTCCTGTAATCCGGGCAGGCGACAAAGAGCATGCCGAATACGATCGCAACGACGATGATCGCGGAACTCAGGTTATCCGTGATCTTCCAGATCATGACCGCCACGATCGCGGCAGGGATCATCGGGATCACAAATCCGCGCCTGGTCGCGAGCGCCCTTCTCCCCAGCTTCTCAATGATCATCGCGCTGAAGACGATGACGCCGATCTTCGCGACCTCTGCCGGCTGCAGCTGCATGGGCAGGCCCGGGATGCGGATCCACCTCTTGGCGCCGTTGACTTCCATTCCGAACGGAATGACGAGCAGGATGAGCCCGACCGAGATCAGGTACGCGAGGACAGACACTCTCTTCCAGAAAGTGTAAGGGATCAGGGAGACGCCTGTCATAAGGACAAGGCCGAACAGCGTGAAGATCATCTGCCTCTTCAGGTAATAGGCCGAGTCGCCGTATTCCGCGGCCGCCTCATAGGAGCTCGTCGAATACAGCATGACGAGGCCAAAAGACAGCAAAAAAAGGACAATGAAAAGAAGGCTGTAATCGATCAGCCCTCTTCTCCCGCCGAATCTTCTTCTTAAAAAGCCCGCAATACTGCTCACCATAATCTGTTGTAATTCCTTTTCTTCCTGTTATTCCTTTTTCTTCGCTGAGCCGTCTCAGTTCCAGATCCCCAGCAGCGCGACTGCGCTGAGGACCGCCGTAACGATCGTGAACACGGCGACGACCTTCACTTCCGACCATCCGCCCAGTTCAAAGTGGTGGTGGATGGGCGCCATGCGGAAGATCCTCTTGCCGTGTGTCTTTTTAAAATACGCCACCTGAAGTATAACGGAGACCACTTCAATAAAGTAGATGAACCCGACGATCGGAATAAAGAGCGGAAGCCTCGTCAGATAAGCCATCGCCGTGACGAAGCCGCCCAAAGCGAGCGATCCGGTATCCCCCATGAAGACCTGAGCAGGGTTCGCGTTGTACAGAAGGAAGCCAAGCAGCGCGCCGATCATCGCGCCTCCGCTGGCTGCGGCGCCGGAACCGAAAGCTGCCGCCGCGATCGTGAAGAACAGCGCGACGGCTGTTGTGACACAGCTCGCGAGACCATCCACACCGTCGGTGAAATTGGTGCCGTTCACTGTGGCGACGGCGATGAACAGGAAAGCCGGTATGTTCAGGATCCCCAGGTCAAGATCATGTCCCGCCAGAAAAGGGATCTTCATCGAGAGCGGGATCGCGTTGATCTTCGTGATGTAGAAGGCGAAAATGAGCGCGATCACGATCTGGAGCGCCAGCTTCTGTTTGACGCTCAGTCCGTCCGATTTCTTCTTGACCACTTTGAGGTAGTCGTCCATAAAGCCCACGATCCCGAATCCGACCGTCAGGATAAGGACCGGGATCACCTCGGGACAGCGGGGCGCCATGCACAGGCTCGCAGCTGCGAGCCCGAGAAGGATCATGATCCCGCCCATGTTGGGCGTTCCCGTCTTTTTCAGATGGCTCTGCGGGCCGTCCGTTCTCTCCGTCTGCCCCGCCTTCACCCTGCGCAGGAAGGGGATCAGAAAGCGGCCGGACACCGCGCTGACCGCAAACGCGATCAGCATGGGCAGTACGATCGTCAAGTATTGTGTTCCCTGCATATTATTACCAGTCATATTCATCAAACTCCCACTTATCTGAGGGCTCGTCGCCCGTATAAGTCACGGATAAGCCGAGCTCTTCTAGTTCTTCCCGCTCTTCATCTGTGACAGGCTCTGACATATAGATCCCCTTGTAAGGGAGGACTTCCGCGAAAATACTCCTCACAAGCTCCGTAGCGAAAAGGGGGTCGTCCTGCTCGTCCGTATTCGGTCTGTCGACGACGACATAGACGGCGATCTGCGGATCTTCCGCGGGCGCATATCCAATAAAGGATACGATGTACTCGCCGTTGAAACGGGGAAGCGTCTCCGCCGTCCCTGTCTTGCCGCCGATCCTGTATCCGGCGGGCCTCGCCGTAAATCCCGTTCCGAAATGGCCTTCCACGACCTGGATCGTGTACTCGCGGATCTTCTCGCTCGTCGCCTCCGAGACGGTCTTCTTGAGGACTCTGGGCTCGAACGTCTTGAGCGTGGCTCCCGTCGGGCTCGTGATCTTCTTAACGATATGCGGCTCGTAGTAATTGCCGCCGTTGATCAGGGAGCAGAATCCCGTGATCAGCTGGATCATGGTGCAGTCAAAATTCTGTCCGAACGAATTCGTCGCCAGCATGGAATCCGTCATGCTGGAGTCCGAGACGAACTGGTCCGTGCGGGCCTCGTCCGCCAGGTCGATCCCTGTCTTGAGGCCGAAATTAAAGATATTCTGAAATTGTGTGAAGTTCTCCTTGCCGATCAGCTTGGCCATTTCCATAAGGCACACGTTGCAGGACCACTCCACCGCTTCGCCGACTGACAGCCACCCGTCACCATCGGTATTGTGGCACTTGATCTCGAAGCCGTCGATCATAAGACGGCCGCCGCAGTAGAATTTATCATCCGGGTCGACCGTAGCAGTCTCCAGGCCCGCTGCCACCGTGAACGGCTTCGCGGTGGATCCGGGTTCATAGTAGTCGCTGATACAGAAGTTCCTCCACAGCGCGTTGAGATAGCGGGGCTTATCCTCGTCGGACATGACCAGAAGATCCGTGTAGGACAGATAGCCGTCCGTGACTTCATCGGCCTCATCGAGCTTGGGCATTCCCCACAGGGCAGCCAGGTCATAGGGCTGGTTCGGGTCGTAGAACGGCGTCCCGGCCATCGCGAGAATGTCGCCGTTGTTGACGTCCATGACGATACAGCCCACATTGTTGCTGCCGAGCCCGGGGTGCTCCATATTTTTGTACTCTTCATTGTGCCAGCTGAGGTATTTCTGGACGATGCTCTGGATATTGGCGTCGAGCGTGAGCACGAGGTTGTTGCCGTCGGTCGGCTCGATCGTCGTCTGCTCCATGTTCAGGCCTTCGTCGAGGTAGCCGTATCTCCTTCCGGCGATCCCGTTGAGCGTGTCGTTATAGTACTCTTCGAGTCCCCCTGTCCCGACATTGCCGGATCCCGAGAAACCGAGCACCGTGCAGGCAAGGTCGCCGTGGGGATAGAATCTCGCGTAACCGCTCTCGAACCAGATGCCTTTGATATTGTCGTATTTGCGCTTCGCGGCAGGCGTCCTTTCCTGCTTCTCCCTGGCGATCCCTTCCGCCACTTTGTCCAGATATGCTTTTCTGTCCTGATAGGAAAGGTTCTTGCGCGCGATATAGTACTGGGAGGATTCGTGGTTGGTTATATATTCCCTGATCCTCTCCCTGTTGATCCCGAGAGACTCCAGCGCGTCCAAAGTGGGCTCGAGATAATAGTCCTTCTCCAGGATCGCCTTCGAGTCCACGATGACATTATAAACAAGCTGGCTGTCCGCCAGCACTGTACCCTTGCAGTCTACGATCCGCCCCCTCTTGTAGGGGATCGTCTGGTTCTCGTATGCCTGCTGGGACAGGACCTGCATCCTGTAGGCCTGCCCGTTATCCCTGTTTATGAGGAAAAGCCTGACTCCCAAAACAATGAAAGCCAGCAGTACCATAACAAATAATACCGCCAGCTTTCTCTGCATGCTGATTGTGAATCTTTTCAGGCCTCCCCGAGTCTGTTTCCCTTTTACTACTCTCTGTCTGCCCACTTCACATTCCTATATTTCTACCAACGGTCGCTATCAATGATCTGACGAACGGAATCGCCTTTGGAATCAGAGTATACCACAATCTGGTCCTGATCGGCATACTTCATTCCGAATTCATCAATCGCTATACGGCGGATCTCTTCAAGATCCACGTTGCCGGTAAGCTCGTTGTAGACCTCATTATTCGAAGACTTCAGCTCCGTGAGCTGCGACTCCAGAGTTGCGATCCGTTTATTTGTCGAGGAGATATCGGACATAAGCTTGATATATCCGATCAGGCTCAGCGTCATGGCCGCCACGAGGAACGCCATAAAGAACGCGTACCTGCGGTTCATGTGCATGACCTGCTCCCTGCTCCGTCTCGCCGCGATGCGTATGTCGGTATTTCTTCTGTGAGCTTCTTCCTGGGACCGCTCCGCCCAGAAATCCTCGGGCGCGGCGGAACCGCTTATAAAGGAAGTCCTGCCGTTCTTCCCGAAAGACTCGCTGTAGATCACATTTCCACGGCTCTTTCTGCTGTCTGTATTTCTCTGTGTCGCCTTGATCATTTCTTAGTCTCCTCTCACAAGACTCAGCCGGCTGCCCTGGCAGCCTTATCCGCGGCGCCGCGTCTGCCGCGCCTTGGGTTCACCGTCCGTTGCTTATGCATGGCGCATCCGCTCCTGCGGCGCGTGTCTGCCGTCAGTATTTTTCAAATACCCTGAGTTTGGCGCTGGCCGAGCGCCTGTTGTTCTTGAGTTCCTCCGCGGTGGGAACGATCGCCTTTCTGGTGACCACTCTCCCCTTCGGCTTCTTCCCGCATACGCAGACCGGAAATTCCGGCGGGCACGTGCACGGGTCCTCATTTCTCCGGAACGCGTTCTTGACGATCCTGTCCTCGAGCGAGTGGAAGGTGATGACGCACAGCCTTCCGCCGGGAGTCAGAAGATCGATCATGCTGTCCAGGGAATCCCTGAGGACGTCCAGTTCCCTGTTGCAGGCGATCCGTATCGCCTGAAAAGTCCTCTTGTCGGGGTTTCCCCCTTTCTCCCGCATCTTCCCCGGGATCGAAGCCCTGATGATCCGGCTGAGGTCGCCGGTCGTAGTGAGCGGGCTCTTTTCACGTTCCCGGACGATGTTGGCGGCGATCCTGGCCGCGCATCGCTCCTCGCCGTACTCCCTGAGGATCCTTGTCAGTTCCTCCTGTGAATACGTGTTGACGATGTCCTTCGCGGTCAGCGAACCGCTCCGGTCCATCCTCATATCCAGCGGCGCGTCCGTCCTGTAGCTGAATCCCCTCTCCGGGTTGTCCAGCTGGTAGGAGGAGACCCCCAGGTCCAGGAGGATGCCGTCCACTGCCCTCACCGAGAGCTCATCCAGCACTTCCGCGATATGTTCGTAGTTGTCATGAACGAACGTCACCTGATCTCCGAACCGAGAAAGCCTCTCAGACGCGGCCGCGATCGCGTCCGTGTCCTGATCGATCCCGATCAGCCGTCCGCCTTCCGTCAGCCTCTCCAGAATATGATAGGAGTGGCCGCCGCCTCCCAGCGTCCCGTCCACATATATTCCGCCGGGCCTGATCGCCAGGTTTTCCAGGACTTCATCAAGAAGCACCGAAGTGTGTTTAAATTCCATGTCTAAATCTCAAATCCGCTGCCGCAGCGGTTCTCCCGCTGTCTCAGATCTCAAATCCGTTGCCGAGCATCTCTTCCGCGATCTCATTGATCTCGTCGCTGGACATGTTCTCTTCCCATGCCTCGCGGCTCCAGATCTCGATCCTGGATCCCACGCCGACAAGGATCACGTCCCTGTCGATCCCCGCGGCCTCCCGCAGGTTGCCGGGGATCAGCACACGGCCCTGTTTGTCCGGCTCCACCTCATTGGCGCCCGACAAGAAAAAACGCACCAGCTGTCTCTGTTTCTTAACATTGTAGGGAATGTCATTGAGGCGGGAGACGAATTTCTCCCAGTCCTCCATGGTATAAATGCACAGGCAGGGATCGAGGCTCCGCGTGATCACGCACCTCTCTCCTATCGCCTCTCTGAACTTGGATGGAATGATCAGTCTCCCTTTGGGATCGAGCGAATGACCATATTCTCCCATGAACATGTTGCACTTCCCTCCACTTTGTACCACTTTACTTCACAATAATAACAATTCGGCATGCCGTTTTCAAGTTATTGCGAAAATTTCGTGCTCACAAAACAGAGGGGCGCGTTCACGCTCCTGCTCTATTCACTATCCTGACTTATCTAAAACGCCGCTTCAGGCGTTCTCGTTCGTGACTTTTTCCCGCATCTTCGCACGGATCACGATGTCGGCTACGATCGAGACCACTGCCATTGCGATCCCCAGCGCCATCGATACCGGGATCGTCGTCCCCGTGATGAAGAGCTGGTCCGTGCGGATCGATTCTATGATCGCCCTTCCGATCCCGTATCCGGCAAAATACAGAAGCGCGATCTCCCCGTCGAACTTCTTGTGCTTCAGATACAGAAGCAGGAAGATCAGCAGCATCAGGTTCCACAGCCCCTCGTACAGGAACGTGGGATGGACCTGGATATAGTTCGTTCCCTCCGTCATGTGCGCGGCGATCGACGCGGAAATGTCGCGTTCTCTCACCATGCTCACCGGGATCCGCATCGCCAGCAGGTTATTGGTATACTCCCCGAACACCTCCCGGTTGAAGAAATTCCCCCATCTTCCGAGGATCTGGCCGACCAGAAGTCCGAACATTACGGTGTCCAGGACCAGCGGGAACTTCTGTTTTTTGACCCTGCAGTACACGTAGATCGTGATGAATCCCGCAATAATGCCTCCGTAGATCGCAAGCCCGCCTCCGCGGAGATTGAAGATCTGGAGAGGATCGTCCTTGTACATATCCCACATGAAGATCACGTAATAGATCCTCGCGCCCAGAACGGAGAAGAACAGGAGCGCCGGGCCGAGGTCCCAGATCACGTCGGGGTCCTGCCCCGTCCTTGCCGCGACCTTAGAGGAAAGCGTGAGGCCAAGGAGCATGCCGATCGCGATGACGACGCCGTAGATCGCGATCCCGAAACTCCCGATCATGATGGTCTTGGGGACATTCGTCAGGTATATTCCGAGGTTCGGAAACGCTATATCCATCTCTCCCATCATCTCTGCCATTTCTGTTTGCCGGCTCCTTATCTTTCTTGTATTTCTTGTATTTCTTGTGTTCTATGATCGTTCTTGTCTTTACTTATCTTTTATTATCCGAAATACTCTGATTTCCGATCCTTGTATTCTTTGTACTATGATAGCACAACATTCAGGGGTCAGCGGATTTTTCTATTCTTAAATTTTGATAAAATTTCGGCGGTTTCAGGCGGTGATTTTTGTGCCCCTGATCTGAAATTCACGCTTGACAAGGCACAAGTTATTGTGCCTCGCTGTCTGATGTGTGCAAAATCTGCTTTATTTACGCTGTTTTCGGCTTATTCGGTCCTGTCGGCGCGGATTTCCGACATTTGCGGCGATTTTCCGACAATTTTCCGTCGTCAAAATAGATCCTCTGAGAATCAAAAAAGATGCCGGATCCCAGGTACCCCGCCTGCAAAGCAGGCAGCTGAGCACCTTCGGATCCGACACCCCTGATCAATTCCGTGAACCGGAATATCAAAGAATTCATTTACACATTGAACCGGAACAATATCACATCCCCGTCCTTGACCACATATTCCTTGCCTTCCATTCCGACAAGGCCCTTCTCTCTCGCCGCCGCGAGGGATCCCTCGCGCAGAAGCACTTCGTAATTGACGACCTCAGCCTTGATGAATCCCCGCTCGAAATCGCTGTGGATCTTGCCGGCCGCCTGCGGCGCCTTCGTGCCGATCCTGATCGTCCAGGCCCTGCACTCGTCCTCTCCGGCTGTCAGGAAACTCATGAGGCCCAGCGTCCGGTAGCTGGCGCTGATCAGCTTGTCGAGGCCCGACTCCGAGATGCCGAGGTCCTCCAGGAACATGGCCTTCTCCTCATCGTCCAGCTCCGAGATCTCCGACTCGATCTTGGCGCAGATCACGAAGACTTCCGAACCGGTCTGCGCCGCGTACTCCCGCACCGCAGCTACATACTTGTTTGAAGCGCCGTCGTCCGCAAGATCGTCCTCCGAGACATTCGCGGCATAGATCACGGGCTTCGCTGTCAAAAGATTGTATCCCGCGAACCACTTCTCTTCCTCTTCGCCCTGCAGTTCAAGCGAAGAAGCGGGCTTTCCTTCCTCCAAATGATCCTTGACGCGTTTAAGAAGCGCCATCTCACGGCCTGCTTCCTTGTCCATCTTTGCTGTACGGGCCACCTTGGAGATGCGGCGCTCGAGGACCTCGAGGTCGGCAAAGATAAGCTCAAGGTTAATGGTCTCGATATCGCGGACCGGATCCACGGATCCATCCACATGGACAACATTCTCGTCCTCAAAGCACCTGACGACATGAACGATCGCGTCCACTTCGCGGATGTTGGCCAGGAACTGGTTGCCCAGTCCCTCCCCCTTGGAGGCGCCCTTCACAAGGCCTGCAATGTCGACAAATTCAATGACTGCGGGCGTCACTTTTTTAGTATGGTACAGTTCGCCCAGGCGCTTGATGCGGTCGTCCGGGACCGCGACGATGCCTACGTTGGGGTCGATCGTGCAGAAGGGGTAGTTGGCCGCTTCCGCGCCCGCCTTGGTAAGTGAGTTGAAAAGTGTGCTTTTTCCCACATTGGGAAGTCCGACGATACCTAATTTCATTTTTGAACCTGTCTCCCTGAAAAACTAAAATTTAACATTGATCGCTTTACATGTTCTTTACCGTTCCGCTTCAGACGCCATCCTTTTTCGGAGATCTTATCCGCTGATCAGAAAAGAGCCTGTCAGAACGCCATTTATTATAGCGTACCCAGGCTCTTTTCTCAATCTATTCGTTTCAGTTTCAAGGTAATGCTTCCGTATCCTGAGGCCGGTCTTGTAATTTGCCGCAAGCTTTTTTCTCTTGGGAGCCTTCTCACCGCAGCACCTCATCATAAACACGCATGACATTTCGCCAGAAGATCTTTTCGATCTCTCCGGTCGTGAATCCGGCTAAGGACAGCGCGTCAGCGAGCTTCTGCATTTCACCGGCGCCATTCACCTCCAGCGTGTCCTGAATCCCGTCAAGATCCGAGCCCAGTCCGACAGCGTCGATGCCGGCTGTATTTTGAATATGCCGGATGTGCGCGATCATATCACCTATGCGGCTGATTCCTTTCCCGTCGTCTGTGAGAAATGCGGCGCAGAAATTGATGCCGGTCACGCCGCCGTGCTCCGCGATACCGCGCAGCATCTCATCGGTGAGATTGCGGGGAAAATCAGTGACGGCGCGCGCGTTGGAATGGCTCGCGATCACCGGCGTGTGCGGATCCACTATGTCCAGGATCTCCAGAATACCGGCGTCTCCCAGATGGCTGACGTCGATGAGCATTCCCGTCTCTTCCATGAGTTTGACTGCTTCACGACCGGATTTCTTGAGTCCGAGGGATGTCTCCGGGATCATCTTTTCCATTCCTGTTTCCGGATCGATGACGATACGGTTCGGATAGGCCAGCTCATTCTCAAAATTCCACGTCAGAGTGGATTTCCGCACGCCGAGATCGTAGAAACAGCGGATATTCTCCGGATCCCCCATGTAGACGCCGCCTTCCTCGATCGTCTTGAGAGATGACATATATCCTTCCCGGAAGTTCCTGCGGATATCCTCTGCCGTAAGCGCCGGGCGGATCAGGTCCGCGTTGATCGCGGCTTCGCTGTCGAGCAGGTCGGAAAGCGCCTTAGCGTATTCAAAGGGAGTTTCCCCCGTGGCCTGTAATCCGGGCAGATATGCGAACAGGGCAAAAGACTGGCACATATAGCCGGCCTCCTTCATGCGCAGAAGATCCAGATGCAGGTCGTTCGCGCGAAGGCAAGTGAGCTTAGCGCCGCCTTCTCCGGCGGGTTTAGCGCTGCCGCCTTGGCTTGTGTCCTGCTCTCTCCGGCGCCTTTCCAGGATCGCGGAGATCGTGTCGCAGTGCATATCTATAACAGGTATCATTTATTTCTTCTCCATTGTCTGCTTCCTCTGTTCTGTTCATTGTGACTCATTCCGTCTGTGGCGGGCATCTTTTCACTATTTTGCCGCCTTGGAAAGCGGCTGTTTGTCGGACATCTTCAGGAAGATGAATCCGAAGGCAAAGAAGACTGCCAGCGACGCGACCGCGATGTTGATGGTCCCGCCTGCGAGCTTGACCCAGGCGATCACGGCGGAGCCAAGGAAAGAGGCCCCTTTCGCGAAAATGTCATAGATGCCGAAGTATTCGCCCGAATTCTCCGCCGGGATGATCTTGGAGAAATAGCTCCTCGACAGGGACTGGATCGACCCCTGGAAGCAGCCGACGCCAAAAGCCAGCACGCCGAAGTCGAGCAGCGTGTCCAGCGTCAGCGCGTACAAGCACACGCAGAAGTAGCCCACAATGCAGACAAGGATCAGGGTGACCGTATCAAATTTTCTGGAGAGCCTCGCGAATACCAGCGCGCCGCCGAATGCCACGACCTGCGTCGCAAGGAGGAAGACGACCTGCCCGACAGTGGGGAGCCCGAGGTCCGTGCCGATGTTGATGCAGTTGTCGATGATGGTGCCGACGCCGTCGATGTACATGAAGAAGGCGATCAGGAAGAAAAGCACCTTTCTGTCAGTGGTCGCGATCTTCTTCAGCGTCCCGCCGATCTTGCGGAAAATGCCGGCGATCTCTCCTTTTTCAACTTCCACGTAATTGATCTGCTTGTAATTCTTAAGGAGCGGAATGGTGACAGCGAGCCACCAGAGCCCGGTGACCATAAAGCCGATGATCCTGGCCGTTCCCGGTGAGAACAGCATCAGTTCCTCGCGGAGGCCGCCGCCGAGAATATACGCGACCATCGCTATCAGGAAGGGGATGCAGGAGCCGATATAGCCGCCTGCATAGCCATAAGAGGAGACCTCGTCCATGCGCTCTTCCGTCGTGATGTCGTTGAGCATCGAATCGTAGAAAGTGAGCGATAGAAAATAGAAGATCCTGGTCATGACGAACAGCGCGATGAAGATCGTCCATGACGTCGTGAATCCGTTCAAAATACAGCCGGCCACACCAAGCGCAACGACCGTCTGGAAGAAGATCTTCTTGCGGTCCTTGTGGTCAGCCAGAGCGCCGCAGACCGGTCCCAGTAAGGCCACGATGACGGTCACCACCGAGATCGATATGGAATAATACGCCGTCGCCTGGTCGCCCGTGATCTGTCCGGGAGCGTCGCCGATCGCGAGCGCCTTAAAGAAGATCGGGATCAGCGAACACGCCAGCATTGTGTAGGCCGAGTTGCCGACATCGTATAAGACCCAGGCCAACTCTTTTTTGGTCAGATTCTTGAACATGTTCCCCTCCTGTGCTTGTTGATATGTACTGTTTTTGCGGACGCATCGCCCTTCTGTGCATCAGGCCGCTGCTCTTCACCCCGCGTCGATGATCTTCAGGATGCGGACGATGACATCCTCCACATCTCCATCTCCCTCTTCGACGATAGTATCCGCGTACTTCTCATACAGGACGACTCTCTCGTCATAGAGGTCGCGCAGGGTCTGTCCTTCCTTGAGCGCGACTCCTCTCTCCCTGATGTTCTTCAGCCTCTTGCAAAGTATCTCATAGCTGATCTTCAGGTACATGATGTGCCCGATCTTCTTGAAGTGGCGCATGGCCTCCTCGCCGTAGACCGCGCTGCCGCCGGTCGCGATCACGCAGTGGTCCGCCTCCACGGAAGCATTCACCCGGTTCTCCACTTCCAGAAAGCCGTCCACACCGCGCTCCTCGATGATCTTCTTGAGGCGCTTCTTCTCCGCCTTCTGGATCAGAAGATCCGTATCGATGAAATCATAGCCGATCACCTTGGCCAGAATAACGCCGACCGTGCTCTTTCCGGATGCCGGCATTCCTATTAAGATAAGATTTGTCCTGCTCATTTGCTGCCCAGTCCTTTATTATATGCCGGTCCTCTACATTTCTGCCGGTATCCTGCCGTTACCTGAACTTTCCCAGGTCTTTCTGCTCCAGCAGTACCAGAAGTTCGCTGCCTTCCTGAAGCGTGCGCTCCGGATCGGCCATCGACCACTTGCCATTTGCGTCTTTTTCCGCGAGCACGTTCGCGTGATAATTCCTGTAGACATCCAGCTCGGCCAGGGTCCTTCCCACCCATTCGCTGTAAGGCTTCATTTCGATCATGCACAGGCTGTCGTCGACCTGGAAATAGTCCAGCACCGATTCCGACATAAGCGTCACAGCTGTCCGGTTGCCCGCGTATTCCTCCGGAAGGAACACTTTATCCGCTCCTATTCTGCGCAGGATCGTCGACATGCGCACCGAGATGCTCTTGGCCATGACGAGCGGGACGCCCTGCTCCTTGGCTGCGGAAACAGCAAAAATACTGGCCTCCAGATTTCTTCCCACTGCCACCACGACTATATCCATATCCTTGAGTCCCAGCGCGTTCAGGCTCTCCTCGTTCGTAAGGTCGGCGCAGACAGCTTCGCTGCAGAAGTCCGCGATCTCCTTTACGATCGTCTCATTCTGATCCACTGCCAGCACATCCGCGCCCAGACTGCTCAATGACCTTGCAAGGCTCCTCCCGAACTTTCCCAGACCGAGAACTGCGATCGATTTTTTCACTGCTGTTTCCTCCTTCACTTATCTGATAGAGTTACCCGATAAAGAAATTTCCCTCCGGAAAATGCACGGGCGACTCCTCTTTCCTGCCGCCCGACAGGAACAGCGCCATGGAGATCGGCCCGATCCGCCCGAGGTACATGCCGATGATGATGATGATCTTTCCCGCCGTGTTGAGGATAGGCGTTATGCCGCGCGTCAGCCCGACGGTGGCGCAGGCGCTCATGACCTCGAACAGGCTGTCCGTAAGGCCCACCGGATTGGTGGCAGTCAGAAGGAACGTGAGCGCGAGGACTGTTCCCATACTCACCTCGACGATCGCCGTGGCCTTCATCATCTGTTCGGCGCTTATCGAGCGCTTGTAGGCCTGGGCACTGTTCTGCCCGCGTATGTATGTCGTTATGTTAAGGATGTAAAAATAGAAAGTCGTCGTCTTTATTCCGCCCGCGGTACCGATCGGAGAGCCTCCGATGAACATGAGGAAATACGCGGCGATGCAGGAGACTTCCGTCAGGCTTTTCTGCGGGATCGAGGCAAAGCCCGCCGTTCGGAAGGTCACCGACTCAAAGAGACTGTTGAGGACGGCCATAGGGAGCGGGAATGCTCCGATCGTTTCGGGATTGCGGAATTCCGCCGCGAAAACGACGGCCGTGCCCGCCGCGATCAGTACGAGCGTGAGCGTCAGCACCAGTTTGCTGTGCTCCGTGAAGCGTTTAAAGATCTCTTTGGAGTAAGCTGCCTCCTCCTCCCTCGTGAATATTTTGCCGGCGAGGTCGAACCAGACGACATAGCCGAGGCCTCCCATCACGATGAGCATCATGGTCACGATAAGGACAAGGGGATCGTTCCGGTAAGGGATCAGGCTGTCAGGTCCCAGGATGTCCATGCCCGCGTTGCAGAACGCGGAGACCGCGTTGAAAACGGACACCCAGATCCCGCGGCGGAACCCGAAGCGCGGGACAAATGCCATCGCATAGAAGACAGCGCCGGCCAGTTCCACGATCAGTGTGCCCCGGATGACTCTGGACAAAAAGCCTAAAAGGCCGCTGATGGTGTCCAGGTTCATCGCGTCGCGGAGCATCAGGCGGTCGCTCAGTGAAAAGCGCTTGTGCGCGATGAGCATCAGCGTCGATACAACAGTGATGACGCCGAGACCGCCGATCTGGATCAGCAGGAGGATCACCGCCTGTCCGAACAGGCTCCAGTGACTGTATGTATCTACGACCACGAGACCGGTCACGCAGACGGATGTCACCGCGGTGAACAGCGCATCTATGGGCGGCGTCCACGTCCCGCCGGCGGATGAAACGGGCAATGCCAGAAGGATCGCTCCGATCAGGATCGCCCCGAGAAAGCTCAGGGGGATCAGATAGACAGACGACAGTTTGATATTTTTCATGTTTGAGTGAACCTGATCTGAATGAGCTCTCATCAGGAGGGCCCGGGTCTAAATGAGCCTGTTCTCATCGGCGCTTTTTACCGCGATCCGATAGTATCCCTGCGACAGGCCTTCAAAGTCAGCGCAATCTCTTATCAGTATATGTTTTTTCAGATAGTAATCCAACAGGTTTTCCCGGCTCTTTACAAGAAGATAGTTCGTGTCGGAAGGGAAGACCCTGATCCCTCTTGCGGTCAGCCGCTTTGTCAGCTCTTCCCGCCCTTCTTCGATCACTTTCACGGAGTCCGCAGCGAATGCGCCTCCCGCCAGCGCCTGCGCGCAGGCGATCCCCGTTTTCTCCGCAAAGGCCGACAGGTTCCACTCCGGCAGGAATCTCCGGATCCCTTCGATCTCCGCTTCACCGGCCAGCGCGTACCCGACCCTTACGCCGGGAATGGAGAACAGCTTCGTATACGCCTTGACCACGAAGAGCCGCGGGATCTCTAGGGCCCTTCCGGCCAGTGAAGTCCCCCTCGATGAGAGGGGGAGGAAGCACTCGTCGATCAGGAGCGCGGTCTCTGTGTCCCTGCACCTGGTCACTATTTTGGCGAGGAGGCCGTCGTCGATGCAGCGTCCCGTCGGGTTGTTGGGATTCGCCAGGATCAGGAGGTCTGTCCCCTCATCGATCTGTGCCAGAATTGTGCCGTCAAGCACAAATTCATTCTCTTCCGTGAGCCTGTGCGTCCGGATGCTGCACCGGTCCAGCATGCCGAGCGCGTGCCGGTATCCCGAGAAGCTCGGGACAGGAAGAAGGACCGTGCGCGGATCGACGCACCTTACGACCGCCGCGAGAAGCTCGGAAGCGCCGTTCCCGCCGACCACGTTCGCGGCTGTGATGTTCTCCGGTTCCGAAGCGGCGACCGCCTCCCGGAAGGCCCTCTGGTGTATGTCGGGATACTCGGACACCCTGCGCGCCGCTTCCTCAAGGGCTCTCATGACGCTCTCCGGGCACGGGAGCGGATTGAGGTTCACCGAAAAATCGTGTTCAATTGTCTTTCCGTAAATTTCACCGCCATGGAGCATTTCGAGTCATCTCCTGTTGTTGATCACAGCCCGGGCCTGCCGGTCGGCCGCGCGATCACAGCCCGGGCCTGCCGGTCGCGCCCGTCACAGCATGAAACATCCTGCCGCGCAGAGCAGCGCCGCGCACAGATACGCCGTCGTCATCATGAGCCTGCACGCTCTTTTGATGTCTTCCGCTTCGACCGGCCTCATGTCGTCGCCGATGTACGGTTTCCGGACAAGTTTGCCAAAATAGTACGCATCTCCCGCCAGCCGGACCTGCAGCGCTCCCGCGCATGCGGATTCCGTCTGGGCGGAGTTCGGGCTCTTGTGGTTGTATCTGTCCCTGAGAAAAATACGCAGGGCGTCGGAAGCGCTGTACTCCCGGCGACGAGCGCCCGAAGCGCCGGCTCTATTTTGATCTTCGCGCCTGGCTCCGCGCGCGCCGGATGATCTCTCCAGCAGGAACGCGGCCGAAATCATCAGCAGCGCACTGATCCTCGCCGGGAGGAAATTCACGGCGTCATCGAGCCTTGCCGCAGCCCTTCCGAAGTATTCATACCTCTCGTTGTGGTACCCCACCATGGAATCCATGGTGTTGATGGCCTTGTAGGCGAACCCTGCAACGGGACCTCCCAGAAACGTATAGATCAGCGGCGCGATGACCCCGTCCGAAGTATTCTCCGCGACCGTCTCTACGGCCGCCCGGATGATCCCCTGCTCGTCCAGGCACTGTGTGTCCCTTCCGACGATCATGGAGACCGCCTCCCGCGCCTTCTCCGTGCCGCCCTCTCTGAGCGCGTCATAGACCTTCATGCTCTCTGTCTGCAGCGACTTCGCCGCAAGAATATAGCAGGTCAGCACCGCTTCCGCCGCCACGCCGGCAAACGGGTGGATCCTGTAGGCAGTGAACATGACGATCCCCGTCACGGCAACTGTGCTCGCGAGGACCGCTATGCACAGCAGGACGCCGTTCCGAAATGCCTCGCGGTGGGTGCATTTCACCCCAGGGGTGAAATGACCAGCCCCGGAGGCTTGGTTAAGGCGGCCCTCCAGTAAGCTGATCAGCGATCCGATCAGCCTGACCGGAT
>CAMOXN010000020.1 GCA_946629175.1 uncultured Lachnospiraceae bacterium | reverse complement strand
AGGCGACCGTCCACACGAACGAGCTCGTGAATGAGCACGAGATCATGCAGCAGGCATATGTGCAGGCCAATGAGATCGTGAGACTGGCTACGCAGCAGGGACAGGATATCCTCGACAAAGCCATCAGCGAGGCGAACCAGTACAGGGCTTCCGCCACGCAGTACATGGACGATATGCTCGCGCGTCTCGAGCAGAACACTGTAAGCGCGCGCAATAACCTGACATCTCTGTTCTCCGGTTTCCATTCCGAGATGACGGATTATATCGATACCGTGCGCCAGAACCGCGCAGAACTGTTCCCCGGCGAGAACGAGACTGAAGAGATCCCTGAAGACTTCGCTGAGCAGCAGGACGAAGACGAAACAGACGAAGACTCCGGGTTCGTGAACACGGATATGGTTCAGGATTAAAACGAGGGAGTATTCATGAGGGACATCTTTCCGTTCTGCGGAGAGATGTCCCGTTTTAGTTGCATACGGGGTGCTTATGTTCGGAAAAAAGGGAACTTACGGGTACATAAAGCGGGGCCGGATCCGGCTGGCATTTATCACTGCAGGCCTTCTGGCACTTGTGCTTCTCGTTTATTTCGGGGCGCAGTGGTATTTTAAGACAAATAAGAATATATTTACGATCCTCGCGGCGCTCACCTGCATCGGCGTCGGGAAATTCGCCGTGGACATGATCATTTTCATGAGGGCAGGCTGCTGTTCGGAGGCCGCAAGGGAGATCATCGATCCGCACGTCGGCAAGCTGACGGGAGGATACGACCTGTTCATGACGAGCTACGACAAGAACTTTTCGCTCAGCCACGCTGTCTGCGCGGCCAAATGCGTCTGCGCCTTAACGGAGGACGATAAATGCGACGTCAAGGCAGGCGAGATGCACATCAGGACCATGCTGGAAAACGACGGATATAAGGGATATACGGTCAAGATCTTCCGGAATCCCGACAAGTATATCGAGCGTCTCGACGAGCTCAATTCGGTCGAAGACGGCAAAGAGAAAAAGAGCACCAGGGGAGCGATGGACGTGCTTGAGTCCATTTCCCTGTGAGGGAACGTCTTTATGAGACAATGGACTGTGGGGAGCGGGGAAGAGGACCGGCGCTTTAACAGGTATCTGCAGAAAAAGCTGCCCGGCGCGCCGTCTTCTTTTCTCTATAAAATGCTCAGGAAAAAGAATATCACACTCAATGGCAAAAAAGCGTCCGGCAGTGAGCTTCTTAAGGGGGGAGACCTGGTGACGTTTTTTTTGTCCGACGAGACGATCCGCGGATTCGGCGGAAGCCTGCCGGAGGATATGCCGCCCGGCAGGGAAGTCCTCAGCGAATATGTGAACGCCTACAGGCAGCTCAGGGGAAGGATCGGAGAAGGCGGTATCCTGTATGAGGACGCGAATATACTCGCCGTCAAAAAGCCGGTGGGCGTCCTCTCCCAGAAAGCGTCGGATCAGGACCGCTCCATGAACGAATGGTTCGTCGGTTACCTGATCGAAAAAGGGGAGCTTACATGCGATGACGGGAACGCGTTTATGAGCGAATACCGGCCCTCGGTCTGCAACAGGCTCGACCGGAACACCGGCGGGATCCTGCTCTGCGCCAAGACGCCTGCGGGGGCGAGGGAAATGGCAAGGCTCCTTCGGGACAGGTCCCTTCAAAAATACTATCAGGCGGCTGTTGCCGGGACAGTCATAAAAGGCGGCAGCATAGGCGGCTATCTCTCTAAAGACAGCGCTTCCAACACAGTGAGTTTCAGGAGCGCCGAAGGAGAGGGGCAAAACAGTGATGCGGCCGGTGGCGCCGCAGTGCCGGCAGGCAGGCTTTCCTCTGACAGGCAGCGCCCGGGCGGGAGCTGGACGCGGACGATCTACCGGCCCCTGATCACCGGGAAAAAGTATTCCCTGCTGGAACTCGAGCTGATCACGGGCAAAACGCACCAGATAAGGAGCCACCTCGCGTCGATCGGCCATCCGGTCCTCGGGGATCCCAAGTACGGCGACCTCACCCTGAACGGAAAGATCCGCTCGGAATACGGCGTCCGCGGACAGATGCTCTGGTGCAGCAGGATCGAATTCCCTGAAATGGACGGCGCCTTCGCGGATCTTTCCCGCAGGGTCATACGCTGCGATCCTCCCGCGCTTTACAGGGAGATCTGCGAAAGAAATTAAGGAGAAGCGTCTTTTATGGCCGCATGGAAATCGCGGGGGCTTCGAGGTTCTCTCTTTGAGGACGAGATCAACCGCACCAATGAAAAATACAAAGAACAGAAGCTGGCCCTCATCCAGAAAGTGCCTACGCCGATCACCCCTATGAAGATCGATAATGAGAGCCGGCATATCACGCTCGCCTATTTCGACCAGAAGAGCACGGTGGACTATATCGGTGTGATCCAGGGGATCCCCGTCTGCTTCGACGCCAAGGAGTGCAGGCAGAAGACATTTGCGCTTCAGAACATCCATCCTCATCAGGTCGAGTTCATGAAGGCTTTCGAGGAGCAGGACGGCATAGCCTTTTTCCTGATCAGTTTTACGGAAGAGGGGTTCTACTATTACCTTCCCATGCGGCATTTTCTCCCTTTCTGGGAGCGCGCGCAGACAGGAGGACGAAAGAGCTTCCGGATGGACGAGCTGGACATGACCTGGGTGCTTCCGCACAGGCACGGGATCCTGGTGCCGTATCTGGAAATGATCAACAGGGACCTGGCGGAAAGAGAGGACGGAATTTGACACTTACCGCAGATTCCTGTATACTTCCATTGATTTCACATGCTAATATGGCACCGCTGTAACATGATAAAGTGAAAGGGGACGCATGAATTACCCGAACAGAAAAGCGCAGGACCTTCTGCACACTCCTGAGGGAGTGAGAGACTCCTACGGCAGGGAAAATACCGCCAAACGGGCCGCGATCGAGAAGATCGCGGAGCAGATCCGCCTGTACGGCTACGAAGATCTTCAGACCCCGTCGTTTGAATATTTTGACGTCTTCTCCAACGAGATCGGAACGACGCCCTCGAAGGAGCTGTACAAATTCTTCGACAAGGAGGGGAACACGCTCGTTCTTCGTCCTGATTTCACGCCTTCCGTGGCGAGATGCGCGGCCAAGTATTTCATGGAAGAAAAAAGGCCGCTCCGTTTCTGCTACCAGGGCAACACGTTCTGCAACACATCCGACCTGCAGGGCAAGCTCAAGGAAACGACGCAGATCGGCGCGGAACTGATGAATGACGGCGGGATCGAGGCGGACGGCGAGATGCTGGCAATGCTCATCGAGTGCCTTCTCGCGGCCGGCCTTACAGAGTTCCAGATCAGCGTCGGGAACGTAGAGTATTTCAAGGGCGTCTGCGAACATCTCAGGATGGGGCCCGACCTGGAAGCGGCGCTCAGGGACGAGATCTCGCAGAAGAACTATTTTGCCGCGGAAGACCTCTTGAAGAACGAGGGATTTACAAAGGCCCAGCGGGACCTCTTCCTGCAGTTCAGGGACTTTATGGATACTGAAGAAGATCTCAGAAAAGCCGCGCAGGCCGCGCCGAATGAAAGGACGCTGAAAGCGGTGCAGAGGCTCATTGATGTTCGGGAAGCCGTTGAAGCTTACGGGCTGTCGAGATATATCAGTTTTGACCTCTCGCTTTTAAGCAAGTACCATTATTACACCGGCATCATTTTCAAGGGGTATACGTACGGGACGGGCGAACCGATCGCTTCCGGCGGGAGATACGACCAGCTCCTGTCTTATTTCGGCAAAAGAGCGCCGGCCATAGGGCTTATGATCTCCATCGACCCGCTCATGGAAGCCATGAGGAGACAGCATGTCGGATCCGCTGAAGAGCCCGAGATCCACAGGATCTATTACAATGAGGGAAATTACCTGAGCGCTCTCAAAACGGCGCGTATGAGCCGCCTGGCGGGCTTCAGAACGGTGCTCCTGCCCGAGTCCTGCGGGGAAGATAACGGATGAACACTATACGGAGGACAGCGTGAACGATTATATTACGATCGCTCTTACAAAGGGGCGTCTTGCGGACCAGACTATGAAACTGCTCGAGAGAGCGGGGTATTACTGTGATGAACTGAAGGATAAAGGGTCCCGGAAGCTGATCTTCGTCAACGAGGAGCAGAAACTGAGATTCTTCCTGGCGAAGGGACCGGACGTTCCGACCTATGTGGAGTACGGCGCGGCAGATATCGGTGTCGCGGGGAGCGACATCATCATGGAAGAGAACCGCCGGGTCTACGAAGTGCTCGATCTCGGCTTCGGCAGGTGCAGGATGTGCGTCTGCGGGCCGGAGGAAGCGCGGGAACTCCTCAGCCATCACGAGATGATCAGGGTCACTTCCAAGTATCCGAACATAGCGAGGGAATACTTTTATAACAGAAAACACCAGACCGTTGACATCATCAAGCTGAACGGTTCCGTGGAGCTCGGCCCGATCGTAGATCTGGGCGATGTGATCGTCGATATCGTCGAGACCGGTTCCACGCTCAAAGAGAACGGGCTTGCCGTCCTCGAAGAGGTCTGCCCGATATCGGCCAGGATGATCGTCAACCAGGTATCCATGCAGATGAAGGCCCGCAGAGTGCGGGAGATCATAGCTGGCGTCAGGGACTGCCTGCCATAAGGAGCGAACAGATGAGAATTGTTGACCTGGATGAGAATACGAAAGCGCAGGCTCTGGAAAAACTGATCGGAAGAGGCGCTTCCGGATACGGAGATTACGAGAAAACAGTGCAGGAGATCATAAGCAGTGTCCGGGAAGACGGAGACAGCGCCCTGATCGCCTATGAAAAGAAATTTGACCGGTGCGATCTCACGCCTGAGACGCTCCGCGTCTCGCCGCAGGAAATACAAGAGGCCTATGACGCTCTGGATCCGGCCCTTATCGAAGTCATGAAGAAAGCGGCGCGGAATATCAGGAGCTATCACGAAAAGCAGAAGAGAGAGAGCTGGATCACAACGAGAGAAGACGGCGTGATCCTGGGGCAGAAGATCACCCCCATAGCGGTCTCGGGCTGCTACGTGCCCGGCGGAAGGGCCGTGTATCCCTCCAGCGTCCTGATGAACATCATTCCGGCCAAGGTCGCGGGCGTCGCTAAGATCGTCATGTGCACGCCCCCCGGAGCAGACGGGAAAGCGGCCGCGGGAACTGTCGTCGCCGCGGATCTGGCAGGCGCGGACGAGATCTACAAGATCGGCGGCGCGCAGGCGGTCGCCGCTATGGCGTACGGAACGGAAACGGTCCCCAAAGTCGATAAGATCACGGGCCCCGGCAATATCTTTGTCGCGCTCGCCAAAAAGGCATGCTTCGGCGTGACCGGGATCGACTCCGTGGCAGGACCCAGCGAGATCCTCGTCATAGCCGACAGGACAGCGGATCCCAGATTCGTGGCAGCGGACCTCCTCTCCCAGGCAGAGCATGATCCCATGGCCAGCGCCATCCTCCTTACGACAGACAGAGGGCTGGCGCAGTCTGTTTCCGATGAGATCGACGGCTTCTTAAAGACGCTCTCCAGGGCGGAGATCATTAAGAGATCGCTCGATGATTACGGATATATCTTTGTCGGAGAGACGATGGACGACCTCGTGGAAGCAGCCAATACGATCGCGTCCGAGCACCTCGAGATCATCACCGAAGATCCTTTCGGCGTCATGACCAAAATAAAGAATGCCGGAGCGATCTTCCTGGGAAGTTATTCTTCGGAGCCGCTTGGTGACTATTTTGCCGGCCCCAACCATATACTGCCCACGAACGGCACGGCGAGGTTCTTCTCGCCTCTGGGCGTGGATGATTTTACCAAAAAGAGCAGCATCATCTCATATTCGAAAGAAGCGCTCAGGGCCGTCCACAAGGATATCGAGCTGTTCGCGAAGAGCGAGGGACTGACGGCGCACGCCAATTCCATTGCGGTGCGTTTTGAAAAAGAGTGATCTTGAAATAAAAGAGCGATCATTAAGGACCGAAGGGAGCCGGGAATATGGAAAAGAGAATTGCCAAAGTGCACAGGAAGACCGGGGAGACCGATATAACGATGGAGCTTTGCCTCGACGGGAGCGGAAAGGCGGAGGTCTCCACCGGCATCGGCTTTTTTGACCATATGATGGACGCGTTCACAAGACACGGCCTCTTCGACCTCTCCCTGAACGCGGAAGGAGACCTGCGCGTGGACGGGCACCACACGGTGGAAGATACCGGCATTGTCCTCGGCGAAGCGGTCAAAAAGGCGGTCGGAGACAAAAAAGGGATCAGGAGATACGGGTTCTTCGTGCTCCCCATGGACGAGGCGCTGATCCTGTGCGCCGTTGACCTCTGCGGGAGACCCTATTTTGCCATGGAAGGCGAGCCGTTCAACGCGCCTATGGTCGGAGACTTTGATACACAGCTGGTCAGGGAATTCTTCTACTCCGTCTCTTACAGCGCGGCGATGAACCTGCACTTCAGGATCCTTTCCGGGACCAACGCGCATCACATCATTGAAGGAATGTTCAAATGCTTCTCCAAAGCGCTGGATATGGCGACGCAGAAAGAGGACCGCATCACGGATGTTCTGAGCACAAAGGGAAGTCTCTGATCCGAGGATCCGGGACGGGCCGGGAGGACAGGCCAGGAGACAACAGTAATGGACAAACAGTATAAAAAGCTGGTCCCCAGCATTTACCTGCACAACATGAGCGCCGTAAGAGGCCTTACGGACTACGGAGTACTGAGCGGGGATCCCGCGCAGCTCGCGGCGGAATATGACAACGGATCCGCGGACGCGCTTCTCATTTTCGATCTCTCGGACACGGATAAGGAGCAGGAAGCGCATAACGATATCATACGGCAGATCTGCAGCAGGGTAAGGATCCCGGTGATCGCTGCCGGACGCGTCAGGAGGATGGAGGACGTCAAGAAATTCCTCTACGCCGGCTGCGCCATGGCGGGCCTTAACCTGTCCAAAGACAGCAATGCGGCGATCGCCGCCGAAGTCGCGGATAAATTCGGCGCGGACAAAATAGCGGCGTGCTTTTCCTCGGAAAGGCAGGTCGCCAAGCATGAAGCTGTCCTTAAGGGCAATATCAGCTGCCTGATCTATGTGGGAGACGAACCGTACCGCGGATTCACGCAGGTCCGCACGGATCTTCCCGTGATCGCGCAGATCGGCAGGGAGACCTGTGTCATGGAGACGCTCATTAATCCCGGGATCCACGGCGTCACAGGCAGCGGAGTGAACGAAAGGATCGGCAAGCTCCGGCAGGTCAGGGAAAAGCTGGCTTCTGCCGGCATCCCGGTCAGGATCAGGACCGCTTCGTTCAAATGGGAAGACTTCAAGCTCGGACCCGACGGGCTTCTCCCCGTCGTCGTACAGGAAGCCTCCACGAGCCAGGTCCTTATGGTAGCCTACATGAACGAGGAAGCATATAACATGACCGTCGCGACAGGCAGGATGACCTACTGGTCCAGGAGCCGGAGCGAGATCTGGGTCAAGGGACTGACCAGCGGGCACTTCCAGTATGTGTATTCACTGACGGCTGACTGCGACATGGACACTCTTCTGGCCAAGGTGGAGCAGATCGGAGCGGCCTGCCACACAGGCAGCCACTCCTGCTTCTTCAACACAGTCCTCACAGAAGAGGATAAAGATACGTTCAACCCGCAGACAGTCCTCCTGAACGACTACCAGACGATCGTCGACCGCAGGGATCACCCGAAAAAGGGTTCTTACACCAACTACCTGTTCGACAAGGGACTTGACAAGATGCTCAAGAAACTCGGGGAAGAGGCGACCGAGATCGTCATCGCGGCGAAGAACCCCAATCCCAACGAGATCGTCTATGAGATCTCCGATTACCTGTATCACCTTATGGTCGTCATGGCTGAAAAGGGGATCACATGGGAAGACGTGACGGAGGAGCTCACGCGCAGACAGAAGAAAGAGAACTCTGAAGAGAATTCTTAAGAAACTGCTCTTAAAAATCAACTCTGGAAGATGCGCTTTTAAGGTAAAACGCTTAATAAATTAACTCTTGACAGTGTGATACCTTTTTGATATGTTATTTGAGTATGCCGCATGATGAGGCTTTTTATGTGCTGCGCTGTATGGTACTGCAGGAACAGCAGCACGGAAAGCGCCCTCAAAAGAGGGACGCCGTAATCAGCGAGTTTTTATAAGAAGGAGGTACCAGAATGTACGCAATTATCGCAACAGGTGGCAAGCAGTACAAAGTTTCCGAGGGAGACATCATCGATATCGAAAAGATCGAGGGTGAGAGCGGAACAGAAGTTACTTTTGACAAGGTGATCTGCATCGGCGGCGACACCATGAAAGTGGGCGCGGATGTCGAAGCGGCGACCGTCACAGGCACCGTTATGGATCAGTGCAAGGGCAGGAAGGTCGTAGTTTACCACTACAAGAGAAAGACCGGCTATCACAAGAAGAACGGCCACAGACAGCTCTATACCCGCGTTAAGATCGACAAGATCAACGGCTGATCGGTCAGCAGGCAGTTCCGTTATACTTTAGACAACGATGGTCAGAGTTATAATCACGAAACAGAACGGGGCGTATAAGTCCTTTATCTGCAGCGGGCACGCGGGTTTTAATGAGGATCACACAGCCGGAAGGTCAGTGATCGGAAAGCTCATAAGACCCCGGGGCGATATTGTATGCGCGGGAGTATCCGCCATCGTCATCAACACAGTCAATTGTCTGCAGGATCTTCTTCACGAGGATATCGGATGTGATTACGACAGCGAAGAAGGCGGACTTATCACATGCGTCTTCCGCGGGACTCCGACCCATGAAGCATCACTTCTCATCGACTCTATGATCCACGGTCTTGAATGGATCCGCGGCCAGTACGGTGAGAGATATCTGAAATTCGAAATCGAGGAGGTATAGTCATGTTAAATTTGAACCTTCAGTTCTTTGCCCATAAAAAGGGAATGGGATCCACCAAGAACGGACGTGATTCCAATGCCAAGAGACTTGGCGCCAAGAAAGCCGACGGCCAGTTCGTCAAGGCCGGCAACATCCTTTACAGACAGCGCGGCACCAGCATCCATCCCGGCCTCAATGTAGGCATCGGCGGCGATGACACTCTGTACGCGCTGACAGACGGGATCCTTCGCTTTGAGCGCGTAGGTAAGGACAAGAAGAGAGCTTCTGTTCATCCCGTAGCGGCAGAGCAGTAAGGACCTGTAACACAATCTGTTACAGTTTCTGATCACTGCAGGAAATACCGTAGATCTTAAGGACTTCAGGCAGGCGTCAAGGCGCTGCCTGAAGTTTTCTTAAATTTCGAAGTCTTTATGATTCCGAAGCCTTTTGAATTCAGAAGACTTCTAAATTCAGAATCCATTCAGTTGATATTATAAGCGGAGATTTTCATGTTCATTGATAAAGCAAAAATCGTGGTCAGCAGCGGCAAGGGCGGCGACGGCCATGTATCGTTCCGGAGAGAGAAATACGTTCCGGCCGGCGGACCGGACGGAGGCGATGGCGGAGACGGCGGGAATGTCATCTTCGAGATCGACGAAGGCCTGAACACTCTGGTAGATTTCCGTCATGTAAGGAAATACCAGGCGGAGCACGGGGAGCCCGGAAAAAAGAAGAGGTGCACCGGTAAGACCGGAAGGGACCTGATCATAAAAGTTCCGGAAGGGACCGTGATCAGGGAAGCTTCCAGCGGCAAAGTCATTGCGGATATGTCCGGAAACTGCAGGAGATATATGATCCTGAAGGGCGGCAAAGGCGGCAACGGGAACATGCACTACGCGACTTCCACAATGCAGGCGCCCAAAT
Source organism: uncultured Lachnospiraceae bacterium (assembly GCA_946629175.1). GTDB lineage: Bacteria > Bacillota > Clostridia > Lachnospirales > Lachnospiraceae > CAG-791. The sequence goes on along the minus strand of CAMOXN010000020.1, from coordinate 8,596 downwards.
ACGCGCAGCCGGGACAGCCTTCGAGGACCCTCGAGCTTATATTAGAGCTCAAAATGATAGCGGATGTAGGACTCGTAGGTTTTCCGAATGTAGGAAAATCCACGCTTCTTTCCGCTGTCAGCAACGCGAAGCCCAAGGTAGCCAACTATCATTTTACGACCCTGAACCCTATTCTCGGTGTCGTCGACCTGGAAGGAGCTTCGGGATTCGTTATGGCCGATATTCCCGGACTGATCGAGGGAGCGGCAGACGGCGCGGGACTCGGACATCAGTTCCTTGCCCATATCGAGAGGACCAAACTTCTGGTACACGTAGTCGATGCCGCGGGCTCGGAAGGCCGTGATCCCGTAGAGGATATCAAAGCGATCAACAGGGAGCTTACGGCTTATGAATCCGCAATAGGCACGAAGAAGCAGATCCTTGCGGCCAATAAATGCGACCTGATCCCGGAGGGATCGGACGCGCTCGACCGGATCCGCGCTTATTGCGAAGAACTCGGGACCGAGGTATTCCCGATCAGCGCAGTAACAGGGCAGGGCGTTAAGGAACTGCTGTATCATGTCAGCGGTCTTTTGGCGCAGATGCCCGCGGATACGACCGTTTTCGAGCAGGAATACGACCCCGAAGAGATGCTTATCCTTGAGTCGACCGAACCTTTTACCGTCAGCTATGACGAGAAGGCCAAAGAATACGTCATCGAGGGACCCAGGATCGAGAGGATGCTCGGCTATACGAACCTTGAGACAGAGAAAGGATTCCTGTTCTTCCAGAAATTCCTGCAGGAGAACAAGATCATCGACAGGCTTAAGGAACTGGGCTGCAAGGAAGGCGATACGGTCAGGCTTTACGGCCACCGCTTCGAGTATTACGACTGAACATACACAAACAGTTTACAGTGAGGAAATCAAAATGTTGACAAGCAAACAGAGAGCTTATCTGATCGGACTTTCCCATCAGCTCGATCCTGTTGTATCGGTCGGTAAGAACGGGATCACCCCTGAGACGGCAGTGTCCACAGAGGAAGCTTTTAACACAAGGGAGCTTTTAAAAGGCGCCGTAATGAAGATGGCGCCCGTTACCCCCCGCGAAGCGGCGGAAACGCTCGCGGGCAGGACCCATTCCCAGGTCGTCACGGTGATGGGGAGAAAATTCGTGCTGTACAGACCCTTCAAGGAGAACCCGAAGATCGTGCTGCCGGACTGATCGTACAGTCATAATGGCGATAGGATCATGAATACTGATTCAGTTCTTAACCCGGTCCGGTCCTTGATTCAGTTGAGTTCTTAATTGAGATCAGAAAGAAGGGGAGATTCGTATGAGCGGGAAAACAGAGAAGATCGGGATCCTCGGCGGCACCTTTGATCCCATCCATATGGGACATCTTATCATCGCGGAGCAGGCTCGGGATCAGTACTCTCTCGACAGAGTGCTGCTCATCCCGTCAGGCCATTCCTATTTTAAGGATAAACGAGCGCAAAAAGTCCTGTCAGCTGAGACCAGGCTGGAGATGACGCGCATCGCGGCGGAAGGATATGCCCCTTTCCGGGTGTCCGATATCGAAGTGAATAGACCGGGAAATACCTACAGTTTTGAGACACTCGAAGAGATCGCGCGGGATAATCCCGGTGCGGAGCTCTATTTTATCGTAGGGGCGGATACGGTGTGCGCTATGCGCACATGGCGGGAGCCCGGGAGGATCTTCCGGATCTGTACGGTGCTCGCCGCAATGCGGGAGGACCAGATCGATCCCGTAAAACTGGAAGCTGAGACAGCTGCGCTCCAAAGAGATTTCGGCGCGCGGATCCTGCCCGTCAGCATTCCGAATATCGGGATCTCCTCCACGGATATCCGAATGAGAGTCGGCGCGGGAAAATCGATACATTATTTGGTGCCGGATCCACTGGAAAGTTATATAATAGAAAAAGGGATCTACAGATAAAACGCTATCTGAATCATCCCGGGAAGAAGGAGCTGATCTTTGAATAAAAGGGAACGTTTAGACCTCATAAGAGAACTCGAATCCGAACTCGGATACGGCCGGTTCGTCCACACTATGTACGTATCTTGTACAGCCTCAAATCTGGCTATGCAGCACGGAGCGGACCTTGCCAAAGCTGAGCTGGCGGGTCTTTTACACGACTGTGCCAAGTGCATGAATCTTGGGAAAATGCTCAAGATGTGCGCAAAGGCAGACGTGCAGCTCTCGGAAATAGAGAAAAAGAGCGTCGCCCTTCTTCATTCGAAGGCCGGTGCAGTTCTCGCGGCGGACAAGTACGGCGTCAGTGACGAGGATATCCTCAATTCGATCCGGTACCATACGACGGGAAGACCGGGAATGAGCCTTTTGGAGAAGATCATTTTTGTTTCGGATTACATTGAACCGGGACGGGAGAGCGCTCCGAACCTGCCTCTTGTCCGAAAACTCGCTTACGAGAATATGGATGATTGTGTCCTTCAGATCCTGGAAGACACGCTGCGTTATCTGAAAACAACGGATTCGGAAGTGGATCCCATGACACAGAAAACTTTTGAGTATTACAGAGAATTTGTAAAAGAGAGGAAATCCTATGAGTAAGAATGCTGGCAGCAAAGAAAGATCCGGAGAATTCGCCCGTATTGCGATCGCGGCGCTTGAAGAGAAGAAGGCCGCTGATATCCGTGTGATCGATATCAGCGAAGTGTCTGTCCTCGCGGATTATTTCATAATCGCTAACGGAACGAACCGGGCGCAGATCCAGGCACTGTCTGACGAAGTCAGTGAAAAGATGGAAAAGGCCGGCGCAGTTCTCAAACAGGTGGAAGGGTACGACAACGCCAGCTGGATCCTACTCGATTTCGGCGATGTGATCGTGCATATTTTCGGACAGGAAGACCGGCTGCTCTACGATCTGGAGAGGATCTGGAGAGACGGCAAGCAGGTCGACCCTGAACAGCTTTGATCTATACGTTTGATCTATAACGAATGAAAACAAAGAGCTGCCACTCTCGGAAATTGTCATTTCCCTGAGCGGCAGCTCTTTATCATTCCGGAAACCTCAGCGCATCAGCCTGAATACGCCGAATACCTTGCCCAGTATGACGCAGTTGTCGACGATGATCGGATCCATAGTGTCGTTCTCGGGCTGCAGGCGGATATGGCCGTCTTCTTTATAGAAAGTCTTGACAGTGGCGCTGTCCTCCACAAGAGCGACGACGATCTCACCGTTCCTTGCTGTATTACAGGAATTGACAAAGATAAGGTCCCCGTCGAAGATCCCTGCGTTGATCATTGATTCGCCGCGGATCCGCAGCGCGAAGGATTCGCCCTGCGGGACGATCTCTGCGGGTACAGGGAAATAATTCTCTATATTCTCCTGCGCAAGGATAGGCTGTCCGGCCGCTACGTTCCCTACTATAGGGAGGGAGGACATCTCTGTGCGGACCATCTGGAAGCTGTCATCGCAGATCTCGATCGCTCTGGGCTTCGTGGGATCTCTTCTTATATAGCCGTTGCGCTCAAGCGTGGACAGATGGGAATGCACTGAAGAAGTAGACTTGAGATTGACCTTCTCGCAGATCTCGCGGACTGTCGGGGGATAGCCCTTCGTAAGGATCTCCTTCTTGAGATAATCGAGTATTTCCTGTTGTTTTCTGGATATCTTGGCATACATATATAAGACCTCCTGTCTATCTTCCTGTTCAGGAACATGTTCTTCTTTTTACATTATATAAAAAAGGACCGGAAAAAGCAAACATATATTCAGAATAAGTGTTCGCTTTTTCTTGACATTCGAATAAATGTTCGGTAAAATCTATAGTGCAAACATAAGTTCGCGGTAATAAAAGCTGAGCTGACCGGTTTCCGGAAAGGCGCGGCGTCAGGACGGAAAGGAGACGAAATGGGCAGGAAATATACGGGGATCGATGTACTGGGCTGTGTACAGGGTAATACGGCAATGAATATAGAAACCGGCATCAAAGCGGCGGATCATCGCACAGAGGGCTGTGTCGTATTCGATTTTACAAGAGAGGTATCCGCCAGGGTAACGGCTGCGGATCCTGACCGCAGGTCTATATATAAGACGTCACAGATCGTAAGAGAACACAATAGAGCTGTTGAGAGCGGCGCAGCTTCTTCAGATAAGAAGTTTAATGACGCGGCTTATAAAAAGCGCAGGATCATGAACAGAAAGAGAAAAGCGGCAAGAGCAAGAAGGGTCAATATGATCCGCGCTCTGGTGCTGTCCGCGTTTCTAACTGTTGTCTTCATTGCGGGAGGGATCGTCTCGAGAGCGCAGAGCAGGAGAGCTCCGGAAGCATACAAGTACTATGACACGATCACTGTCGCGTATCAGGAGAATCTTCTTGATATCGTGCTCAGGTATGATAACAGGGATTATTACGATACACAGTCCGATTATGTTGAGGAACTCTGCAGGATCAATAACATAGCTTATGACGGGACCGCATATCCGGAAATCTCTCCCGGAACGCATCTTGTTGTGCCTTATTATTCTACGGAACTTAAATAAACGTTTCGCAATAATTACGATAATAAAAGAATAAGTTAAATAAATATAATAATTTATTACATAAATATTAATAAATCGCTTGCAAATATTACTAAGTTGTTGTACCATAATACTTGCCAAACAACTTTGTGATAATATTTGCGAGCAATTCGGAAGTTTCATTTACTCCTTATATTATCGCGTGCAGCATTTGACACAGCACCAGTTCTATAAAGGAGAGTATTATGAAACGCGTACGTATCGTTGCAATGTTATTAGCAGGTGTACTTAGTGTGACTTCAGTTCCTGCGGTCAGTGTAAGCGCAGCTAAGGCGCCGTTATCATCCGGCATATCCTCTCAGCAGGTCAGCACAGTCGAGGCTGTTACGGTGAAGGAAGCGGCCGCCACAAATAAAGACGCTGCGAAGAAAGAGACTTCCAAGAAGACTGTCAAACTCGGATGGGTCAAGAAGAACAATAAATGGTACTATGTGACCAAAAAGGGCAATAAGACCGGCTGGGCCAAGATCGACGGACAGAAGTACTACTTCAACAGCAAGGGCGTCATGCAGACGGGCCTTGTCACGATCAAGGGCAAGAAGTATTTCTTCGCGCAGTCCGGCGCGATGAAGACCGGATGGAAGCATATCAGCAAAGACTGGTATTACTTCGAAAAAGAAGGATACATGAAGAGAGGCTGGAAGCGTCTGGGAGAAAGATGGTTCTTCCTCGACGAGGAGACCGGCGCTATGGTCACCGGATTCAGGGTCATTAAGGGAAGAAGATATTACTTCCGCAAAGACGGCGTTATGTTCAACGGCCCTCATACCTATAAGATCGGCACCCGCTATTTCTTCTTTGAGAAGGGCGGCGCCCTTACGAACACTGAGGGATGGAAGGTCTCAGATCTGGGAAACCATTTTTACACTTACAAGAACGGCACAGTGGCCGTCAACACGAAGATCGACGGCAAGATCATTGACGGCGGAGGCGTAGGCGTTCTCGATACCAGTAATGAGATGGACCGTATCGCGCAGGGATACAGGAGCGATACACAGTATCTTGTTCTCGCGAATCTCGACACTCACTATCTGCAGATCTATAAGGGCAATAAAGGCGAGTGGAGAAGGTTTAAGAGCAATTGGGAGTTCTCATGCGGTGCTCCGGCGACCAGGACACCTACCGGACAGTTCAAGCTCTGCTATAAGAATCCTTCGGAATACGGTTGGAAAGAATTCACTTTCTGCAGAGCTGCATACGTCTATTGGACGACAGCAGGATTTATGCTCCACACATGGCTTTATGACAAGTACAGCTATGGTGATCCCGAGTGGGAGGAGATCGTAGATGACAGACTCGGAGAGGATATTTCAATGAGCTGCATCCGTCTTTCGCTCGAACACGCCAAATGGATCTACAATAACATTCCACACGGTACACGTCTGGTTGTTATAGAGTGAGTAATCACAAAGTTGAAGGCAGAAAGAGGCTCCGGCATTGCCGGAGTCTCTTTCGTGTTCCACAAGCAGTTACCATTTATTTATAAAACATGCTATACTGTTCTGGTCTCCCTGAAAAGGGACATCACTAAACATATAACAATAGAAATTTCATATTTCGGGAAGGATTTTTTATGCGATTGGTCATTCAGTGTGTAGAGCACGCGGAAGTAGAGACAGATAACGAGATCGTTGGGAAGATCGGCAAGGGCTTTCTGGTATTTGCGGGTATTTGCGAGAAAGATACCCGGGAAACAGCAGATCGCATGATCGAAAAAATGCTGAAACTGCGCATATTCGAAGATGAGAACGGCAAGACGAACCTGAATTTATCCGCTGTGGGAGGAGAGATCCTGCTTGTCTCGCAGTTTACCCTCTACGCGGACTGCCGGAAAGGGAACCGTCCGTCTTTCGTGAAGGCGGGGTCGCCTCAGCATGCGGAAGAACTGTATGAGTATATGATCTCAAAGTGCGGTGAACTCACCGGAAAGCGCCCGCAGACCGGCAGGTTTGGTGCTCTCATGAAAGTTCATCTTACCAACAACGGCCCCTTTACCATGTTAATGGATTCGGAAGAGCTGGGTTACTGACAGTTATAATATTCGGAAACATAGAGAATCAGCGGAGTGAAACGGCATGAAATATGATTTTGAGAGCATTATGGACAGGCGCGGCAGGGATGCAATAGCAGTGGATTCCCTTGGAAAAGGGAATCCTTCTTTTACACCCCGCGCGCCTTCGGAAGGATTTGACAGCATTCCCATGTGGGTGGCCGACATGAATTTCCCGGCCTGCCCTTCGATCCCGCGTTCTATAACGGAGAGGGTGCAGCATCCGGCCTATGGCTATTTTGAAGTCAGGGACGAGTATTACGAGAGGATCATTAAGTGGCATTCGGAAAGGAATGGAGTGACCGGCCTTTCGGCTGAGATGATCGGTTACGAGAACGGTGTTCTGGGCGGCGTATTGTCTGCATTAGGCGTATTCTGTTCCAGAGGGGACAGCGTCCTCGTTCATTCCCCGACTTATATCGGATTTACCGGCTCTTTACAGAATGCCGGTTACCGGATCGTGCATTCTCCACTTCAAAGAGACGGGAACGGCGTGTGGAGAATGGACCTGGCGGATATGGAGGATAAGATCCTGAAGAACCACATTCATACAGCGATCTTCTGTTCTCCGCATAATCCGTGCGGGAGAGTGTGGACAAGGGAGGAGATTCTCGCGTTTACAGAGCTCTGCCGCAAATACGATGTGTATATTATTTCCGACGAGATCTGGTCTGACATTATTACCGGAGACAGGAAACACATTCCGACGCAGTCCGTCTCGGAAGACGCCAGGAATCGTACCGCCGCGTTTTACGCGCCATCCAAGACATTTAATCTGGCCGGCCTCGTGGGAGCATATCACATCATTTATGATCCCTGGATCCGGGAACGGGTCAAAAAAGAGAGCTCTTTGTCTCATTATAACAATGTGAATCTGCTCTCTATGTATGCTCTGATCGGAGCTTACAGCCCGGAGGGGTACGAATGGTGCGATGAACTCCGTGAAGTACTGGGGCAGAATATCGATTACGCGTGCAGCTTCATTGACAGACACTTCCCTGATCTGGATGTTATGAGACCGGAAGGCACCTATATGCTATTTGTCGATTGCTCCGGTTACTGTAAAAAGAACGGAAGGACAATGGATGAGATCCTTGATGCCTGCTGGAAAGTCGGAGTAGCGGTCCAGGACGGAAGGCCTTTTCACGGCGCCGCCCATTTCCGAATGAATCTCGCGCTTCCGCTTTCAAGAGTTAAAGAAGCCTTTGACAGATTGGAGAGATATGTGTTTGTGTGAGAATGGCTCAGGAGAGTTTCCGGGGCTGTCGCACTAAGAAATAATTCTTAGGGCGGCGACCTTTTTTGGAGAAAGGGATGGATGGACCCGGTGAGAAGGTATTGAATTCGCGGAGTTTCTCTATGATCCTTCCTGCGCTCCGGAGGGGGGAACCGCTGCTAAACTCACCGGCTGCTTCTTTTGACCAGCCGGTTCAGACAACGCTGCTTTCGGGCTGCCGGAAGCAGCCCTCATCCCCCCTCCTGCGCTTGTACGGATCATGAGAAACTTGCCGCTCATTCAAAACCTTTCTCCCCGGACCCATCCATCCCTCTTCCACACACTGGCCGCTGATCATAACCCCATTTCCCGGTCCGCCTTTCTGCCTGCTCAAAGGACCTTCTGGCAGAGACCACATCGGAACTTCTGTCCCTCGGGGAGATCTTCGAGAAGACTGTCTTTATCAAAGGGACAAAGATCGAAGCAAACGCGAATAAATATACCTTTGTCTGGAAAAAGTCTGTCACGAAGAATCAGCAGAAGCTTTTTGATAAGGCAGTTTCACTGGTCGCGGAATGTGGGGCGAAGTACGGAGTCAGAGCAGTATACAACGGTCATATCTCGCAGTGGATCATCAAAAGGCTCAGGAAGAAACTGTATGCAGTGAAGGAATCGGAAGGGATCACCTTTGTAAAGGTGAGCGAGAAAAGAAAGGCACCGATTCGGAGATCCATAGAGACGATGGAATCCTATATCGATAAACTGAAGGAATATCCAGCG
>CAMOXN010000019.1 GCA_946629175.1 uncultured Lachnospiraceae bacterium | reverse complement strand
CCTCAAACGGCTGGAAAGATGACCGGCAAAAGGCAGCCGGTGCTAAGCAGCCGATGCGGGGTGCGGCAGGCGCAAAGAAAAGGGGACGATGTAAGTGGCGGATGAGAGGAAGGACATCAATCGGGCGCTCGCGGAAAGTCTGAAGGAGCTGGCACAGAAAACGGCCTTTGAGAAGATCACCATCAAGCAGATCACTGATGGAGCGGGGGTCACCCGGATCACGTTTTATCATCATTTTCATGACAAATATGATCTGCTGGGCTACATCCTCCGCAAGGAGATCCTGGAACCGGTGGGCATTCTCCTGAAAAATGATATGTACAAGGAGGCGCTGACCCTGATTTTTATAAATCTGAAGAAGGACAGCGCTTTTTATCAGAGAGTTGTCAAAATAGAGGGACAGAATTCGTTTGAGGAGATCTCCGAGGAGTGCATCTACGAGCTGCTGATGGAACTGTTTACCGAGAGGAGCAGCGGTAAGCCGCATTCGAGGCATCCTTTGCTCACGATCGATTCTCTTGCGAGGTATTACGCCAGGTCCATGAACTATGTCGTCATGTATTGGATCCGCACGGGAATGACCGTTCCGCCGGAGGAGGTCGCGCAGGTCTATGAATTTCTGGTGAACCGCTCTCTGTGGGATATCCTCAAAGAGCTCTGAAGGGGCTGTCGTCCGGGCAAGCCGGCTCAGATCAGTTTTATATACAAAAGCACTTGTTTGTATACAAAATCGAAACAACAGGAGGAGATTGAATATTTTCATATTCAGTCTCTTTTTTTATATTTATTTGCGAAGAAGTGATTCCCTTTTCTGTGCAGTCACAGAAGCGGAAGGCATCGCGGACCGATCATTACGGACCGCAGAAGACGCCCGTACCGTTTGGCGCGGCGGGCTTTTGTCTGCGGTAAACGAAAGGCATTATATATGAAAAGTTTTGGAAGTGCGGTCGTCAAAGTCAGGCATTTGATCCTGATCCTGTCCATTATTCTTTTGGTCCCCTCTGTGTGGGGATATTTTCACACGAGAGTCAATTATGACATCCTGACTTACCTGCCGGACAGCATCGAGACCATTCAGGGACAGAACATCCTGATGGACGAGTTCGGGACCGGCGCGATCACGATGCTGATCGTGGAGGATAAAAAAGACAAGGAGATCGTGGCTCTCGAAGAGGAGATCCGGAAAGTCGAACACGTCAAGCAGGTGATTTGGTATGACACATTTGCGGATATCACGATCCCCAAGGAGATACTTCCCGAGAAGGTCAGGGATGCTTTCCTGAGGGAGAATGCGACGATGCTGGCGATCACCTATGACTCTTCCACATCTTCGGATGATACAATGGACGCTGTGGCAGGGATCCGTAAGGTGCTGGACAGCGGATGCTATCTGCAGGGCATGTCGGCGATCATTACGGATACGAAAGACCTGGCGGAGGCGGAGGAACCGATCTATGTGCTCATTGCGGTGATCCTTGCTTCTGTGATCCTGGCGCTCAGCATGGATACATTTCTGGCGCCTGTATTTTTCCTCCTGTCCATAGGTTTCGCTATCATCTATAACATGGGGTCCAACTACTTCTTCGGCGAAGTATCTTATATCACGAAAGCGCTGGCGGCTGTCCTGCAGCTGGGCGTCACGATGGATTATTCGATCTTTTTGTGGCACAGCTTCAAAGAGAACGAACTTACGCACGCTGATCCCAAGGAGGCGATGGCGGAAGCCATCAATGAAACGCTGAAATCCGTTGTGGGGTCTTCAATCACGACCATTGCGGGTTTTGCGGCGCTGTGTTTCATGACTTTCCGGTTCGGTCGCGACGTCGGTCTTGTCATGATGAAGGGCGTCGCCTTCGGCGTGCTGTGCTGCGTGACGATCCTGCCGTCCATGATCCTGCTCTTCGAAAAGGCGATCGAGAAGACAAGGCATAAACCGTATCTCCCTTCGTTCGAGAGAATTCCCGCTTTCGTGCAGAAGCACTATAGGGCAGTCTTAATAGCCTTTGTTCTTGCCTGGATCCCGGCGGTCTACGGTTATACGCATATCGATGTTTTTTATGATATAATTCAGACACTTCCGCAAAATCTGCCCTCCATGGTCGCCAATCAGAAGATGGAGGAGACATTCAGCATGAACAACACGCTGATGATCCTGGCGGACGCGGACCTTGACGCAAGGTCAGGCGACTTAATGGCGGGAGAGATCAGGGATGTGGACGGCATCAGCAGCGTCATCTCTGTCGACAGTTTTCTTGGAGAGGGGATCCCGCGCGAGATGCTGCCGGAGGAAGCAACGGATATATTATACGGCGGCGGTTACCAGCTGATCCTGGCGTCGAGCGAGTATATCACGGCCTCCGATGAGATCAACCGGCAGATCGATACGATCAATGAGATCATTCACAGGTACGATGAGAAGGCAATGCTGATCGGCGACGCGCCGTGCACGAAGGACCTGATCACGATCTCTGACCACGATTTTACCGTTGTCAACTGGACGTCGATCGGTATCATAGCGGCGATCATTCTGTTCGTGTTCATGTCACTCAGCCTGCCGGTCCTCCTGGTACTGGTCATCGAGTGCGCGATCTTTATCAATATGTCGCTCGCTTTCTATACCGGCACATCATTGCCGTTCATCGCGTCGATCGTCATCGGCACGATCCAGCTCGGATCGACCGTGGACTACGCGATCCTGATGACCAGCCGCTACCAGACGGAAAGGGCTTCAGGCAAGGACAGGAACGAAGCGGTCCTGATCGCGCACAAGATGTCGATCCGCAGTATTTTTGTCAGTGCCATGTCGTTCTTCGCGTCGACATTCGGCGTGGGCATGTATTCGGGGATCTCCGTCATTTCTTCCCTGTGCATGCTGATGGCCAGAGGTGCGCTGATCAGTATGGTGACGGTCGTATTTGCGCTTCCGGCGATCCTGTACCTGTTCGATCCCGTGATCATCAGGACGAGCAAGGGCTTCTTGCGCAGCGATACATAATGAGGAGAATAATTTGAACGGGGGACAGTTCCCCGTTCAAACGGAGAATATAAAGGAGTTTGTTATGAAGAGGAAACAGGTTCTTGCATTGCTGCTGGCAGCGGCGATGACAGCGAATATGGCCATGCCGGCCCGCGCGGCGCTGGCGGCACCCGTCTCGGGCAGTATTTTTTATCAGAGCGAATCGGTGAAGACGGTGACGGAGGAAGACCTGGCGGCAGCGCTGGCGGCGGCCGTCAAGAGCAATGGCGAAGAGGATGAGTCGAACGGCGCGGAGAAAGAGGAGACCGTCTACGTCTTTACGGATGCGTCCGGAAGGCAGAAGAGTATGACCGTATCCAGCTGGCTCAAGAATAAGAACGGCGCGGACAAGCTCTACGACAACTCCATCCTGGAGAACATCGAGAACGTCAAGGGAGACGAGCCGTTCACGCAGAGCGGCGATATTTTGACATGGAATGCCGCGGGCAACGATATCTATTACCAGGGGACGACGGACAAACAGCCGCCGGTCACCCAGAAGATCACGTATTATCTGGATGGAAAGGAGATCGCGCCGGAGGACCTGGCAGGAAAGTCCGGCAAGGTCAGGATCCATATCGACTACGAAAATACAGAGAAGTATGAGGACGTCTATGTCCCCTTCACGACAGTGACGGGGATCATCTTCTCCAATGATAACGCCGGGAACGTCGAGGTGGACAACGGATCCGTCATCTCCGAGGGCAAGAATACCGTTGTGGTCGGCATGGCTTTCCCGGGACTGGCTGACAGCCTCCAGGTCGTCAAGGATGACACGGAGCATCTTCTGGAAGAGACTGAGGCCAGCCAGAAGTCCAAGGACAGGGTGAACGACATTGAGATCCCGGATTCCGTGGATATCACGCTGGACGCAACAGAGTTCAAGATGAGCACCTGCATGACGATGGTGTTCTCGGGGCTTCTCGATGACGATGAAGAGGCGGACGAGGATCACGAAAGCATCCTGCATGACATGGATGAGAAGATGGAGGATCTTCAGAAGGACGGAAATGATCTTGCGGACGGCGCCGGTGAACTTTCTGACGGGATCATTGAAGCGAGCGACGGCACCGGTGAACTGAACGACGGGGCTGAGCAGCTGGCAGACGGCGTCAAAGAATACACTGATGGCGTCTCCAAGGTCAATGACGGCGCGGAACAGATCAAGGACGGAACGGACAAACTGGTCAAAAACCTCCCGGAACTGACCGGAGGCCTCAGACAGTACACAGACGGCGTCATGCAGGTGAACAAGGGCGCAGGTCAGCTGGCAGACGGCATTAAGAAGTATACGGACGGCGTCTCCAAAGTGAATGATGGCGCAGGCCAGCTCAAGGATGGGACGGATCAGCTTGTGAAGAACCTTCCTGCTTTTTCGGAAGGGCTCGGCCAATATGCGGACGGCGTCAAAAAGGTAGACGAAGGCCTCGGGCAGATCGCGGAGAAGATCCCCGAGTTCACAGACGGTACATCAGCGCTCAGCGGCGGTCTCACACAGATCGGCCAGGGAATGAATGACCTCACGGAAGGGATAGGGACCCTCAAGGAAGGAACGAAGCAGCTCGCGGATAATTCCGACGCCCTGAACGGCGCGGCCGGACAGCTCTCAGAAGGCGCGGACCAGCTGAAGGCCGGCATCGCGCAGTACACAGCGGGTGCAGGTCAGCTTAAGACGGGCACAGAGCAGCTCCTCGACGAAGAAAAAGGAATTCCCGCTCTCTACACCGGCGCAGAGAGCCTGGAGAGCGGAATCGGTTCTTATACGGCTGCAGTATCTGATGCTTCGGGTAAGATCGGAGCGGGCGCCGGACAGATCGGAGAAGCTGTGAGCAGCGCGCAGGAAGCGATCGGAAAGATCGGAGCAGCCAAGGAATCGATCGGTACACTTGCTGATGGCGCCAATACGGTCGCGTCCGGAGCTGCGGGCATCAAAGAAAGTGTTGACAACTCCATCCTGCCGATAGTATCCGCGATCGAAGATACGGCACAAGACGTGAACACAGATTCCGCGATCGAAGATGGAAAAGAATACGGAGTTGAACAGGCAGGTGCGGTCGCGGCCGGAGATGCAGGGATTGAAGAGGAAGTCTACGGTGCGATCTTAAGCATGCTCCCTGAAGACCTCGAGAACAGAGAAGATATTGCGAGGAGCGCTGCAAGCCTGGCGGAGGAAAAGGCCACTGATAAGCTGGATGGCCTTGCGGATGAGGCGAATGGCAAAATAGAGACAGCCGCGGAGGAAGCAGCAAATAAGGCTGCGGGAGAAGTCGCTGACGCCGCGAATGCTGAGCTCGGTGATATTAAATCGGCAGCGGGAACTCTGAGCACCGGTCTGGGAAGTGCCTCTGAGAACCTGAAAGCAGTATCCGAAGGCGCCGGCGGCGTCGCCGACGGTATCGGTACTATGAAAGACACAGTGGATGGCCTTTCGGATGATCTCGGCTCCATAAGTGACGGCCTGAGTACGCTTTCCACCGGCGCGAAGCAGCTGGAGGGGGCTTCCGAGGCGCTGACAGCGGCATCCGAAGACCTGAAAGCAGGTGCCGGAGACCTCAAGGACGGGATCGGCGCAGTGCAGAGCGGCGTGGGACAGGTCGACACAGGTCTGGGAGCTCTGACTGAGAATTCCGGGACCCTGAACAGCGGCGCGGAAGCGCTGAGCAGAGGACTCTCTCATGTGCCGGATCCCGAAGATCCGGAAGATATCCCCGGCTTCGTGCAGGCTCTCGGCGCCTACACAGACGGTGTTAAATCCGCAGACCAGGGTGTGGACAAGCTCCTTACAGGAGCCAGAACGCTTAACGGCGGCACGGCGGAACTGGTCAAGGGCGCGCAGAAGCTCGACAGCGGCGCGCAGGAACTCGCTGCAGGCGCCGGGCAGATCAAAGCCGGAACAGGAGAACTGGCAGGTAAGAGCGATGCCCTCATTCAGGGCGCCAGCGCGCTGGCGGACGGCGCGTCGAAACTCGGCGCCGGTATCAGCGAACTGGCATCGGGAACAAAAGAGCTGAGCGGGAACAGCGCGGCTCTCAATAAAGGCATCTCGGATCTTAGGAACGGAACGGCCGAGCTCAACAAGAACGGCGGGAAACTGCGCGAAGGCGCGGGCCAACTTGCCGAAGGCGCGGAGCAGCTGAGTGACGGAATGGGAAGCCTTGTGTCAGGCACGCAGAAGCTTGCTGACAACAGCGGAGAACTCAGTGACGGCGCCGCGAAGCTGAGCGAAGGGATCTCTAAGCTCGCGGACGGCATGAAGGAGATCTCCGACGGAGCGGTCGAGCTCAAGGACGGATGCGTGAAGCTGAATGAAGAAGGCGTGCGCAAGCTCGCGGATATCTACAGAACGGATGTCAAGTCCATTGATAAGCGGATCTCGATGCTGAAAGACGCGGCGAAGTCCTACAAGACGTTCAGCGGAACGGCGGATCCGGAGAATACGAGAGTCAAGTTCATCTATAAGACCGATTCCATCGAATAAAATGGGATAACAAAAGAGGCTGCCGCCCCGGAAAATCATTTCCCGGAGCGGCAGCCTTGCGTTCATTAATAAAAAACCAAATTGTCAGCTGAAGATCGGCTTGATCGCCGCAGACAGCTCATCCTTCTCAGCCTGCGCTGCATCGAGATCCTTGCCAAGGGTGGTGTAGTACGCCTTAATCTTGGGCTCGGTTCCGGAAGGCCTGACCATGACCTTCGCGCCGTCCTCGAGGGTGTAGGAGAGGACGTTCGCCTTCGGAAGGCCAGTCTCCTCAGGCTTCGTGTAATCGATAACACCTGCGACTGCCTTCGAGCCGAAAGCCTTCGGAGGATTCTCGCGGAGACCCTTCATGATGTTCGCCATCTTGTCCATGCCGGAGAGGCCGGGGAACTCGACGGTGTCGATCTTGTTGAGGTAGCGTCCGTATGTCGCATAGATCTCTTCCAGGCGCTGCTTGATGCTGGAGCCGATGCTGCGGTAGTAAGCAGCCATCTCGCAGATGAGCATGGAGCCGATGATCGCGTCCTTGTCGCGGACATAAGGGCCTGCCAGGTAGCCGTAGCTCTCTTCGAAACCGAAGATGAAGCGGTCGACTTCGCCTGCTGCCTCGAGCTGCGCGATCTGGTCGCCGATCCACTTGAATCCGGTCAGGGTCTGGCGGAGCTCTACGCCGTAGTGCTCAGCGACCTTGACAGCCAGAGGAGTGGATACGATGGACATGACGGCAACGGGATTCTTGGGCATCGTGCCCTTCTCGATGCGGCCGGCGCAGATATAGTCGAGAAGAAGGACGCCCATTTCGTTGCCGGAGACCAGCTCATAGGAGCCGTCAGGGCACTTCATGGCGATACCGACACGGTCAGCGTCGGGGTCGGTGGCGAGCATCAGATCCGCGCCGACTTCCTTGGCCAGCTCAAGACCCTTGCGGAGAGCTTCGAAGATCTCGGGATTCGGATAAGGGCAGGTCGTGAAGTAGCCGTTGGGATACTCCTGATCCTTGACGATGGTGATATCGGTGATGCCCATATCCTTGAGGACGCGGGTGACGGGAACAAGACCTGTGCCGTTCAGCGGAGAGTAAACGAGCTTGAGGCCTGCGGTCTTGCACAGACCCGGACGTACCTGGCGCGCTTCGATCGCTTCGTACAGGGCTTCCTTGCAGTCGTCGCCGACGAACTTGATGAGACCTCTCTCAACGCCTTCCGCGAAGGAAATGTACTTGGCGCCGGTGAGGATATCGGTCTTCTGGATCGCATCATAGACGACTGCCGCAGCGTCATCGGTCATCTGGCAGCCATCGGGGCCATAGGCCTTGAAACCGTTGTATTTAGCGGGGTTGTGGGATGCCGTGATCATGATGCCGGCGTTGCAATTGTAATAGCGGGTCGCGAAACTCAGCGCGGGAACGGGCATGAGCTCGTCATAGATGCGTACATTGATGCCGTTCGCGGCGAGAACGCCTGCGGCGTCACGCGCGAAATTCCAGCCCTTGAGGCGGCTGTCATAGCTAATCGCGACGGTCTGTGTGCCGCCCTGTGTGAGGACCCAGTTGGCGACGCCCTGCGTTGCCTGGCGGACGACCCAGATGTTCATGCGGTTGGTGCCCGCGCCGAGTGTGCCGCGCAGACCTGCTGTACCGAACTCCAGAGCGACGGCGAACCGCTCTTTGATGGCTTCATCGTCGCCTTCGATCGCGCGCAGTTCCGCGCCGAGGTCGCAGTCGATCAGATCAGCTTCCAGCCAGCGTTTGTAATCATCAAGATACATAGTTCTCTCCATTCCGGAGCGCGGAGTCAGTATCCTGCCTGCGGCGCTCCGTCGCGGACAGGTGTGCAGTGAGACGGCAAAAGCGCGGCCACAACACTCTTTGTCAGGTGAACATATCCGGGTCGCGGGCAGCTTTCGATGCCAAAATACTGAAAACTGCTTAAACACCCCCTCTAAAACATGCCGTATTTAGGCATTTCTACCTAAGATAATATTACGTAGTTTGAGGACAGTTGTCAATCGATCCTTAGCCGCCATCCTGCAAAACGCATTGTTTTAACGGATAAAAAATGCTACAGTTAGACTATACGATAAGGGAATGCATAAAGCCGTTTGGACACGGCGCGGGATCCGCAGTATCATGAACGGAGACCCGGTGAAGAGAGGAGCGCACCGCATATGGCAGTCAGAACATATAATGAATGGTATTTGGTCCACAAAGAGGCCCTTGCGGAGAAGATCCGGTCGGAGGATCACACGGAGGGGGAGAAGCTCACGACGGAAGTCGTGCGTTATTCCCATTTGAAGAACCATCTGCTCGCGGAAGATTCTGACGAGCCGGATATCATCATCGCGTGTGATGACGACGGAAAGCTCGATGAATGTGCTGAAGTGCTGATCAAGGACTATTTTGCCGCACATCCCGAGATCAACCTGCTGTACGGAGATGAAGACAGGATCGCGGAGGACGGCGTCCATCTGGATCCCTGGTTCAAGTCGGAGTGGGCGCCGGATACATTCCTTTCCGCGTTCTATTTCGGGAACGTGATCGCCTTCCGCACCGCGGCTTTCGCTATGATCAATCCCGGAAACCGCAAGACTTCGAATTACGAGACCGTTTCCGCGATGCGCGAGGACTGCCTTGACGAGGAGAAGGCCCGCAGGAACGAAGACGACTGGCCTGTGAGGAGCTGGATCTACGGGACTCTGTGCCTCAAACTTGCCCAGGCGGACGGCGGATATACCAAGAGGCCGGTGTCGGCCTGGAATGAATTTCCGATCGGCCACGTGCCGGAGATCCTGTTCCACGGAAATCACAGGGTCGAGCTCTGGAACGGGAACCTGATCAGGGAATCGCTCACCGGCAGATACAGCATGGACTCCGCGTATTCAAGACTCATCAGCATCATTATCCCAAGCAAGGACAATCCGGAGATGCTGGCGAGATGTGTCCGCTCCATAGAGAGCCATACGACCGTCCCGCACGAGATCATCATCGTGGACAACGGTTCGAACGAGAATAACCGCGAGAGGATCCGCGATCTGGTCGACGCGGTCAATGAGGACGGCAGGTGCCTCTATATCTATAAGCGGATGGAGTTCAATATGCCCGCTTTCTATAATCTCGGCGCGGAGTATGCCAACGGGGAGATGCTCCTGTTCCTGCACGACGACATCGTGGTACAGAAGACCGGCTGGCTCTCGCACCTGTCGGAGAAGGCGAAACTGCCTTATGTAGGCGCTGTAGGCATGAAGCTCCTGTATCCCAGCTCCAACATCATCCAGCATGCCGGCGTCACGTCGGTGGAGAGCGGGATCGTCTATAAACTGCAGTACTGCCGGAACGAGGAGTCTTACTATTTTGACTTCAACAAGGGCGTGCGCAATATGCTGGCAATGAGCGGCGCATGCATCATGGTGAGAGAGGAACTGTTCCGTGAGGTCGGCGGTTTCGATGAGGAGAACTTCCCCTCCTACGGCGGGGACATCGATTTCTGCTGGAGGATCTTTGAAAGGGGCTACTACAACGTTGTCCGCAACAACATGTACCTGTATTACTATGAATCCTACTCCCCGGAGAACAGCAAGACCAAGGAAGAGCGCGAGCTGCGCCGTCCTCAGGAGATGAAGCGTCTGTCCGAGCTGCATCCCGAGATCTCGAAGAGGGATCCCTATTATCACAGATATCTGACACAGGACGCCAAAGAGCCGCGGTTCAAGATCGATCTTACGGACACAGGCGTCAGATGATACGGCGGGGTCCGCACTGAAGTCCGCGTCAAGGGATCCGTCTGTACGAAATTCTCCGCGCGTATCTTCGCGAAGCGATTCGACATGGAGGTAACAGGTGTCAGTCTGGAGTGAATTCTCAAAACGAATAGGTACTGTCCGGCAAAATATCAAACCTCCGGATCTCAAAGGCATTCCTCAGGTGATCGGACCGCGCAGGCAGGCGGAGAAGAAAGCGGGGAGACGCGCCAGACAGAAGTATGAGTACCATGAACCGGAAGCTTCCGTTCTGCTCAACCAGAGGGCGGTCTGGGACCGGCTCAAGGGAGGAGAGAAGCCGGAAGAGGCGCTCGAAGCCTCCGTATCGGTCCTCAAGGTCCACCATGTTCCCAAGATCAGTGTGATCGTGGCGACCTACGAGCCGGTGATCCGGTATTTTGAACAGACGCTGATCTCAGTCCTTTCCCAGACTTACGGGGGATTTGAGCTGATCATCGCGGATACGAGCCTTTCCGGCAGCGTCAGGGAGACGCTTGACCACTACCGGGACGAAAGGATCCGCTATTACAGCGTACCGGGTAACAAGGGCGAAGCGTCTCTCATCAACGACGCCGCTTACCTGGCGGACGGCAATTATATCTGTACAGTGGACGTCGGCGATCTTCTGACGCAGGACGCGCTGTACGAGGTGTTCCTCTATATCATGCGGACAGGAGCGGAGATCCTGTACACGGATGAGGACCACTGCGACGCGGCGGGCAGAAGGTTCGACCAGCCCAACCGCAAACCTGATTTTAATAAAGACTATCTTCTCTCCAACAACTACATGCGAAGGCTCCTCGTGATCCGCAAAGAGCTGTTCCTGGCGCTGAGACTCCGGGAAGCCTTTGACGGTGCGCTCACCTATGATCTTGTGCTCAGGGCGCCCAAATCGGAGGTGTGCCATGTGCCGCATATCCTTTACCATGTGAGCAGCGCCTCTTCGGATTCCAAGAAAGCGGGAAAAGAGCCGGATGCGCAGGAAGCAGCGGAGAAGGCCGCTCTGGAGGATTACTTCCGGGTCCGCTCCATCCGCGCGACGGTCACGAGCTCGAGCCGCAAGGGCGTCTACCGGATCCGGTATAAGCCGGGCATTTTCGCCTGCCGGAGCGACGTCGGCGTCCTGGGAGGAAGGATCCTGAGCCGGACCCACAAGGTGGTGGGCGGCATGTTCGACGCTGACGGCAGGGTCATGTACGAGGGATGGGACGAAGCGGAGGGCGGCCCGATGAACCGCGCGCTTTCCGTCCAGAACGCGTTCGCGGTGGACGCGCGCTGCATGCAGGTAAGACCGGAACTGCGGGGGCTCTTCGAAGAGATCGTGGGAAAGCCCGGGGATGAACTGCTTGCCGATGCGGGAGGAGATCCGGTGGAACTTAAGAGAAGGAGCATCCTGTTCTGCGGAAGAGTACGGGAACTGGGATACCTGATCGTGTGGGATCCCTCGTTCATCACAGTCCTCTGATATCCCGCGTTCCCTTTTCCGAACTTTGCAGGAATGAGGCAGTTATGAACGATACAATCAGCAGCAAAGTGACCCTGATCCTGCCCGTGCGCAGGGCGGGCTCACAGGTGATCAGATGTCTGCGGTCGATCCATGCGGGCACCGTGGTGCCGGAGATCTTCCTTATGGACTGCACCGCCGCTCCCGGCGCGCTGGATCAGGTCCGGAGAGAGTTCCCGCAGGTGCGCGTTTTTGACTTCGGGATGAATCCGGGGAGGGCGCATGCTGTCAATACGGGGATCCACCTGACGCGAACGCCGTATGTGATGACGTTTTCACCGGGGCTTGCGGCTGGAAGGCACTGCATTGAGAGACTCTGCCGCGCTCTGGATGAGGACAGCGGCATTATGAGCGCCCAGGCGAGGATCATGTCGGCGGAGGATCCTGCCCGGATCAGCGGAGCCGGATGGGGACTTTCCGCAGGCGCGCGGCCTGTCATAAGAGGAAAAGGCGCGCGGGCATCGCATGTAAGTCCGTATGCGAAGAAGGTGAAGATCACGGCCGCGCAGATGGAGGCGGCCATTTACCGCATGGAATACCTCGAAGTGACCGGGATCCTGGATGAGCGATACTACGGACGGCTCGAAGACCTGGACCTGGGCTACAGAGGAATGCTGTGCGGATTTGACAGCATTTACGAACCGCAGGCGGTCTGCAGGGAGATGTCAGGCACGGAAAAGAGCGGCTTTTACAGCCAGCTGGAGACCGGGAATATGGTCTATTTCCGCTACAAGTTCGGGATCGGCGGCTTCGCGGATAAGATCGGCAGCTTTTGGGAAAGGACCGGCGGAATCTTTCCGGTGCTGCGGAAAGTTCCCGGGACCCGCGGGGACGGAGCCGGAGCCGCGGCCGATCAGGCAGCCGGGACGAGCGCCGCGGTCGAGCGCGGACGGATGCTGTGCTTCCAGGCCGAGATGGAACTCATGGAGCGCGAGGAACTGGGCATGTCTGTGACCAAACAGACACTTCCGGAGGAATTCTGCCTGAAAGTAAGGGAGGACGGCCCCGGTAATGTCTATCCGCTGTATGTGGGCGAACGGCAGGAAGGAACGTTTCCTGATCTGCGGGGGACCCTGCGCGTGAGCGCTGCGATCCTGGCGGGAACAGGGGACAAATTGTTCAAACTTTTGAATAATTAAGAATATTTAGCGAATTTGCGAAGAAGTCTCACAATATCATCGCAAGACGGCGAAAGCTCCGAAACGATTGTAAATGGACACGGATAATGCTATGATGGGTGGGACGGGATTATTTCGGAACAGCATATAGCAACAATATATAGCACAGAAGCCTTTGTTCCGGTCATTATTTAGTACAGATCCTGATTCGCCGCAGTATGCGTTACAGCGTTCGAAAAGGACTTATGACGAGCGGGGCTTCCGGTCCGGAACAGCTAGCGAAAGGTTTTATATGAAGGATTCATCCGCAGTTTGGAATTATACGAATACAGTGCCTAAAGTCGACCTGATGAGTCCCGATGAGATGATCAGGGCGAACGGCGCCGCGGAAGCGGCACAGACGGACCGCCTCAAGGCGGAAGTCGAGGACTACGCACAGATCCTCGAAGAGATCAGGGAACTTTACAACAAGAATAACGAACTGGTCCAAAAGCTCCAGTTCATGAACCGGTCTTCAGCGGACAACGTGAAGACACTGCTCGAAGAGAACAACCGGCAGATCTCCGAGAAGCTCTCAGCGCTCGAGGAGTGGGACCACAAGGCGTTCGAGTCTGAAATGAGGTCTTCCCTCAGGGAAGCCAAGGACGAGATCATGGGGTCTATCCGGGAGTCCTCCGGCGAGGCGCGGATCCTCTTTTCCGGTGTCAACGATTTCAGCCACAGGGACAATGTCCGCGTGTACAGAAATGTGCAGGCATCGATGATCGCGGAGCTCGCCAAGCAGACGCAGGAACTGAACGAGAGGCTCGACGTCATCCAGAAGCAGTCTGAGCCTGATCCGTCGGGCAGCATGCTGCAGAAGATCTCATTCGGGCTGATCATTGCCGTGATGGTCCTGCAGGTGCTCGAAGGAGCCGGGCTGATCGCTGTTTTGACAGGGATCGTGCACTGAGAAGACCATCGGGACGAGAGTCTCCGGGTCTTTGGCCCCGGGAATGAAGGCCTTATGAGGAGTAAGGAGCGGCACAGTTTATGGCCAGACAGAACTGGAGAGCTTCCAACATGCTCTACCCCGTACCGGCAGTGCTGGTCGGGTGCAGAGACGAAGAGGGAAGAGACAATCTGATGACGGCAGCCTGGGCGGGAACGGTATGCAGTGATCCCGTCATGGTCTCCGTATCGATCAGGAAGGAACGATTCTCTCACGACATTATTGAAAATACCGGCGAATTTACGATCAGTCTGACAACGACCGGCCTTGCGCGCGCCGCGGATTATTGCGGCGTCAGGTCCGGGAGGGACGTCGATAAATTCAAAGAGATGAAGCTGACGAAGCTGGAATCCGCTAAGATCCGGGCACCCGGTGTAGCGGAGAGCCCTGTGGTATTGGAGTGCAGGGTGAAACAGATCGCGAGGCTCGGAAGCCACGACATGTTCGTCGCGGAAGTGGTGAATGTGAGCGTGGATGAGCGCTTTCTCGATGGAAAAGGCAGATTGGAACTGGAAAAAGCGGATCTGATCGCATACTCCCACGGTGAGTACTTCGCACTCGGGAAAAAGATAGGCAGGTTCGGATATTCAGTGCGCAAGAGGCCGAAAAAGCGGTAACAACAGAGGGACGGTATGAAACATTATATAGTTAAGGGCGGAAATGCCCTGTCCGGAGAAGTAGAGATCGCCGGAGCCAAGAATGCGGCACTGGCTGTCCTGGCGGCATCGATCATGACCAATGAGACGGTGACGGTGGATAACGTGCCGGATGTCAGTGATATCCGGGCTATCTTAAAGACGATCGAAGTGATCGGCGGCCATGTCGAGAAGCTGGACCGTCACACATTCCGGATCAACGGGTCGGGCATCAATAAAGACACGGCTGTGGACAATGAATTTGTCAGAAAGATCAGGGGGTCCTATTATCTGATCGGTTCCCTGCTCGGCAAATACAGGAAGGCGCGTGTTGCGCTTCCCGGCGGCTGCAACATCGGCCTGCGCCCCATTGACCAGCACATCAAGGGCTTCCGCGCGCTCGGCGCGAGCGTCCGCCTCGCTTCAGGGAGAGTAGACGCGAAGGCCGACAGGCTGCTCGGAGCTCATATCTACATGGACGTGGTATCTGTCGGCGCTACGATCAATATCATGATGGCTTCCGTCATGGCGGAAGGCAATACGACGATCGAGAACGCTGCGAAGGAGCCACATGTGGTCGACCTGGCGAACTTCCTCAATAGCATGGGCGCGAGGATCAAGGGAGCAGGGACGGATGTGATCCGTATAAAAGGGGTGAGCAGCCTTCACGGGACGAACTATTCGATCATTCCGGACCAGATCGAGGCAGGCACATTTATGTTTGCCGCTGCTGCGACCAGGGGAGATGTTACGATCAAGAACGTGATCCCCAAGCACCTCGAGTCGCTGACCGCGAAGCTCACGGAGATCGGATGCCAGGTCCAGGAATCGGATGATATGATCCGCGTGGTGGCGACCAAGCGGCTCGGCCGGACAACGGTGAAGACGCTTCCTTATCCGGGCTTCCCTACGGACATGCAGCCTCAGATCACGGTCGTTCTCGCGCTTAGCAGGGGAATGAGCTTCGTGACGGAGAGCATTTTCGAGAACCGCTTCAAATATGTCGATGAGCTGACCAGGATGGGCGCCAACATAAGGGTCGAGGGCAATACGGCCATCATCGACGGCGTCGAACAGTATACCGGGGCCAAGCTCAGTTCGCCGGATCTTCGCGCAGGGGCAGCACTTGTTATCGCTGCGCTGGCCGCTGATGACTACAGCGAGATCTATGACGTCGAGTATATTGAAAGAGGCTACGAGGACTTCCCCGAGAAGCTCCGCAAGATCGGGGCCCATATCCGGAAGATCGAGACCGATGAAGAAAAGAGAGAGTTCATGCTTGAAGTCGGGTGAATGACAGTGTGAGACAGTGTGAGTATAATAAGT
Source organism: uncultured Lachnospiraceae bacterium (assembly GCA_946629175.1). Lineage (GTDB taxonomy): Bacteria > Bacillota > Clostridia > Lachnospirales > Lachnospiraceae > CAG-791. The sequence goes on along the minus strand of CAMOXN010000019.1, from coordinate 2,681 downwards.
GAGGACATCAGGAAAGAAAGGCAGCAATGCCTTTCTTTTTTTCAGGACGGAGATTTTGAAGTGCAGCTTACCTTGATCTGAGTTACAATGGAATTACCTTCAGGGGTGTGAAAGGAGAAATAATCTATGGATACAGGGAATAACAAACAGATCTTTATTGATTCACCGGTAGTCGCACCATCCATTTTGTCTGCTGATTTTGTCCATCTCGGAGAGGATGTGATGAAAGCAGTGAACGCGGGAGCGAAATTCATCCACATCGACGTGATGGATGGTACTTTCGTGCCGCAGATCTCTTTTGGCCACCCGGTCATCAAGTCGATGAGAAAGCTGACGGATGCGGTATTCGACGTGCATCTCATGGTCGGGGAGCCGTCCCGCATCATTGACGGGATCGCCGCCAGCGGAGCGGATATCATTACCGTCCACGCGGAAGCGTGCACGCATCTGGACCGGACGATCGGACAGATCCGCGACCTGGGCAAAAAGGTCGGCGTATCGCTCAATCCGGCCACACCTCTCAGCGTACTGGATTACGTATTGGAGAAAGTGGATATGGTCCTCATCATGACCGTGAACCCCGGTTTCGGCGGGCAGTCGTATATTCCTTACTGCGACCGCAAGATCAGTGAACTCAGGAAGATGATCACTGACAGAGGCCTTCAGGTCAAAATAGAGGTGGACGGAGGTGTCACTAAGAACAATATCCGCCATATCAGGGAATGCGGAGCCGACATCTTTGTTGGGGGCTCTTCGGTGTTCAACGGTCCGATCGAGCAGAACGTGAAGGACCTGCTGGAGCAGGCCGGGGACTGATCGGACAGATACGGAGATCCCGGCGGCTGCCCGAAAGGGCGCGGCAGGATCTGAGGCAATCGCGCCCGATGCACGGCATTACGGCAATTAGTAAGGAAAGATGAAAAGTGGTCATACATGTAACAGACGACCTCGACCTTGACAGGATCGCGGAGAGCGGGCAGTGCTTCCGCTGGCAAAAGACAGAAGAGAATACATACCGCATCATTGCCGGGTGTTATTGTCTGTATATTTCATCACTGGGCGGCGGCAGATTTGAACTGGATTGTTCCGAAGAGGAATATGGCTGTTTTTGGTGTGACTATTTTGACCTGAGAGAGAATTACCGGGAGATCCGGGCGCGGATCGACCCTGTATCGGATCCGTTCCTGTGGCAGGCGGCTGAGCATGAGAAAGGGATCCGCATACTGCGGCAGGAGCCGTGGGAGATGCTGATCTCATTCATCATTTCACAGAATAAGAACATTCCTGCGATCCGCCGGTCGGTGGAACTGCTTGCGGAAACATGCGGCGAAAAGAGAACAGACTGCAGGGGCGAAGCTTATTACGCGTTCCCCGGTCCGAAGGCTGTGGCTTCTCTGTCAGAGGAAGAGCTTAAGGGGTGCAGGCTGGGATACCGCTGCAAATACGTACATGCCGCCGCGGAGGCTGTGGCCGGGGGAGAGATCGACCTGGAAGAGCTGGCCGGGGAGAGGGACCGGCTATCCGGGGAGAGGAGCCGGCTATCCGGGGAGGAAGACCGCGCTATTGGGGCGCTGACCGGGCTTTTCGGTGTCGGCGTCAAGGTGGCCAATTGTGTGTCGCTGTTCGGCCTGCATCATGTGGATGCCTTTCCCATCGATGTCTGGGTCAAGAGGATCCTGGAGACGGAGTATCCGGATGGATATCCGTATGAAAGATATTCGCCGTATAACGGGATCTACCAGCAGTATATGTTCGCGTGGTACAGGCATAAAGAGTGAACCGGGATGCTGCTTAGGCCGGTTCCGGCCGGGGTGTGCGGAAGACATCCGGGAGATGCCGGCCCTGGCTCCGGTTGAGAAAAAGCGGGTTAAGTGTTATCGTAATACGTGACAAATGAACAATTTATAAATCAACAAAAAAAGGAGAGTGCTGTTTGAGAAAACACAACACACCGGAGATTGCGGGCTGACCGGGAGGTTTGCCGGCGATCGACAAGACCTCCCGCTGAAGAGCAATTGCAGTCAACAATATTCAGGAGGCAAAAAAATGGATAAAAATGGCTATACGATCCGTTTGGAGAATAAGGAAGATTACAGGGGAGTGGAAAATCTCGTCAGGGAGTCGTTCTGGAATGTTTACCGCCCGGGCTGCAGTGAGCACTATGTGATCCATGTGCTCCGGGATGACCCGGCGTTCGTGAGAGAACTCGACTTCGTGATGGAAAAAGACGGCCGCCTGATCGGTCAGAACATGTTCATGAAGACTGTCATTGAAGCAGATGACGGCAGTGTAGTAAATGTTCTCACCATGGGGCCGATCGGCATCACGCCGGAGCTGAAGCGCAGGGGCTATGGAAAAACGCTGCTCGATTTCTCACTTGAGAAAGCGGCGGAACTTGGATATGGCGCAGTCCTGTTCGAGGGAAACATCGGTTTCTACGGCAAGAGCGGCTTCGACTATGCCAGCCGGTTCGGGATCCGGTACCACGGCCTGCCGGAAGACGCGGATTCGTCTTTCTTTCTCTGCAAGGAGTTGGTCCCGGGATATCTTGACGGTATCACGGGCGTCTATCAGACCCCGCAGGGATACTACGTGAAAGACGAGGATGTCGAAGAATTTGACAAGGATTTTCCTGTTAAGGAGAAACTGAGACTTCCGGGGCAGATCTTCTGAGCGGTGTT
>CAMOXN010000018.1 GCA_946629175.1 uncultured Lachnospiraceae bacterium | reverse complement strand
GGTCGGGAGGGAAGGAGGAACAACATGTCTACAAGATATGACAGAATAGAAGTATTTCAGGATACGCAGAAATGGATCAGCACCGATGCGGAACTCAAAGCCGCCGTAGATTTTTCCAAGAAGCATACGAAGATCTATTGGGAGAACGACTACCCGGCGTTCGATGCTGCAAAGACATGCAGCACAGAGATCACGGTGACCCGGGACCGCTCCTACCAGGCAGCGATGCGTCTTGCCACGGAGAACGAGGGCCGCAGGATCGCGGTCATGAACTTCGCGAACGCGTTCCAGGCCGGAGGCGGCGTGACGAGCGGCGCCGGCGCCCAGGAAGAATGCCTCTGCAGGACATCGACCCTCTATCCGCTTCTGTACAGACGGACCTTGAGCAATACTTTCTACAAACACCACCGCACGCTGAACACGCCAAAAGCCACAGATGCCCTGGTCTACACCCGGGACGTCGTGATCTGCAAGACGGACGTAGACCTTCCTCAGAGGATGCCCCGCGAGCAGTGGACGAAAGTCGACGTGATCACGGTCGCCGCGCCGGATCTCCGTGACAAGTCCAACATCCATGTACCGGTCGTGGGCGGCGGCACCTATATGAACAGCGCGGAACTGTTCGGGTACCATGTCAAAAGAGCGATCCACGTACTGACCTGCGCAGCCGCCGAGGGAGCAGACATTCTTGTACTGGGCGCTTTCGGCTGCGGAGCCTTCAGGAACGACCCGGAAGTCGTCGCGCGCGCTTACAGGACAGCGATAGCAGAGTTCCCGAAAGTATTCAGGAAGATCGAGTTCGCGGTGTATTGCCCGCCGGGGGATACGAGGAATTACGAGGTGTTCGCAAGGACATTCAATGGATGATGACGGGCGCGATCACAGCCCGGGCCTGCCGGTCGCGATAGATTACAGGAGTCAAAGACATGGATAGCATGAGCATCAGCAATACCATCAGCAAAGCCAGTGCAATGGAGAATTTTTCTATTTATGAAGCATATCGCGCTGATGCGATCAGCCGGCTGGCAGAGCGCGAGCAGACAGAGGCGATCTCCAACGAACGGATCCGTAAGGACGATGAGATCCTTGAGACGTATCGTGTTGAAGACGACGCAATCCACGGCGGTATGGGCAGCGTCTGGCGCGTGCACCATAAGAGCTGGAACACGGATCTGGCGATGAAGCGCCCGCAGCCCCGATTTTTTGCCGAAGGGAGTGAAAGAAGGAAAGCGGCCTTCATTGCTGAGTGCGAGCACTGGATCGATCTGGGCCTGCACCCGGGCATCGTATCCTGTTATTATGTCCGTGAGATCGGCGGCGTTCCGACGGTCTTCTCGGAATGGATGGACGGGGGCAGTCTCAAGGATGCGATCCGGACCGGCAGGCTGTACGACGGCACTGAGACCGAGGTGCAGGAGCGCATCCTTGACATTGCCATTCAGGCCGCGCGGGGCCTCAGGTATTCCCACGAGCGCGGCCTCATCCATCAGGATATCAAGCCCGGAAATCTGCTTCTGTCAAAAGACTGGGAGGCCAAGGTGGCGGATTTTGGCCTGGCAAAAGCATATTCCGATCCGGACAAAGGAAAAACGTCCGGGTCTTTCGCCGGATACACGCCCGAATACTGCCCTGAGGAACAGGCAAACGGGGAGGAACCGGCTTCCTGGATGGACGTTTACGCCTTAATGCTTACTCTGGTGGAAATGTACGCCGGAAAGCGCCTGTGGGAAAGCGGAGCGGATGCGTTCCCCCGGATCATCGAAGTTCTGGACAGGCCGGAGCCGGTCTTCCGCGTGACGCCCCCTGAAAAACTGGCGGACTTGCTGCGGGAGGAGTGTGTCTCTTCGGGGCGATGGACGAAAGACCTTCTGATGATAGAGAAAATCCTTTTGGAATTATACCGGGAGATGACCGGAAACTCATACCCGCGGAAAGATCACCACTCGGCGGAGTCGAACGCAGGGCTTCTCAATAATAAAGCTTTGAGCTATATCGATCTGGGCGCGCCCGAAACGGCAGAAAGACATTTTCTTGATGCCTTGAGACACGATCCCCTGCATTCTGATACAGTATATAATTACAACCTGTTCCGCTGGCGCCGCGGGCTCATCACCGACGATGCGGCAGTTGCGGAGATGCGAAAGTTGTGGGAGCTGGATCCCACGGAAGAGACAGCGATGCATCTGGCGCGTATGGAGATGGAACGGGAAGATCCCGAAAGCGCGGAGGCGGTCCTGAAACAGGCGGAACAGACCCAAAATGTACGGGAACTGGCCCGTGAGATCGAAGAAATAAAGAAGAACAGGGAATCCCGGATCCGTCAGCCGCTCGCAGTGAAGATGCGACAGAATGGGATCATGAGCCGGAAACAGGATGCGGTCTGGGTCGCCGATAAGCGGAACGGTGTTCTTTTAAAAGATATGGATGGAAAAATCCTCCGACATCTTCCGCAGCTGAGAAGAATAGACGGGGTATCGGAAGATGACCGTCTTGTCGCTGTATTTGAGAATTGCGGCACCATACGTGAAAGCTGTAATGCCGCGACTGCATACTGCTGCAGTGTCTATGACGCTCTGAGCGGGACAAAAAAGTGCTCTGTGGATAAAGGTCTGGGCGACAGGAACAGCAAGCTGTTCTTTTTGGATGGCGGACGGCTTTTGGCAGTTCATGGCGCTATGGAATACCTTGCAGGATATAACGAAGACCATGACGAAGATATCTATGAGAAGACTACGGAGGAGGATGTCCGTGTCTATGATCTCACGAGCGGTGAGAAGCTGTATTCACTTCTGTGGACCTATGAAAGAAAGTGTTTTGCAGCCGGCGGGCGCTGGCTGGCAGATGCATATGAGATCCGGGAAAACGACAGCGGGGTCCGAAGATCGCTTATGCTTTACGATGCCCTGACCGGGAAAAAGCTGAAGGAACTGGAGGGGAACCCGGAAAGCCGGCCCGTTGACAAAGCTTTCTTTTCTACGGGTGCTGATAAACTTTATACCCTCAGCAGGGATGGCCTCATGTGTGTTTATTCCATACCGGAGGGGAGGATCATACTGCATAAGCAGGTACACGATCCCGGGTTTGAGAGCAGGGAGCTTATGGTCTGTGAGAACGGCAGGCTGGTAAGCGGTGACAGGAATGACAGATTCCGTTTCTTTAATGAGAGCGGACGGTGCGTCCGCTCCGGCCCGAATGGAAATAACTTATGGGATGCGGTCCCGGCCGGACTTGCTCCATCAGGGAACTATTGGTGCTCTGAAACTGACCATATGCTTCGCGCGTGGCAATTTCCTGTGAACGATCCTGTCGCGCCATGGTCTTTGACACGGATACAGAGCACGCGTGAGGTACTGGATTCCGCGGAACAGTTCCGCCTGCTGATGGAGAAAGCCAAGGAGGCACGGATTCTCCGGCGGTTCGGGGAAGCGTTCTCTCTCTGCCTTCAGGCGCGGCAACTGCCGGGCTACGAGAATGCGCAGGAGGCAAGGAATCTTTGTCTTGATATCGGGTTGTACGGCACCCGGACTACGCTCCGTCTGGTCCACCGCAGGTCAGAGTATAAGCCGGATACCGACTACACGGAAGGAGCTCTGTATTTTGGCAAGGGCGGTCGATGCCTGTTCTATGATCTCGGCGCCGCTGTCTGCCGTCTTGATGTTGTGAAAGATGCCCTGATACAGGCATTTCACACACGTCCGCGGGACGAATTGATCCGGAATACGGCCATTATCCCGTATACGGGCCAGCTTTTCTGCCAGACTGACAAGGGAGCGTGCGTGATCCGGCCGGGAAACGGGGATGTTGTCAGGCAGCTTGACAAATGCCTCGCGGCGCCGGAAGGGACCGGTCATCCCTGTGCATGCGCCGTGAGCAGAAACAGCCGGTATGCCGCAGTACTGACATGTGTGGAGACGGGGAAATATGAAAGGCGCAGCATCATATACCTGTGGGATCTGAAGGAAGACAGGAAAGTATGCAGCTGGGAGCCCGAAATGAGACCGGGAGCTCTCCTGTTCTCGCCGGAAGGAGATAAGCTGTATGCCGGCTGCGCGGACAGAGTGCTGGAGCTGGCGTGGAGCCAAAATACCGCATCGATCAGGGAAATACCGGCCAGGTTCCGGGTCGGTAAATACCGCCGGGAGATACGGATGGATATTTCAATGGACGGACAATATCTGCTGATGCATGGGGATATGGGAACTGAAGTCATAGACCTGCATCGGGAGGGCGAAAGATACACCGCAGCATACGGCCTGCAGGCTTGTGATGGCGCTTTCGTTCCCTTAAGTGATATGTATTTCTGTGCCTGCACGGATGGGATCATTACACTCGAAGAACCCGGGAAGGGAGAGCTGTTCCGCTTCCGGGATGATGATATTCCGAATGAGATCGATGAGACCAGGATAGCCGTCTCCCCTTTGGGCGATATGCTGGCCGTCAGCACGAAGCGGAACGGGGTGGCGCTGTACGATCTCGAATGGAATTATGAGTTCTGAGTACCGGATGCGCCATATGCTCCACAAGGTGGTACAATGTATTCGAATGTTTTGCGATGTACCCGCAGACGGTTTCGGCAGCCGGGCCGTCCCGAGATGACGATCACAATGAACAGGACAATTGAAAGGAGCAATCATGGCAAGAAAAATGTATGAAGGATGGACGAACAGGGAATGGGACCTGGTGAACCGGGCTCTCAATAAAGAACTGCCTCCGGAGAAATGCGGAGTAAGGCTCAGTAAAGAGGAAAAAGAGCAGTACATAAAGGATCTGAAGTTCCTTAAGGAGGCGCGCGCCAAGAATCCCCTGATCCCCATAGAGTTCGATACGTCCGGGACGGCTTGGAATTGAACAGATACGCGATCACAGCCCGGGCCTGCCGGTCGCAGGTGCGATCACAGCCCGGGCCTGTGATCGCACCTGTCAGAGCTCTAAGTCTTCTCCGTTGCTGGCGATCACTTTCTTATACCAGTAGAAGGACTTCTTCCTGCGCCGTTCCATAGTACCGTGCCCGCTGTCGTCGAGGTCGACGTAGATGAAGCCGTAGCGCTTGCTCATTTCTCCGGTGGAGGCCGAGACCAGGTCGATGGGTCCCCAGGTGGTGTAGCCCCAGAGTTCAACGCCGTCCAGAGTGACCGCGTCGCGCATCGCTTTAATGTGGTCGCGCAGGTACTCGATGCGGTAGTCGTCGATGATCTCGCCGGAGGGCGCTGGTCTGTCATGGGCGCCGAGTCCGTTCTCCACGACGAAGAGCGGGACGCGGTAGCGGTCGTAGAGGTCGTTCAGGGTAAGGCGCAGGCCCAGCGGGTCGACGACCCAGCCCCAGTCGGAGGCCTTGAGGTAGGGGTTGCGCGTACCGCTGAAGAAGCTGTCCTTGTTGGGGTCCGGCTGATCTGACGCGGAAACAGTGCGGTTGGAGTAGTAGCTGAAGGATACGAAGTCAACGGTGCCCTCGCGCAGGATCCCGCGGTCTTCTTCAGCCCAGGGGATGGTGAAACCGCCGCGCTCGTATTCTCTGAGCAGGTAGGACGGATATTCGCCAAAAACCTGAACGTCGATCAGTCTGTAGTTGACCCGGTTCTCCTGCTGCGCCTTGAACATGTCTTCGGGTCGGCAGGTGGCGGGGTAGACTGTGCCGGCAGCCATCATGCAGCCGATCCGGTTGCCGGGGTCGATCTCATGGCCGATCTTCACGGCCCAGGCGCTGGCGACGAGCAGGTGGTGGGCTGCGGTGTTGGTGACCTGATAGCGGTCCTCGCCCTCGCTGAAACAGATACCGGCGCCCATGAAGGGCAGATGGTAGAGCACGTTGATCTCGTTGAAGGTCAGCCAGTAGCGGACGAGCCCCTTGAATTCAGTGAAAAGGGTCGTCATAAGTCGCTTGTAAAAATCGATCATCTTTCGGCTGCGCCAGCCGCCGTACTTCTTGATGAGATGGATGGGGCAGTCAAAGTGCGTGATGGTGACCAGGGGCTCAATGTTGTATTTGCGGCACTCTGTAAAGAGCTCGCGGTAGAACTCGATGCCTTTGCGGTTGGGTTCGGTCTCGTCGCCGTTCGGGTAGATCCTGGTCCAGGCGACGGACAGGCGGTAGACCGAAAAACCCATCTCGGCAAAGAGCTTTATGTCCTCCTTAAAGTGATGGTACATGTCGATCCCTTCCCGGGCAGGGTAGAAGTAACCGTCCTCGAAGTCGAGCATCTGTCGTTCGCCGCTGGTAACGAAGCGGCGGTAAGGACCGTTCGGGATCACGTCGACATTGGCGAGGCCGCGGCCGTCGAGGTCGAAGGCGCCTTCGCACTGATTGGCGGCAGTGGCGCCGCCCCAGAGAAAGTTTGCGGGAAAACTCATATTGTTCTTCTCCTTTGCAATGCCTTATGTTGTGATGTCTGCCAATTCATCCGCAGGAGGGCAGTCACAGGCCCGCCACATATTCTCTGAGCTCCGCGAAACTCCCGTTCGGATACCTGCCGATATCCTCGCCGGACTTGTTGATGAGGCAGTCTTTTAACAGGAATACTTTCATGCCGAGGTCCGCGGCGACCATATCCTCGCCAACGTCGTTGCCTACCATCATACACTCTTCGGCGCTCAGTCCGGCCCTGCGCAGCACTTCACGGTAATAGTCGGGATTGGGCTTGCACCAGCCGATGTTCTCGTAGGTGGTGTAGAATTCGAATTCATCGGGGGCAAGGCCGGTCCAGCTGATGCGCGACTCAGTCGCAACAGCCGGGAACAGCGGGTTCGTCGCGAGTGCGACGCGGAAGCCCTGTGCCTTGATCCATCGAACAGTTGCGGCCGCCTCCGGGTTGTATCCGCAGAACCTGCGAGCGCTGCGAAATTCGTTCGCATAGAATTCATTGAACAAAGGCTTGTCTTTCAGCGCTTCTTCGCCGTATATTCCGGCAAAATCCTCCCAGAACGCGTCTTCATTCGTGCAGTGCCCGTCATTTCGGACCATGGCCGACACGCCGTGCCAGATCGCCCTGACCAGCAGCTGCAGCTCATAGCCGCGCGGGGCCGCCTTCGCTGCCAGCATCTTAAAATATCCCATTGTGAACTCGTCCATGTCCATGGGCAGCAGAGTTCCGTCCAGATCGAAAAATACCATTTTTACTGCCATTTGATCTCCCTTTCCGACAAATATGTGTTCATGATCATCTTATCATAGGCCGGAGTGCGGGGACAGTCCCTGAAATCGAGATCACAGCCCGGGCCTGCCGGTCGCATCCCGAGATCACAGCCCGGGCTTGCCGGTCGCATCCCGATGCGCGAATTCAGTACCTCTCGCCATAAGCTTCACAGACTGGTACAATGTCATCAACAGTGTCATAACTGTGATCGTCACGACGGGGCTCATCGGATGGGACAAAGAGCCGGGGCTCGTGAACGGACAGAAGGAAATTTCAAAAAAGAAGAGAAGAGGAAAAACTATGGGCGATTCTATCACCGGCAGCCTCTCTGTAGGACTGAGCAAGAAGTCTCTCGATGAAGACATATTCGATCATCTTCCGGACGGACACGTGATCCCCCCTCAGGAGGACAGTATCTCCAACGAAGAGATCACAAAAGGCATTTCTTTATCGGAGAACTATACGGTGATCTCGGATCCGATCAGGGGCGGAATGGGAAGCGTATGGAAGGTGCACCACAGCGGATGGAATATGGATCTCGCGATGAAGCGCCCGCTCCCGAAGTTCTTCGCGGAGGCCGGTGAACGTCGCAAGGAGAACTTCGTCCGCGAATGCGAGGACTGGATCGATCTGGGGCTGCATCCCAATATCGTTTCCTGCTATTACGTCCGCGATGTCGGCGGAGTGCCGACTATTTTCTCCGAGTGGATGGAGAACGGGAGCCTGGAGAGCAGGATACAGGACAAAACACTGTACAGCGGCACGGAAACGGCTGTCCGGGAGAGACTGCTCGACATTGCGATCCAGTTCGCCAGGGGGCTGCACTACGCCCATGAGTCGGAGAAGGGCCTGATCCATCAGGATGTCAAACCTGACAACCTGCTCCTGACCCTGGACTGGGATGCCAAGGTGGCGGATTTCGGACTGGCACGCGCGCGTTCGCGGCTGGAGGATGCGGCCGCAGGCGCGCAGGCCCCGGTTGACGGAGCCGCAGGCGCACAGAGCCCGGCAGACGCAGCCGCAGGAGCGGAGAGCCCGGCAAGCGGAGCCGCCTTCGCGCCCGTTGTGCGCCCCAGCGGCTATACGCCCGCCTACTGCTCCTTCGAGCAGGCCGCGGGGAAGCCTGTTTCCCGCCGCACAGATATTTACAGCTGGGCGCTCTCGGTCATGGAAATGTATATGGGCAGCCGTCCGTGGAAGAGCGGGACCGAAGCCGGGCGCAGGTTCGAAGAGTATTGCGAGGAGGAGAGCTTCCGCGTGAAGATGCCGGAAGGCATGAAAGCGCTTCTTAGCCAGTGTCTGGCAGAGGATCCGGATGAGAGGCCGCAGGATTTTGGCGGGATCATCGCAAATCTGACCGGGATTTACCGGGAGACAGCAGGGGCGGACTATCCGCGGCCGGAACCGGATGCGGCGCCGGACACGGCGGACAGCCTGAACAACCGGGCGCTCAGCTACCTGGACCTCGGCAAAAGCGAAGAAGCCGGCGATCTGTGGGAAAAGGCCCTGAAGAAAGACGCCGCGCAGGCAGACGCTGTATTCAACCGCGCGCTTTTCCTCAGAAGGAGCGGGCGCGTCAGCTACAGCGAGGCGGAGGACCTGCTGGCCTCGATCGAAGACTACAGGCTGCGGGACAGTGATCTCGACGCGCTCAAACAGGAGCGGCGGATACTGGATCTCGACCTCGGCGACTTCAGCGGATTTAAGGGAAAGAATTTTACGAGCTTCAGCGGGGACCGCAGCAGGGGAGCAGGCCTTCTGGCGGTCCGCGGCAGCTCCGGGGCTGTGAACGCGACCCACATTGTCGCGGATATAAGGTCCGGGAGGACTCTTTTTACAGATCCTGCTGAGGCCATGGACTACCGCAATGAAAGAACGCTCCTGACAAGTGACGGGAGATCTGTTCTTGTGAACCGGTACGGGAACCGCTACCGCGGGCATGGCGCGTACGGAGAAGACGCGTTCTATGAGGTGGACACCGGCAGAGAGATCTGGCGGCGGCAGAACCTCGGCGAGATGTTCATGCTGAGCCCGGACGACAGGTTCGCAGTGGGCAACCGGATCGTTAAGGAGCAGGGCGAATACGACAAGGTGGAAGTCGTGGTCCTGAGTCTTAAGAGCGGCGAAGTCCTGCGGGTGCTGACAGGCATGGGAGGACTGGCCGGATTCACTCCGGACGGCCGGATGCTGCTCTCGGGGAAGCTGTATACCTCAATGATCGATTACGTCGGGCGGGACGAGTTCCTGGCGGTCGGCGGCACACCGGACGGACCTGTTCCGGACGCCCCTGTCCGGTTCGAAGGGGTGGCTTCGCGCGCCCTTTCGGAGAGGTGCTGGCTCCCGATGAAGGACGGGCGGGCTGTATTTTGCGGCGACACCGCTGTCAAAATACTGGATCCTCTCAAAGGGACCGCAGACGGGAACTTCGAATTCGGGGAAGGCATCTACGGGAAACTGGATCTTGCCGCGCTTCTCGACGATGAGACGATGCTGCTGGGGATCCGGACTTACAGGGGAGAGCAGACCGCCCTCCTATGGGATCTCGGGACGGGTGAGCTTGTCGACAGGAGGGAGCTGGGCAGGATCATGGATCCCCGGAACGTCGCCTGGATGCTCCGTTCGCCGGCGCCGGTCATATTGAGGCCGAGCGTGCCGGCAGATTACAAGCTGAGCCTGGCGAGAGGGCTGCGGGACCGCGTGGAGACGCAGAACAAGTACAGGGAACTTCTGCGGCGGGCGCAGGAAGCTTTTGAAGCCGGCGAGCCGATACAGGCCGGCCGCTTTGCTATGGAAGCATCGTCGCTGCCGGGATGCTGCAGTCTGGACGAGCCATACCGGCTTCAGGAAGCCTATGGCAAGGGACTTAATAAGTTCCAGATCATCAGGTTCCAGATGACCGAGGAGGCGGCGGAAGAGAAGGCCCGTAGGCCGCTTCCGGATGAGGAGGATGCGAAGCGCTTTGCTCCGGGCCTTAAGGCGATCAGAAAGAAGCTCCGCGAGGAGCACGAAGAGAACATCGATACGGAAGTCTTTGCTCACGTGAGGCTTGGAGAATACTGCAAGGACCGCGGCAGGATCATCGTGTATACAGAGGTGACGGAAGACGATATTTCTCCGTTCCGGCCGCAGAGCGCGAGATATACATGGTACGGCGCGGGAGTCCTGGATGCGGAGAGCGGAGAGCCGGTTTACCTTGATGGGAATCTCTATTACAGGGGCAATATTGAGACCAACCGGGAATTTCACCATCACGCCGTGCTCGATCACAGCGGGAGCCGTCTGCTTGAGTACAGCACGAAGCTGACGGTGAGGAAGATCTCAGGAGATTTGTCAGGCGGCGGGACTTCGTCTGGCGGGGCTTCCGGCGGCGGAGCTGCGGGGAGCGGGGCGCCTGGCGCCGGGACTTCGTCAACCGACCGCCCCGGGGAAAGCGATGTCAGGGAACTGGCTTCCGGAGAGTTCCTGTACGCGGATTTCATGGATGATGACCGCTATGTGCTGTGCATGGATATCGATAATTGCGCCCGTATCATCGATACGGTGACAGGGAAGACAAAGTTCAAGCAGGTCTTTCCCAATACAGAATACGGGACTCTGTTCTGCCTTGATGGGGAGAGTTTCGGTATCCCGCATTACGGGAGAGGATTCCTTTGCAGGATCGTCTGGGACTATTACAGGACGCGCTCGGCCGACCGACCGCAGGGCATGCCTGCTGCCGACGCCCGCGATCACAAACAACCGCAGAGCGTGCCTGCGGCCGGCGCACTGCCGAAACGGGTGCGCGCGGCGGTGATCCTGGCGAGAACAGCGACCAGACCGGTCCTCGCAGAAAAGGTGAACCCGGGGACCCTTGACAATGCGATCAAGGCATACGCGCCGGGCGTTAAGCGCGAGGAGATCATCGCAATTGAAGACATCACCTTTTTCCGCAGCGGGAAGAAAGGGTTCCTGTACACGGGATCGGCGTTTTACAGCAGTTTTTTGCCCGATACAGGCGGGATCCGTTATGAGGATATTGACAGAGTCCAAATAGAGATGGCAGACTGTCTGTCGATCAGGCTCAGGAACGGAAGAACGGTCAGCCTGGAGCTCGGAAAATATCAGGAGAGTGTGCTGCATATGCTGAGGACGATTCTGATGACGTGACTGTCAAAAGCGACCGGCAGCCCGGGCCTGCCGGTCGCATTCCGCGATCACAGCCCGGGCCTGCCGGTCGCATCCCGCGATCACAGCCCGGGCCTGCCGGTCGCGGGCCGCGGATATTGCGGGCGAATTTCCGCGATGGTATAATAGAACTGTTCCGTTATATCATTCATGCAGGCGCTGCACAGCTCATGAACAAGGCGCGGAATCTGCCCGCGGCACGCGCGTGCATCCTGCAGAGAAGTCGGTTTCTTGAAATAGGAGGATCTTTACTATGGCGAAAAAAGTATTACTCTTGTGTGGCGACTTTACGGAAGATTATGAGACAATGGTCCCTTTCCAGTCGCTCGGCGTTCTGGGATATCAGGTCGACGCAGTGTGCCCCGACAAGAAAGCAGGAGAGACTGTCGCGACTGCTGTCCACGACTTCCTGGGCGAGCAGACCTATACCGAGCTGAGGGGACATAATTTCGCGCTGACGGCGGATTTTGACGCTGTCAAGACAGAGGACTACGAGGGACTCTTCATCACCGGCGGACGCGCTCCGGAGTATATCCGTCTGAACACGCGCGTGCTGGAGATCGTCCGCGAGTTCTTCGCGGCAGGAAAGCCCGTCGCGGCGATCTGCCACGGACCGCAGGTCCTTGCGGCAGCCGGCGTCCTCAAGGGATACAAGGCGACCGCTTACCCCGCAGTCGGCCCGGATGTCACCCTTGCGGGCGGCACCTATGTAGAAGTTCCCGTTACCGAGGCGGTCGTTGACAGGAACCTCGTCACTTCCCCTGCATGGCCCGGTGATACGGCGATCGTGCGCGCATTCGCGGAGCTGATGGGAGCGAAGATCACGATCTGAGATCGGAATGCGGCGTTAATGGACGTCAAAAGAGCCAAGGGACCGAAACCTTGGCTCTATTTTGTAGTATGCGCGCCATGGGCGCGCTCTGACGGCATGACGGACTGCGAGGAAGATCATAGAGGAGTTTGACGGTGAGCAATACCAAGATGAGAGTATCTTTTGACCTGGATGAAGTCCTGTTCGTAAATCCGGTCACCCATAAGACAGAGCCTCCGCTTCCGTTCCCGCTGAGCGGGATGTTCAAAGAGCGGCTCCGTCTGGGCACGCCGGAACTTATCAATACACTTCAGAAAATGGGCTATGAAGTGTGGGTCTATACTTCTTCCTTCCGGTCGGAGTGGTATATCCGGACGCTGTTCAAGTGTTACGGAGTGAGGTTCGACGGCATTATTAACGGAGAGCGCCATCTGAAAGAGGTGCAGCGAGACCGGAAAGAGAGGCTCCCTCAGAAAATGCCCAACTTTTACCGCATATCGCTCCATGTTGACGACGAGACTGTTGTCGCCACCTATGGGAAGCAGTACGGATTTGACGTCTTCCAGCTGGATGCGCAGGATGACGACTGGAAAGAAAAAGTCATTGCCCGGGCCGAGCAGATCAGAAAACGCAAGCTGATCCTGCCATAGAAATGAAAGTGCTGTATAATGGAAGAATCAGTTCAGCGGGAATCCTGAGACGCGTGAAAGAGGTCAGTCTATGAAACTTCCAAAGTTATCGGAGAAAAAGTGGTATAACGGCGCAGTCATCGTCTGTATCGGCGTCGCTTTTTTTATCCTGTTGTGGAACTTCAGCACGGTACTTGCCGCGCTGCGTAAATTCCTGGGATATTTCAGGCCCGTCATATGGGGCGCTGTGATCGCCTATATCATGAATCCTTTAGCAAAGATCTTTCATTACAGGGTGTTCCGTCGGTTAAAATCCAGAAAGATCCGGTGGTACCTGTCGGTCTTTCTGTCTTTTGCCTTGATGCTGCTGGCACTCTTCCTTCTGACCGTGATGCTGATCCCCCAGCTGGTGCAGAGCATCATGATGTTCTCGCAGAATTTCGGAAGCTACGCGGATTCGCTTACCAATATGCTTTATAAAAGTCCTCTGAGCACCCTGCTCAGCGAGGAGGCAATAGACACACTGTATGATAATGCAATGCTGACGATCTCCGGAGTCGTGCACGGGACCGCGGAGAACACTATGACGATCATCAAGAGCGCGGGAAAGAACATCATGACCACCGGCCTTGCGCTGATCATTTCCGTTTATCTGCTTATCGATAACAGGACCGTCATGGTCGGTTCCCGAAAATTCCTGGAAACTATTCTCCCCGAGAATGTAAGGCTCGGGTTCCTTGATTTCATTCTGCGCTGCGACACCATCCTCACGACTTATATAGCGCAGACCCTGCTGGATGCGCTGGTGATCGGCGTCTCCAACGCTGTTTTTATGCTGGTATGCAGGATGCCTTACGTCGGCCTGATCTCGGTGATCGTAGGAGTGACGAATCTGATCCCGAATTTCGGCCCCGCCATCGGCGCGGCGATGGGAGCATTTATACTTCTTCTGGCTGATCCCAAGAACGCGGTCCTTTTTCTGGTATTCTGCCTGCTCCTGCAGTCCGTGGATGCCTATATTCTCAAGCCGAAGCTGTTCTCCGGAGCGCTCGGTGTTTCAGGGCTGACCATTCTCATTTCCACGATCGTCCTCGGAAGCATGTTCGGTGTCACAGGTGTTCTCCTGGCGATTCCGGCGGCCGCGATCATCAGTTTTGTATACCACGAGTATTATTTAAAGCGCTTCTGTCGTGATCACTAACGAAAGAGCCTGCCGGTCGCGCATACGGCAACACAATAGCGCGCAGGAAACATTGCTTTCCTGCGCGCTTGTCTGTGTTCCGCCTTCCTCAGGCGCTCCTGCTCTCGTTCCTGCGCACGATCACAGGCTCTTCCTCCCCGAGGACAGCGGCTCTTGTGATGACGCATTTTCTGACGTTCGCCTCATCCGGGATGTCGAACATGACATCCTCCATCACACTCTCCATGATCGCCCTCAGGCCGCGCGCGCCTGTATTCTTGCGCATAGCGGTCTGCGCGATCTCCCTGAGAGCCTCCGGTTCGAATTCGAGTTCGACGCCGTCGAGCTCCATGAGCTTTTTATACTGTTTCACCAGGCTGTTCTTAGGTTCGGTCAAAATCCTGACCAGCGCCTCCTCGTCCAGCTCGTCGAGGACGACGAAGACGGGAAGTCTTCCGACAAATTCAGGTGTCAGACCGAATTTCATGAAATCCTGAGGAGTGAGTCCCCTGAGCTTCTCCGAGAGGGTCTTCTCTTTTTTGACTTCGAAAGCCGGGCCGAATCCGAGAGTATTCTGATTCGTCTCCTTAGCGAGCAGCTTTTCGATACCTGCAAAAGCGCCGCCGCAGATGAACAGGATGTTGCTCGTGTCGAGCTGAATGCATTCCTGCTGGGGGTGCTTGCGTCCGCCCTGAGGAGGAACGGAAGCCACGGTACCTTCGAGGATCTTTAAGAGGCCCTGCTGCACGCCCTCACCGGATACATCCCTTGTGAGAGAGCGGTTCTCGCCTTTTCTTGCGATCTTGTCGATCTCGTCGATGTAGACAATGCCCCTTTCTGCCTTCTTTACGTCGTAGTTGCACGACTTGAGCAGGCGCACGAGCACGTTCTCGACGTCTTCGCCGACGTAGCCGGCTTCTGTCAGTGTCGTCGCGTCGGAGATCGCGAACGGAACGCCCAGGGTCCTGGCCAGCGACTGCACGAGGTAAGTCTTGCCGGAACCGGTGGGTCCCACCATCAAAATATTGCTCTTCTGAAGTTCAACATCCGAATCGCTGCCGCTGCTGATCCTCTTGTAGTGGTTGTAAACAGCCACGGCGATCGATCTTTTGGCCCTGTCCTGGCCGACCACGTACTGGTCCAGGAATTCGACGAGTTCACGGGGCTTTTTCAGGTCTCTCTCTTTGAGAAAATCGCGTCCGGCTTTCTCCTCATCCGCCTGCTTGAGGCGGATCAGGATGTCGTTGGACGCCTTGATGCAGTCTTCGCAGATGATGGCGCCGCCGCCTCCGATGAATCGTTTGCCGCTCGATTTGGGCTTGCCGCAGAACAGGCATTTGGGTTCTCTTTCTGTCATGTCCGCCTCCTTTCCTTGAAATTGTTCATATCCTACATAGGAAAAATAACACCTGTCCGGCGGATATGCTATCAACCGCTGGTATAAAGGCGGCGACGCGACCGCAAGGCCCGGGCTGCGGTCGCGGGTGCGACCACCAGCCCGGGCCTGCCGGTCGAAACTACCTTTTAGTGTGGGGCGCTCTTTTTCCAAAGGCGCTATAATCAGTTTACGATCAGGAACAAGCACCAAAGGGAGGAGAAGTTTCATGAAAAAGAGCGTGATCTCGATCATGTTGAGTCTTGCTATTGTGACAGGCAGCATCAGCGCAGCGCCTGTTCATGCTGTGGAGAGAGATGTTCAGGCTGAGGAAGCAGTACATGCGGAGGAAGAAGCCGCGCAGGAAGAGAATGCAGATGTGCAGGGCGTACCGGAACAGGACGGGTATGCGGCTGTATCCGGTGGGGACGAAGAGAATCCGGCAGCCGGCGGGACGATGGCTGACGCTGCATCGACCGGCGAAAGCGCTGAAGAAAGCGCAGCATCCGAGATCGAAGGACCTCCCGTTACCGAAGAAGCACCTGAGATAAAAGAAACGCCTGAGACAGAAGAGACGTCCGCGATCGAAGAAGCACCTGAGATAAAAGAAACGCCTGTGACAGAAGAGACGTCTGTGATCGAAGAAGCACTCGAGACAGCGGAGGACAAAACAGCGCTCGCCGGGGAAGTGATCGGCTCCGGTAAATGCGGGCAGAACGCGACCTGGAAATTGACAGGAACAGGTGATGATCTTACGCTTACGATCAGCGGAAGCGGGAAAATGCAGGATTATGAATCACCGGACTACGCAGGAAATGAAAACCTCGCTCCGTGGGGAACAGGAAAAGAGATCAAAAAACTCGTGATCGGGGAAGGGATCACCACTGTCGGTGAGCATGCGTTTTATGAGCTGTCGGGATTACAGCAGGTGTCACTGCCGGATACGCTTACCAAAATCAAAAAGTGGTCTTTTGAAAAATGCGGAGCATTGAATGACATAACGATCCCCGAGAGTGTCACAAGCATAGAATATCAGGCTTTTGCATACTGCGGCAGCCTGAGGAACATAAAGTTCCCGAAAAACAGTATGAGCAGCTTAGGAACATTGGCGTTTTGCTACTGCAGCAGCCTGACAAGCGTAGTGCTCCCGCGCAGCGTAGAAGTAATTGAAGCGAGTGCATTTGAACACTGCACCGGCCTTAAAAGCGCAGTATTACCGGACAATTTAGGGAGCGCATCATCGGGTATCTTTGCAGGCTGCAGCAGCCTTGCAAGCGTAGTGCTCCCGAAAAAAATGACTTCTTCCAAAGGACGTATGTTCTTTGGCTGCAGCAGCCTGGCAAGTATAGTGATCCCGGACAGCTGGAGCAGTATCAAAGCAAGCTTTTTTTCAGGCTGCAGCGGACTGAAAAGCATAGTGATCCCGAACAGCGTGACGAAAATAGAGAGCGACGCATTTGCTGACTGCGTCAACCTGACAAGTATAGTCATCCCGAACAGTGTGAGCAGCATCGGACCATACACATTTACGGGCTGCACGGGCCTGAAAAGCATTACACTGCCGAAGGACCTGAAATACTTGGGATGGCATGCATTCAGAGGATCAGGCCTTACGAGCATAGTGGTCCCGGACAATGTGACGACGATCGAACAAAGTACGTTTCAAGACTGCAGCAGCCTTGCAAGCGTCTCACTCCCGAAAAGTCTGAAAACCATAGAATCGGCGGCTTTTTACGGAACAGGCCTCACAAGCATCACAATTCCGGATAATGTCAGCAGTATCAGCATAGATGCATTTACAGAGAGTAAAAAGCTGACACGTATTATTACAGGTGCAGGTAACAGGACTTACAGCTCTAAAGATGGTGTTCTGTTCAATAAAGACCGGACAAAGCTGCTTCTATGCCCGAAAGGGAAATCCGGTATGTATGTTGTTCCTTCCGGCACCCGGAGCATTGAGACCGACGCATTTACGAACTGCAAAAAACTGACCGGCATTGAGTTCCCGAAGAGTCTGGAGACGATCAGGGATTTTGTGATCCTGGAATGCACCGGCATAAGAACAATAACGATACCGGACAAGAACACTGCAGTCGGCTCCTATGCATTCCTTTTGGACAAAATAGTGATCTGGGGAGATGAGTATTCCAGCTATGATACCCCTGTTATAGAATCCACCATAAAGCCGGAATATGTTATGTATCTTGTCAAGGGCAGCAAGGCAGAGTCTTATGCGCGAGAAAACAGGATCAGTTATGTATATATCTGCGATTCCCATATCTGGAATAAAAAGTATACCATAGACAAAGAGGCGAGCTGTATTTTGGCAGGCTCTGAATCGATCCACTGTTCCGTCTGCGGGCAGATCAATGGAAGTACTGTTCGCCCGATTCCGAAAAAAGACCATACTTACGGCGAATGGACGGTGACGAAAGAAGCGACGGAGACCGGGCGCGGGATCAAAGAGCGCACATGTACCGTCTGCGGCAGGAAGGAGAGTTCGAAGATCCCGGCACTGGCCCCGCTCCCCATTGAAGAGCAGGAGATCAGCGGGATCGAGGACGGGACGTTCCGGTGGTATACCGGCGAGGCGCGGACACTGAACATTGAGATCACTTGTGACGGCGACCCGCTGACGGAAGGAAAGGATTACACGGTCTCTTATAAGAATAATACCGGTCTCGGTGAAGCAACAGCCATCATCACCGGAAAGGGAGAGTTTAAAGGGACCGTTGAGAAGACATTCCCCATCCTTCTCGGATCGCCCGCCAAAGTCACCTGCACAAATGTGGCATCCGGGATCAAGGTCGGCTGGGACAAAGTACCCGGCGCGACAAGCTACTATGTCTACCGCGGAGACAGATTTCTGTTCAGGACTTCTGCGCTGGCGGTCACGGACAAGGAAGTCAAATATAACGGCGGGACCAAATATGTGTACAAGGTCCTTGCGACCGCGAAAGGTTCCGGGGACAGTCCGAAAGCCAGAACGGCGGCAATGTACCGCCTGATGCCTGTTGGGATCAAGTCCGTCACAAACCCCTCCGCGGGCAGGATGACGGTGACATACGATAAGAGCAAAGGCTGCTACGGATATGTGGTGCGCTACGGCCTGAAGAAAGATATGAGCGATGCCAATGTCGTCACGGTAAAGGGAGAGGATACTTTATCGAGAACATTCAGCGGCATGAAGAAGGGCAGGACCTATTATGTGCAGGTCAGGACGTATATGCTCGAAAACGGTGCGCGCTATTATTCAGGGTACTGCACGACGAAAACAATAACGATCACGAAGTGAGCGGCGGCGCGACCGTAAGGCCCGGGCCTGCCG
>CAMOXN010000017.1 GCA_946629175.1 uncultured Lachnospiraceae bacterium | reverse complement strand
GGCGGGCACCTGTGCTGCCGGTCCCATACGTGCCGGCTCCGCTGCTGCCGTTCCCATACGATCCTGTCCCATACGTGCCGGCTCCGCTGCGGCCGCTTCCATACGAGCCGGTCCCGTACGACCCGCCGGGCCTCTTCCTCTCTTCCGGCTCGATCCACGGGATCTCTCCTCTGTCGAAGGCGTCCATAAACGCATCGTCATGCCCGTATGAGCGGGACCCGAAAGAATGATCTTTCCCGAAGGAATGATCATTCCCGAAGGAATAATCGTCCTCGAACGGGGAACCGCCCCCGGAGAGCCCGGAAGGGCCGTCTCCTTCGAAGAGTTCGTCAGGGATCTCCGTCAGGAACCGGCTCATCGGGTTGTACTGCACTTCGCCCCGCAGCATGCGGGAACTGGAACAGGTGAGCGTCAGGTCGTCCTTGGCCCTCGTGATCCCGACGTATGCAAGGCGGCGTTCTTCCTCCTCCGCACCTTCGTCACTGCTGTTCAGGGACATGTAGCTGGGGAAGATGCCGTCCTCCATGCCGGTCATATAGACATGGGGGAACTCCAGGCCCTTCGCGCTGTGGAGCGTCATCAGAAGGACGCGGTTATCGGAATCCCCTGTCTCGTCGAGATCGGAGACAAGCGCCACTTCCTCTAAGAATCCGGAGAGCGTGGGCTCCTCGGCTGTGTCCTCATAGTCGGTGATCTTGCTTATGAGTTCGTCGACGTTCGAGACGCGGTCTTCTCCCCCCTCGTCATCGGTCGTCAAAAGATAGTCTTCGTACTTCGTCTCCTCTATGATATGACGAAGAAGGTCTGACAGGCTGTGGCCGTCCGCGTATTCCCTGAAGTCCAGGATGAGCTTTACGAAATCCTCTATTCTGGCAGTGCCGCGGCCCAGGGAAGTGATGTTCCTGCAGCTCTGCATCGCCTCGAAAAAGGTGATGTCGCGCATTATCGCGTAATCGGAGAGCCTGCCGATCGTCGTCTGTCCGATCCCGCGCTTAGGTACATTGAGGATGCGGCGGCAGGCGACCTCGTCCTGTCCGTTGCCGACCGTCTTGAGGTAAGCGATCATGTCGCGGATCTCCCTGCGGTCATAGAAGTTCGTGCCGCCGACCACGTTGTAGGGGATCGACGACAGTACGAGCCGCTCTTCGAGCGCGCGCGCCTGCGCGTTGGTGCGGTACAGAACGGCGAAATCCCCGTATCTGAGGTGCCTGTCCTCCCTGCATTTGCGCTCGATGTCCTCAGCTACAAAGGCTGCTTCGTCCCTTGCGGTCATAAAGCGGCGGAAATGGAGCTTGGCCCCCGTTCCCCTGTCTGTCCAGAGCGCTTTGCTCTTCCGGCCCGTGTTGTTGCGGATCACAGCGTTCGCCGCGTCGAGCACGTTCTGGGTCGACCGGTAGTTCTGCTCGAGCTTGACGACGAAGGTGTCCGGATATACCTTTTCAAAATCGAGAATGTTCCTGATATCCGCCCCCCGGAAGCGGTAGATGGACTGGTCGTCGTCGCCGACGACGCAGAGATTCCTGTATTTTGCCGCGAGAAGACGCACCAGCTCGAACTGGGCCTTGTTGGTATCCTGGTATTCGTCCACCATGATGTAGCGGAACCTGTTCTGGTAATAATCCAGCACTTCGTCGTGGGAATGGAAGATCTGCACCGTCAGCATGAGGAGGTCGTCAAAATCTACCGCGTTGTTCTTTCTCAGCCTCTTCTGGTACTCCTCGTAAGCATCCGCGATCTTCTTGTACCTGAAACTCAGGCCGACCATCTCTTCCCTGAACCTTAAAGGCGTCATCAGCTCGTTCTTTGCCGAGGAGATCTCCGAAAGGATATCTCTCTCCCTGAGATCTTTCGTGTCGATCTTCAGATACTTGCATACATCCTTCATGAGCGTTTTCTGATCGTCGGTGTCGTAGATCGTGAACGAGTTCTCGTACCCCATGAGGTCGATATACCTGCGAAGGATGCGGACGCACAAGGAGTGGAAAGTGGAGATCCAGACGCTCTCGGCGCCGTATCCGACGAGGTCATCGACACGGGTCCGCATCTCTCCGGCCGCCTTGTTCGTGAATGTGATGGCCAGGATGTTCCAGGGGTTCACACCGCACTCATCGATCAGATAGGCGACCCTGTGGGTGATCACCCTCGTCTTGCCGCTGCCGGCGCCCGCAAGGATCAGCACGGGGCCTTCCGTATGCCTGACTGCCTCTCCCTGCTCTCTATTCAAAGTGTCATAAATAGACATATAATAAGTCTCTCCTATACGATTTCCTCAGATCATTTTGTCCGGTTCACCCTGGCGGGATCCGACAGTCCCGGCGTCTCGTCGAGCAGCTTCTCGATGAGGAGTTTGCGCAGGTAGATGTCCGCGCTGAGCTGGCAGATCACGTTGAACCTGCGGAGCATCTCGCGGTCCTCCTCCGGAGCCGTCTCGAAAGCGCGGTCCGTCTCGTCAAGGATCTTCCCGACTTCGTCAGGGAAGCGCTCCACGTTCCTGCTCACGTATTCGAAGACCTCCGTGTAGACGTCGGACATGGAATACCTGTGTTTTTTGCCCTGAAGCTGCTCTGCCGATCTCGTGGTGGGCCGGGCATATTTTTCCGAGACCGGTTCCACGATCCTTCGGATATCGTCGATCGCGAGGAAATTCTTCATGTAGTAGATGACCAGCAGAAGCAGGATGTGGTCCCTTCCGTATTTTTTCTTGACCGGAGGGATCAGCACCTTGTTCTTGACGTAATTATTGATCATCGTCTTGGTGAGGAGCTTGTCGGCCTCTGACTTTCTCGCCGTCCTTCTGAGACGCTCACTGAGGAACTGCAGGACCTGGTCCATGTACAGGTCGATCTTGGGGATCTCATCCGCCTCCGTGACGCTGAATCCCGAGATGATCTTTCCAACGATAAACTCCACGTCGCGTCTGGTGCTCATACCTGTCTGCCTTTCTCAGCCATTGCCATTTCTTTCATCTCACGGGCGTTCTGAAGCGCGGCTTCCGTGATCCTGTCCGCGCCGAGAAGGCGCGCCACCTCCCGGTCGCTCTCCTGCTCGGAGAGCCTTCGGATATGCGTCATCGTCCTCCCGTCCGCGCTCTCTTTGGCGATCAGGTAGTGGCTGTCCTGCATGGACGCGATCTGAGGCAGATGGGTGATGCAGAGGATCTGGTGCCCTCCGGCGAGCCTGCCCATCTTCTCCGCTACCTTCCACGCTGTCATTCCGCTGATACCGGTATCGATCTCGTCGAAAATGAAGGTGTGGATCTCGTCTCTGCCCGCGAAGACCGTCTTCATGCCGAGCATGATCCTGGAAAGCTCGCCGCCGCTCGCGATCTGTTCGAGCGGCCTCGGACTCTCGCCGGGATTCATCGAGATATAGAAGGAGAGCCTGTCATACCCGCCGGCCGACAGGTATTCTTCGCCGGATTCGATCCTGCTCTCGAATTCCACCTGGGGAAAATTGAGGTCCAGCAGCGCTTCCCGCAGCTTTTCGGAGAAAGACTCTGCCGCTCTCCTGCGGATTTCGCTGAGTTCCGCGCACAGTCCGGTGAGCTTTTTATACTCAGCTTCCATCTCTTTCCGGAGCCTGATCCTCGCGTTCTCATAATCCTCCAGGAAAGCCAGCCTCTCCCGGCGCTCATCCAGAGCCTTTTCGATATCAGCGACGCTCCTTCCGTATTTGTCCTTGAGGCGGTTGATCAGGTTGAGCCTTTCCTGGATCTCCATGAATTCGGAGGGATCAAAAGTCAGATCCCTGATATAGTCGTTCAAGGCCCTGTTGAAATCGGAGAGCAGGTCCTCCACCTGCGCGAGCTCGTCCGCGATCCTGTCCAGCTGCGGATCGATGCCGCTCACTGAGGATAATTCGCGCGCCGCGCGGTCGATCGCCTCCTCCGCGCTGTTGTCTCCGCCTCCGGTCAGATAACCGGCCTGGGCGGCCGCCTCGCTGATCTTCCTGAAGTTCTCAAGAAGACGGTAGCGGTCCTCGAGTTCCTCGTCCTCCCCTTCCCGGAGCGCTGCTTCTTCGATCTCCCTGCACTCAAAAGAGAGAAGATCGGCTTCCCGCTTCCTCGCGGAAGTGTCCAGGTCGTCCTTCTCCCACTCTTCTCTCAGGTTCTTCCACTTTTTATAACACTCTGCTGTGAGCGCTTTGAGGGCCGCCGCTTTTTCCCCCGCGTACTCGTCGACAGTCTGCAGCTGCGCGTCCCTCTTAAGGAGCTTCTGGTTCTCCCTCTGCCCGTAGATATCGATCATGAGCTCCGAGATCTCCCTGAGCTGTTTGAGCGTGACCGATTCGCCGCAGACGCTGCATACGCTCCTTCCGGGCAGTATTTTGCGCTTGATCAGGATCGTGCCGTCCTCCGGCGCGGGCAGGTCCATCTCTTCGAGCTTCCTGATCTGCCTGTCGTCATCCGCAAGGAAGACCATTTCGATCAGCGCGTACTCCGCTCCGGTCCTTATGATGGATTTGTCAGCCTTTCCCCCGAGCGCGAGGTTGACCGAACCGATGATGATCGATTTGCCGGCTCCGGTCTCACCTGTCAGGATATTGAGGCCGTCGGTAAATGTGACTTCTTCCTCTTCGATGAGGGCCAGGTTCTTTACATGTAAACTTAAAAGCATTCGCCTTCTCCTTACGCCTCCCGGAGCATCTGCCGGATCTTCTCCATGAGCAGAGCGGTCTCTTCCGCAGTCCGTACCGCCGCCATGATCGTATCGTCACCTGCTATGGAACCGACTACCTCCGGAAATTCCAAATGGTCGAGGGCGGCCGCGGCAGCCATCGCCATCCCGGAACCGGTCCTGATCACCAGTAGGTTCTGCGCCTGGTCCAGGGACTGGACGCTGTCCCTGAGGACGCGGATATAGCGGTTCTGTTCCGCGTTTACAGGTTTTGCCGCCTGATACTTCTGCCTGGTGCCGCCCGTACCGGCTACGGCGACCTTCACGAGCCCGAGTTCCCTTATGTCGCGCGAGACCGTCGCCTGCGTCACGTTGAAACCGCTTTCCCGGAGCATCTGCGCCAGATCGCCCTGTGTGTCTATCTCGTACTCCTTTATGATCTCAAGTATCTTGTCGTGGCGTTTTTTCTTCATGGTAATCCCTCAAAAATTAAGCTATGGCCACAATGCGCGTTCCGGCGTCCCTCTTAAGAAGACAATTTCCTGTGGAGCGTGCTCAGGAAGCTCCTCCTTGTGAGTTTGACGAGATTCGTCACCTTTTCGGACCTGCGGATCTCGATGCAGTCTCCATACCGCAGTTCCAGGCTGCTTCCGCCGTCAAAAGCCGCGCTCGCCAGCATGCCCTCGTTCCTCTCGGAGCAGGCCATTTCGATCAGGAGCGTATCGTCCTTGGAAAGAACGACGCTCCGCGTATTGAGCGTATGCGCGCAGATGGGGGTGAGCAGGATGAGCCGCGCCTTGGGCTCTACGAGCGGTCCGCCGGCAGACATATTGTAAGCTGTCGAACCGGTCGCGGTCGATACGATGATCCCGTCCGCGTTGAGATTGTTGAGGAGCTGGCCGTCAACGAATACATTGAGGTTCAGGACGCGGATCGCCCCGCTCCTGGCAATGACGACTTCGTTGAGCGCGTGCAGCACCGCTTCGTCCTCCACCTTGCCGCCTTTGTTCAGCCTTCGCCCCTCGAGCATCATCCTCGGCTCGATCTCATAGTCCCCGGAGAGGAACATGGACATCATCTCCCGCCAGTTCGATCTTTCCACTTCGGCGAGATAACCGAGCGTCCCCAGATTGATGCCGAGGATCGGAACACCGGTCCCCAGTACCAGATGGGCTGCCCGCAGCACCGTGCCGTCCCCGCCGATCACAAGAAGGCAGTCCTCAGCCGGGTCAAGAAGAGTCTTGAGCCTCTTCTTCTCAACATCGGTCTCGATGTTCACGCGGACGCATTTCCTGCCCGCTTCCGCAAGGAATTTCATCAGTTCGCCGGTAAAGGCAAGATCCGGGTCCTTTTTCAAATTCGTGATGATATAAAAGTTCTTCATCTGCAGCTCCTGTAAAGCATAGCTTCCGTCAAGCATGATACAAAGCCGGTTTCACACCCTGTCAAGCTGTTCGTGTGAAGCCGCCACCAGCTCCCTGATCCGGTCTTCACTGACCGGCGCGAACGTCCGCGCTCCGGCAGCACCCGCAGCTCCGGCAGATCCTGCTGCTTCCGCAGCGCCGTCATCGCTCCGGCCACAGACAACGAATCCGTCCGCCTCCTGCGGTTTCCGGATATACATCAGATATTCGATGTTCCCCTCAGGCCCCCTGATCGGTGAATAGTCGAGCCCCAGGATCTCAAATCCGAGTCCGGCAGCCATACCGGTGACATCCCTTATGACATCCTCGTGGACTTTCCGCTCACGCACTACGCCCTTTTTGCCGACCTTATCCCTGCCGGCCTCGAACTGCGGCTTGATCAGGCAGACCATCTCTCCGCCGGGCGTAAGGATAGCGAGCGCCGGCGGCAGTATTTTGTCAAGGCCGATGAAGGAGACGTCGACAGACGCGAATGAGGGGGCCGGACCGTCTCCGAGGTCCTCCGGCTTCACATAGCGGAAATTCGTCTTCTCCATACAGACGACGCGCGGGTCGCTGCGCAGTTTCCAGTCCAGCTGCCCGTAGCCGACATCGATCGCGAACACCTTCGCGGCGCCGTTCTGGAGCATACAGTCCGTGAACCCGCCCGTGGAAGCGCCGATGTCCATACAGATCCGCCCGTCGAGCCTGATCGGGAACACCTGCAGCGCCTTTTCCAGCTTGAGCCCGCCCCGGCTCACATAGGGGAGCGTCGCCCCGCGCACCTCGATCCTCGTTTCTTCCGGGTCAAAAGACGCGCCTGCCTTGTCTTCTTTGTTGTCGTTGACGTAGACGATCCCCGCCATGATCAGCGCCTTGGCTTTCTCCCTCGAAGAAGCCAGGCCCCTCTCGACGAGCAGCACGTCCAATCTTTTTTTCTCTTTTTTCATAAGTTTTCGATCCTGCAGCTATGCTCCGCGTCCTGAATCTGAGGTCTTTTCACTGACGACAGCGGTCTTACTTAGTCCTTGAGATCAGCTTAACGATCAGTTCCCGCAGAAAACCGTTCTGTACAGACAGGGAGTCGAACAGTGAAAGCGCTTCCTCAGACAGGTCCCTGACGTCCTCCGCTGCTTTTTCGAGCCCGTACATGGTCACATATGTGACCTTTCCTTCTTCCTCGTCGCTTCCTACCGGCTTCCCGAGCTCCTCGCTGTCCCCGATCACATCCAGGATATCGTCCTTGATCTGGAAAGCGATGCCGATATTCTCCGCGATCCTGCCCAGCTTGTCCACATCCTCCTGCGGCGCGCCTGCCAGAACGGCTCCGATCACGAACCCGCTCTCGATCATGCACGCGGTCTTGTGTTTGTGGATATAGTCGAGCGTACGCGCATCCGTCTCCTGAGGCCTGTTCTCCGCCTCGAGATCCGCGCACTGTCCGCCTACCATCCCATAGATCCCCGCGTTGCGGGCAAGGATCCTGAGCGCGTTTATGACGCGCGTTCTCTCTTCGCCGTCCTCACAAAGATCGAATGCCTTAAGGCCGGTCTCGTACGCATAGTTGAGCAGAGCGTCGCCGGCCAGAACAGCCATTCCTTCCCCGTACGCCACCCAGGTGGTCTTCCTGCCGCGGCGGTACTCATCGTTGTCCATGGCGGGCAGGTCGTCGTGCACCAGCGAATAATTGTGGATCATCTCCAGGGCTGCCATAAAAGGCTCCGCGAGCTCGGTCCTGCCGCCGTACATGCGGCAGGTCTCATAGAGAAAGAGCGGCCGGAGCCGCTTCCCGCCTGCCATCACGCTGTAATGCATCGCGTCGACGACAACGGACGCGCACGCATCACTGCCCTCAAGTTCCTCAGGCTCCGGGATGCGCTCCTTCACGACTCTCTCGCAATAGGCGGTCTTCTGCTCCAATTCCTGTCCAAAACCATCATATTCAGAACTATTATACGGAAAACTCATCCTGCTCTCCTCCGGCGCTCAGTACCCTGACTTTCTTCTCCACAGTGTCGATCGTCTCGTTGCAGTATCTGATCAGCTTCATTCCCTGCTCATAGAGCCGGAAAGATTCCTCCAGGGAGACGCCCTCCTCGTCCATCTTCGAAAGGATCATGTTGAGCCTCGCGAACGCGTCCTCGATCCCTGTCACTTCCGGTGTCATTCCTGCTGCCATATCCTGTCCTGAGACAGTGTTCTCATTCCTGTTCTCCACAGTCCACTCCCCTTATCGCGAATCAACTTATCTGAAATGTGTCTTTGACCACTGACTTCCCGCTGCCGAAAAGCCTCCTACAGCGCTCCGCGCCGCACCGAGTTCACGGTCGTCTCTATTTTGCCGTCCCTGAGCTGAATGTTCAAAAGACTGCCCGGCGCCACCTGTTCCACGGAAGAGACCGTATTTCCAAGCGGATCGCTGACAAATCCGTATCCGCCGGAGAGCTTGGCGACCGGCGACCGCTGTTCCAGCTGCGCCGCGTAAACTTTCATCCTGTGCGCCGCTTCCGATAACTTCCGGTCCATCCTGTTCTGCAGGCGCTCCATGCGGTCGGCCTGCATCCTTGCGTCGCGGATCTTCCTCTCCATAGCGACGGAAAGCTTGTCCGCGCACTGTGCCGTGAACATCCTCCGGTCCCGGATCCTCGCCGCAGGGGACAGGTGGACGAGTTCCCTCCTCAGGCTCTCCGTATTCCTGCGGAGGGTATTGAGCCTGTTCCCCATCGCGCCCGTGAGGTGGTCCTCATAGAGGTGGAGATCCCGCCGGAACTGCTCGTAAGAAAATACCGCCAGCTCCGCCGCCGCGGAAGGCGTCGGCGCTCTGAGGTCAGCCACATAATCCGTGATCACGGTGTCCGTCTCATGACCGACAGCGGATATGATCGGCGTCCGGCATGCGAAAACGGCTTCCGCGACGATCTCCTCGTTGAAGGCCCACAGGTCCTCCATGGACCCGCCGCCCCTTCCGATGATGATCGTATCGACGCCGTAATCATCCAGCATCCGGATCCCTTCGCAGATACTCGGCGCGGCGGCCGTCCCTTGGACGATCGCGGGGAACAGGATGATCTGCAGATAGGGATTCCTTCTGAGCGAAATATTGATGATATCCTGTACCGCGGCACCGGTCGGGGCAGTCACAACGCCCAGCGTCCTGATATACCGCGGTATCGGTTTCTTGTAGATCTCGTCGAACATGCCGGATTCTTCGAGCTTTCTCTTGAGCTCCTCGTATCTGGCATTTAACAGACCGATGCCGTCGCGGATGATCCTGTCAGCGTACAGCTGATAGCGGCCGTCGCGCTCGTACACGTCCACCGTGCCCGCGACGATCACCTGATCTCCCTCCTGCATACGAAAAGAAAGGCCTCTGCGGCGGCTCGCGAACATGACTGAGGAGAGCGTGCCTGAGGCATCTTTCAATGTAAAATAGATATGGCCGGAAGAATGGTACTTACAGTTGCTCACTTCTCCGCGCACAAGAACAGAACGGAGAAATGGATCATCCGAGAACATATTCTTGATGTAGCGGTTGATCTGTGATACTGAATATACGTTTCTCATATTCTCCTTGTGATATAAGTCTCGCCCTTGCGCTCCGATACGCTTCCGCTGCGGGGATCCTTCCCTTCCGCGGGTGCGTCGCCGGCGGAAGCCGGCCTGGCGCTCCTCTCCTTGCCTGTCACACCGGCAAGGACGCCGTTAATAAAGGCTCCGGAACCGTCCTCGCCGAACTTCTTGCCCAGTTCCACCGCTTCATTGATCGCGACGCCTGTCGGCACGTCCTCGTCGTAGAGGATCTCGTATGTGCCGAGCCGCAGGATCGTCAGGTCCACCTTGGGAAGGCGGCTGATCTTCCATCCCTCGAGCTTCTCGTCCAGAAGGCTGTCGATCTCGGGGATCTTCTCAACGATCTTAATGCACTTTCCGGTGATGTAGTCCCTGTCCTTCTCCGTGACGGTAAGGTCGCCGCTGTCAAAGAACAGCTGTACCTGCTCTTCCATCTCCGCCGGATCATTAAATTCCATCCGGAACAGGAGCTTAAATATCTGTTCCCTCAAACTTTTTCTATTCATAGCCCGCTACCAAAAAAGGCCTCCAGTCTGCTTTCTCGTCCTACCTTCTCAGTCATTCATCTTGATGCCGGCGACGCGGATATTGACATCCAGCACTTCCAGGCCGGTCATATTCTCAACTGCTGTCCTGACCTTGCTCTGTACCTTGCTGCAGGTCTCGGGAATGCTGTATCCGTATACCAGCTCGATCGACAGGTCGACCTTGACGCCTTCCGCACCGACTTCGACCTTGACGGTCCTTCCGAGCCTCTTCATCCCGCCCCTGCTGACAGTATCCATATCAAGGCCGCCGGCCATCCCGGAGACGCCTTCCACTTCCATTGCCGCGAATGCCGCGATCAGCGCCACAACGTCGTCCGCGATCCTGACTGTACCGATATCAGTCGCGTCCATATATCTCTCTGCCATGTTCTTTTCCTGTGCCATAACAGCCTCCTTAATGAATTTACGGGCACCGGATCCCGATCGCTCCGCATTATGAACTGTATCAGGAACTGCGGCGTCCCGCGGCGCTCCGCGCCCTGTCCGCCCCAAGTGCCGGATTTAGATTCTATTCTACCAAATTCGGGCATCTTTGCCTATACTCAGCCTCTGGAAAATTCCGCCAGCTCAAGTCCTTCATTTCTGTCAAGGACCATCTGGACGGACCAGGGGTTGATAAAGAGCAGCAGAGGATTGCCCTTGAGGTCCTCGATCCGCTTCATATCCGTAGTCCCGACGATGCGCATGACATCCGTCTCACACTTTGTGATCCAGCGGATGTGCTCATAAGGCAGCGCCTCCAGGATGATGTCCACGTTGTACTCGCTCTTTAAGCGGAACTGAAGGACGTCGAACTGCAGCATGCCGACCACGCCGCAGATGATCTCCTCCATGCCCGTATGGAGTTCCCTGAAGATCTGGATCGCGCCTTCCTGGGCGATCTGCGTGATCCCCTTCACGAACTGGTCGCGCTTCATGGTGTCCACCTGCCGTACCCTGGCGAAGTGCTCAGGCGCGAAGGTCGGGATGCCCTCATACCTGAATCCCGCCTTGGGCGTGCAGAAAGTGTCGCCGATCGAATACATTCCCGGATCGAATATTCCGATGATGTCTCCCGCGTAAGCTTCCGAAAGGACTTTGCGGTCGCTCGCCATCAGCTGCTGCGGCTGGGACAGCCTCTGCACCCTGCCGCTCTGCACATGCTTAACGTCCATCCCTATGTCGTACCTGCCGGAGCAGATCCGGATGAAAGCGACCCTGTCCCTGTGCGCTTTGTTCATATTGGCCTGGATCTTGAAGACGAAGGCCGAAAAATCGTCTTCCACAGGATCTATGGGACCCTGGTCCGTCATCCTGGCGGTCGGAGAAGGAGCCATCTCGAGGAAATGCTGCAGAAAGATCTCCACGCCGAAGTTATTGAGCGCTGATCCGAAAAAGACCGGTGTAAGCATTCCCGCGCGCACCGTTTCAATGTCAAAATCCGCGCTGGCGCCGTCGAGAAGTTCCACTTCCTCCCGGAGCTGTTCCGCCGCGCTCTCTCCGATCTCTTTCAGGATCCTGTCCTCGTCGTCGAGGCTGATCCGGGTCTGTGTGCCCTCCTTCGTGCCCT
The DNA here is from genome assembly GCA_946629175.1 of uncultured Lachnospiraceae bacterium. Lineage (GTDB taxonomy): Bacteria > Bacillota > Clostridia > Lachnospirales > Lachnospiraceae > CAG-791. The sequence continues at coordinate 6,971 of CAMOXN010000017.1, read as the reverse complement.
TCTGGGTATCCGCGAATGTGATGACCTCGTTGTTCTCCCGGTCGTAGACGCCCTTGAAGGCTTTTCCGGAACCGATCGGCCAGTTCATGGGACAGGTGTCGATCCCAAGGTTCTTCTCGATATCGTCAAGAAGGTCAAAGGTATCCAGAGCATCCCTGTCCATCTTGTTGATAAATGTGAAAATAGGGATGTGGCGCATTGTACAGACCTTGAAGAGCTTCTTGGTCTGCGGCTCAACGCCCTTGGCTCCGTCAATGACCATGACCGCGGAGTCCGCCGCCATGAGCGTCCTGTATGTATCCTCCGAGAAATCCTGATGTCCGGGCGTGTCAAGGATATTGATGCAGCAGCCGTCGTACTCGAACTGCAGCGCGGAGCTGGTGACAGAGATACCTCTCTGTTTTTCGATCTCCATCCAGTCCGAGACCGCATGCCTGGCTGTAGCTTTTCCCTTTACGCTTCCCGCAAGATTGATCGCGCCGCCGTACAATAAGAATTTCTCTGTCAGTGTCGTCTTGCCCGCGTCGGGATGCGAAATGATCGCGAATGTCCGCCTGCGGGCGATCTCCTGCTCAGTTGTTGTCATGAATCTCCTCCATGTCAGAATATCGTGGTCAAAATATCGTGGTCAAAGTATCGTGTGTCACTGCATAGTGAACCCGGCAAAGCCAGCGCATTTTTCTTAAATGCCCTGGCCCGCCGGGTTTTATCATTCCGTATTACTTGTTATTCTTTTTCTTGTTGTTCGCGACGTCCTTCATGGAGAAGCTCAGTCTTCCCATCCTGTCCTTGCCGAGGCATACGACAGTGACCTTGTCGCCGAGCGTGAGAACATCTTCGACGTGCTCGATGCGGCGGTTCGCGATCTTGGAAATGTGGACCATTCCCTCTTTGCCGGGCGCGAACTCGACGAACGCGCCGAACTCCTTGATGCTGACGACTACGCCGTCAAGGACCTGGCCTTCTTCGAAATCAGATACGATCGTATTGATATACTTCTTGGCCATCTCCATGCCCTTGGCATCACTGCCGCAGATCGAGACACTGCCGTCGTCCTCGATATCGATCTGGACGCCCGTGCGCTTGATGATCTCGTTGATGGTCTTGCCGCGCTGTCCGACGACATCGCCGATCTTCTCGGGATCGATCTGGATGAAGTCGATCCTGGGAGCGTACTCGTTGACTGTCGGACGGGGCTCCGCGATCGCGTCCTTCATGACGCCGTTCATGATGAACTCGCGGGCCTCTTTACACCTTGCGATCGCGCCTTCCACGATCGCCCTTGTCAGGCCGTGGATCTTGATATCCATCTGGATCGCAGTAATGCCCTTGTGTGTGCCGGTCACCTTGAAGTCCATATCGCCGAAGAAGTCCTCAAGGCCCTGGATATCGGTGAGGAGCACGAAGTCCTCATCCGTATCGCCCGTCACAAGACCGCAGCTGATGCCTGCGACCTGGGACTTGATCGGAACGCCTGCAGCCATAAGGGCCATGCAGGACGCGCAGGTGGAAGCCATCGAAGTGGATCCGTTGGACTCAAATGTCTCAGATACGGCACGGATCGAATAAGGGAACTCATCCACTGTGGGAAGCACAGGGATCAGGGCTCTCTCCGCGAGCGCGCCGTGGCCGATCTCTCTGCGTCCGGGTCCTCTGGAGACCCTGGTCTCGCCGACCGAATATGCCGGGAAATTGTACTGGTGCACATATCTCTTCTCTGTGATGTTGGGATCAAGGCCCTCGACTCTCTGTGCCTCGGAAAGGGGCGCAAGTGTAACGACATCACAGATCTGGGTCTGTCCGCGTGTGAACATAGCGGAGCCGTGAACTCTCGGGATCAGGTCCACTTCCGCAGAAAGAGGACGGATCTCGTTCAGGGCGCGGCCGTCAGGTCTCTTGTTGTCCTTGAGGATCATCTTGCGGACAGTCTTCTTCTGGTACTGATATACTGCCTCGTCGAGAACAGCGAGCCACTCTTCCTTGTCAGCGAATGCCTCTTTGAGCTTCGCGGTGACTTCCGCCACGTTGTTCTCGCGGGTCTGCTTGTCATCCGTAAATACAGCGGTCTCCATCTCTGCCGGAGGCACGATCTCGCGGATCGCCGCGAACAGTTCCTCAGGGATCGCGCAGCTTACATATTCTTTCTTGGCTTTTCCGCACTCTGCAGCAATACCATTGATCCACTCAATGATCTTCTTGTTCTGCTCGTCCGCGATATAGATGTAGCGGATCATATCCTCTTCGGGGATCTCATTGGCACCGGCCTCGATCATGATGACCTTGTCGGCCGTGGAAGCGACCGTCAGCTTCAGGTCGCCGAAGTCCCACTGCTCCTGGCTGGGGTTGATGACCACTTCGCCGTCGACGAGACCGATCTGCGTCGCCGCGCAGGGACCGTCAAAGGGGATATCGGAGATCGTGGTGGCAAGAGACGCGCCGATCATGGCGACCATCTCGGGCCTGCACTGAGGATCCACGCTCATGACCATGCACTCAAGCGTGACGTCGTTCCTCATATCCTTGGGGAACAGGGGACGCATGGGCCTGTCGATGACGCGGCTCGTAAGGACCGCGTTCTCGCTGGGCTTGCCTTCTCTCTTGTTGAATCCGCCGGGCATCTTGCCGACAGCATAGTACTTCTCGCTGTACTCAACGCTGAGCGGGAAGAAATCGATTCCATCCCTGGGCGCTGCAGACTGCGTTGCCGTGCACAGAAGTGTAGTGTCTCCGTAGTGAATGAATGCGCATCCGCCTGCCTGCTTGCCTACTCTGCCGATATCCACGCTGAGCGTACGTCCGGCAAGATCCATGGAATAAGTCTTGTACATTAGTTTCTCCTTCTCTTCTTCTCTTCTTTTTGCTTCTTCTTCTCTTCTTCTCCTGGTCTTTCCCGTCCTATTCCAAGACGAGAAAGAGACGGCACCAGCCGTTTCTTCAGGACTGAGCCGTCTCCTTGTTCCCTATGGATTACTTTCTGATACCAAGTCTCTTGATCAGAGTACGATATCCCTCGAGATCCGTTCTCTTGAGGTAGTCAAGAAGCGCTCTGCGCTTACCGACCATCTTCTGCAGGCCTCTGGCACTGTGGAAATCCTTCTTGTTCGCTTTCATGTGCTCGGTGAGCTCCTTGATCCTTGCGGTCAGGATAGCGATCTGAACTTCCGTTGAACCCGTATCGCCTTCGAATCTCTGGTATTCCTTGATAACAGCTGTCTTTTTCTCTTTGGTAATCATAGTTCCTCTCCTTTTAAATATTGATCCGCCTCACACCGGGACCGCGCCGGAGCAGCGTCGGCCTAAGTGTCGGTAGTCGTTAAACAAATGGCATTTTAGCACATTCTGTTTCTTATGTAAACAATTATTTTTATTCCGCGCTTATTTTCAGACTTTTCAGATCCCGTGATAGATCTTTCCGGCGAGGATGTCTTCCTCCATGGTCTTCCGAAGCTCCATCACACCGGAAAAACGCTTTTCAGGCCTTCGATAGGTCAAAAGACCGACTTCCGCCGTCTCTCCGTACAGATCCCCCTCAAAATCATACAGGTAAGTCTCTACAGTCACGACATGCTCGTCCGTAACAGTGGGTTTGGTGCCGATATTCGTCATTCCCTTATAAACCCTGCCGTCCGCCTTCACCTCTGAGTAATAGACGCCGAAGGGAGGCAGCAGCTTGTCCGGTGGCGGGAGCTGGTTCAGCGTCGGGATCCCGATCCTCCTTCCGAGGGCGCGTCCGTGGACGATCTTGCCGGTGATCCTGTAAGGCGCTCCCAGGCAGGCAGCCGCCTCCTCCATATTTCCCTCTTCGACGAGTCTCCTGATCAGCGTGGAACTGATCACCTTGCCGTTCCGCTCTATTTTGTCGATCTTGCGCGCCTCGAACCCGAGGTGCCGCGCCAGAGAGGACATGAGGGCGAAGTTCCCCTTGCCCATCGCGCCAAAAGACAGATCCGTCCCCGCTGCCACGAACCTGGCGTTCATCCTGCGGCAGAGGATATCGACCACGAAATCCTCAGGCGGCGTCGCGGCCGTCATCCTGTTGAAGGGGAACTCCACAAGGATATCGATCCCGATCTCCCTGAAAAGTGCCCTCTTTTCCTCGTTCGTCGAGAGCTCTCTGGAAGGATTCATGCCGAAAAAGACTTCGGGAGAAGGATCAAAGGTAAACACCGCCGCTTTCAGTCCGTCTTCCTTCTGGCGGAGGATCTCCTTAAGGAGCCTCCTGTGCCCAAGGTGCAGGCCGTCGAACTTTCCTATGGCGACTGCCGTCCCCTCCTCTATCTTAAATTGCGTCGTACCGCTGATTATCCGCATTCAAAGGTCCTTTCCAAGACCGGTATATGCGGCAGATCATCTGATCTTTGTGCCGCAGGCTTTACCGGCTGCCGGCGGGGAACATCTTCACGTTCTTAAGTTCATCCCTCACCGGGTCGTAGCTGTATAGTGCGCAGAACTGTCCGTCCGGACCGTACATCCTGACATCGCGCTTTTCTTTCCCGCGCGGAAGATCCGTCAGGCTCCGCTTCACCGTGTTTCCGTTAAGAAGCGCCTTGAGCCCTTCCTGTTTCACTGTCGCGCGGGGAGCGTCCCCGAAGAAACTGTCGACGGGCATGATATAGTCCCGTATCCTGTCCGGTTCATCAGACTTCATGATCTCTTCCGCTTCGTCCAGCCTGATCGACTGATCGAGCGTGAAGCTTCCGACCCGCGTCCGCAGGAGGCTCTCCATGGTGCCTCCCGTTCCCAGCTTTTCCCCTATATCCTGGCACAGCGTCCGGATATAGGTCCCTTTGGAACAGCGCACCCTCATTGTCACGAGGGGCAGTTCCACTTTGGTGATCACAAGCTCATGGATGGTCACTTCCCTGGCGGGCCTTTCGACCGTACGTCCCTGCCTCGCGAGCTGATACAGCCTTTTCCCGTTTATCTTCACTGCCGAATACATCGGCGGGATCTGGCTGATCTTTCCCCTGAAGCAGGCAGCCGCCTCCTCGATGCCGGACTCCGTGACCGCTGCGGCGACTTCCTCATCGGAGATGGACCGGAGCACTTCTCCGCTCATATCCTGGGTATCCGTCACGGTGCCCAGGCGCATGACAGCCACATATTCCTTGTCCCTGTCAGCGATCAGCTCGCAGAGTTTCGTCCCATTACCCAAACATACAGGAAGCACTCCCTCCGCGTCCGGATCGAGCGTTCCTGTATGTCCGATCTTTTTCATGTGCAGGATCCCACGAAGGCGTGCCACCACATCGCTGGAAGTATATCCGGCCTCCTTATAAATCGTAATCATTCCGTGAAACACGAAGATCCCTATCCTTTCAGATCCTTATCCTTATCTGCTTCAAGCTGCGCCGCGATGTCCGCCAGCAGGATCTTTGCGGCTTCCGCGAACTCCGTTCCCGTCCCCGCATAGATCGTGCATCCTGCCGCGCGCGTGTGTCCGCCGCCTCCGAAAAGCGAAGCCGACCTCGCGACATCGACGATATTTCCCGACCGCATGCTCGCTCTCCACTCGCCCGGCTTCGTCTCATGGATAAATACAGCGCAGTCGACACCTTCGGTAAGGAGCATCTGAGCGCTGACTCCTTCGAAGTCCTGCCTGGTCGCGCCATAGCGCGTGATCGTTCCGTTGTCCAGGCTGCAGAAAAGGCAGGCTCCGTCCATCATCCGTTCGGCGCGCGCAAGGCTGATCCCGAGCATCTTCGCCTGCATATATGTCCTCTCAAAGAAGACTTCCCTGATCACGGATGTAAAGTCGAATCCGTAACTTATCAGGTTCCCGGCAAGCCTCATTGTGGACTCCCGGGTGTTGGAATACTGGAAGACACCGGTATCTGTTACGATCCCGACATAGAGGGCCTGCGCGATCTTGCGGTCGACCATCTCACTGTCGATGACGTCATAGACCATCTCGCAGGTGCTTGAGGCATTCCCGTCAACATAAGAAACATCTCCGTGTCCCGGATTCGTCTTATGGTGATCGATATTGACTTTAAGCGCCGCGCTTTCGAACAGCGGCTCCGCGAAACCGGTCCTTTCCGGAATGCTGTCAAGTATGATAAACGCGTCGTACTGCTCCGTCCCGGCAGGAATCTCATTAAGGATCGTCTCCGCGCCGGGTATATTCTCAAAAAGCGCTTCCGGCAGCGGTTCCAGATAGATATCCGTCTGCACTCCCGGCATCGCTTTTCTTAAGAACAGGGCCAGGCCGCAGCAGGCTCCGGCGCAGTCGCCGTCCGGATTCTTATGGCCGGTGATCCCTATCCTTTTGCAGTTCTTCACGGTCTCCAGTATTTTCATCTTAAGTCTCTTCGCCCCTTGCCAGCTCAGCTTCGCGGTCCATCGCCGTCACTTCGTCGATCCGGTGTGACATGGCGACACCGTAAGCAATGGAATCATCCAGTATAAAAGTCAGTTCCGGTGTATTGCGAAGGTTCACCCTTCTCGCGAGTTCCCCGCGGATGAACTTCGCGGCGCTGTGAAGGCCTTCCATGGTCTTCTTTCCGGCTTCCGCGTCTCCGTACACACTGACATAGACCTTGCAGGTCTTGAGATCCGGAGCCACCTCCGTCCCCGTCACGCTGGTCAGCGGGCTGATCCGCGGGTCCTTGACTTCGCGCACGATCTCGGCGAGCGCTCTTTGCACTTCATCATTGACCCGGCGGTTCTTTACGCTGTTCTTTCTCATGTTCTGGGTACCTCTACCAGATCGTAGGCTTCCACAATGTCGCCTACCTGCATCTTATCAAAACCGGAGAACACAAGACCGCACTCAAATCCGGCCTTGACCTCCTTGACATCGTCCTTAAATCTCTTGAGGGATGCCAGATCGCCTTCGTAGATCTGTTCGCCGTCCCTCGTTATCCTGCACTTGCATCCTCTGCGGATCACGCCGTCAAGCACATAGGAACCCGCGATATTGCCGACCGCGGAAGCCTTGAAGAGCATCCTGACTTCCACATGTCCGATGA
>CAMOXN010000016.1 GCA_946629175.1 uncultured Lachnospiraceae bacterium | reverse complement strand
AGGAAGCGGCAGCAGTCGGTATTTCCTATGAGGATCTGTGTGAGATCATTGTGAATGACGCGCTGGAGAGGTAAGAGGAATGTGCGCTTCGCTAACTGATAAGAGGTGCGCGGAGCGTTGCGTAAGGGGCGTAAATCACTGCGGGCAACCGCTATGACACATCATCGTTGAGGAAATAAGGATATGGAAAAGATTTACGTAAAAGAGATCCTGAAAGCTGTCGGAGGACAGCTTCTCGGAAACATAGACCCGGACAAGACATTTGTCGTGAACGTGCAGACGGACAGCAGGGAAGCGGCTGCGGGAGACCTGTTCGTCGCGATCATCGGCGAGCGGCTGGACGCGCACCGGTTCGTTCCGGGTGCAATGGCGGCAGGCGCTGAAGGATGCCTTGTCAGCGCTGCTCCGGAGAGCATTCCGGATGGCAAGTTCTGCGTCCTTGTCCCTGACACCACGAAGGCAATGGGCGATCTGGCAGCCTATTACCGCAGCAAGCTTGGCCTCCCCGTTGTCGCGGTCACCGGAAGCGTCGGCAAGACGACGACCAAGGACATGATCTTCTCAGTTCTTTCGACCAAATATCGGACACTCAAGACCGAAGGCAACAAGAACAATCATCTTGGTCTGCCCATGACGATCTTCAGGCTCAGTCAGGAGGACGAGATCGCCGTCCTTGAAATGGGCATGAACCACCTGGGGGAGATCGACTATCTGGTCCGGATCGCGCAGCCCGACGTGGCGGTCATCACGAATGTCGGTGAAGCGCACATCGGAAACCTGGGCAGCAGGGAGAACATCCTGCGCGCCAAGTGCGAGATCTTCCGCGGCCTGAAAAAGGGCGGTACAGCGGTCCTGAACGGCGACGACCCGCTGCTCGCGACGCTGCGGCCCGGTGTGCCGAAAGTGGAAGTCTCGAGTACAGGCGCCTGCGTGTCAGGCACTTCCGAAGCCGACCATGCAGACACAGCAGTCGCCGACCGTACAGACGCGGCAGCCGCAGAACGCGCAGCTTTCGCGGAGATGTACGCGCAGATCGAGGCCGGTGGATTTATATACCACTGGGCCGGCGAATCGGATGCCTGCGACTACAAGGCGGTGAACATAGAGGACACTCTTCCGGACACCGTGCGCTTCGAAGCGGAGACTCCTAAGGGGAGCTTTGAAGCAGAGGTCCCTGCCCTCGGAAGGCATATGATCTATCCGGCGATGACAGCAGCTGCGGTCGGGCAGTATTTTGACCTGTCAAATGAGGAGATCGCGGCAGGGATCCGCGATTTCAAGGCTACGCACATGCGCATGAACGTGGAAAAACTGGATGACGGCATCATGCTGTACAACGACGCTTACAACGCGAACCCGCAGTCGATGAAAGCGGCGCTGGGGATCCTCGCGAACGCTCCGGCGGCGCGTAAAGTCGCGGTCGTGGGCGACATGCTGGAGCTGGAGCCCTTCGCCGAGAAGCTGCACCGGCAGGTCGGCGAATTCGCGGCGGAGCTGCCGATCGACACGCTTGTCACTGTCGGCACGCGCGCAGGATGGCTGGCGGAAGCGGCGCTGGAAAGAGATATGGAAGATGTGCGACCCTGCACTGACAAGGAAGAAGCCAAAAAAGTGCTGGCGGAACTTGTGAAGCCGGATACGGCACTGTTGTTCAAGGCTTCCCGGGGCATGGCGCTCGAAGAGCTGTGCAGTTTCTGCAGGGAGCTGGCAGAACAGCAGATATGGAGATGATCCTGTATTAGAAAGGACGGTCATGGGGCGAACCGACTGTGTCGATCGCCACCTGACCGTCCTTTTTGGATGCTTCATCAAAAAGCCATAAGAAAAGCCAAATACTCCGAAAATTTAAGAACAGTTCTTTCTCAAAACCGGAACGCGGTCTACCTCCTGTAGACGATCTCCCCATCCTTGATGGTGAAATGCACGACGCCGGGCAGTTTCTCTCCGATGAAGGGCGAGTTGCAGGACCTGGAGGCAAATTCGGAGGGGACGACCCACTCCTCGTCCGGGTCGAAGACCGTGAGATCGGCGGGCGCGCCGACTTCGATCCGGCCTGCGGGAAGGTGGTAAAAATCCGCGGGGTTGCAGGTCAGGCAGGCCAGCATCTTCTGCATGGTGAGATAGCCGGGCTGCACGAGATTTAAGATCGCGAGGGAGAGAGCCGTCTCGAGGCCGATCATGCCGCTGGGAGCCTCGACAAAAGGTTTTTCTTTCTCATACGGCGCGTGCGGGGCGTGGTCTGTCGCGATCAGGTCGATGGTGCCGTCCATGAGGCCGCGGATGACCGCTATCCGGTCGCGCTCGGTGCGCAGAGGCGGATTGACTTTCGCAAGTGTGCCCTTCGTGAGGATCGCGTCTTCCGTCAGGGAGAAGTGATGGGGGGTGGCCTCCGCATGGATGGAAGGGTGCTCCCCGCGGACGCGGCGCACATATTCGACGCCTTCCTCCGTGCTGATGTGCTGGATGCACAGAGGCGCGTCCAGCGCTGCCGCGATCTCAACGTCGCGCGCGATCAGCGTGTATTCCGCTTCCCGGGGGGATCCTGTCAGTCCCAGCGTTTCCGCGGCTCTTCCGCCGCCGTTGATCCCGTTCTCCGTGATATAACTCTTGTCTTCCTCGTGCAGGCTGACCGGCAGGCCCAGCCTTTTTCCGATCTCCAGCGCTTTTGTTAAAAGGGCGCTGTCCATGACGGGAACCCCGTCGTCCGTAAAACCCGCTGCGCCGCAGGCGGCGAGCGCCTCAAGATCGCACAGCTCCTTACCCTTCATTTCTTTCGTCACATTCGCACAGCTGTACAGATGTACAGGCAGATCCTGTCCGCGTGCAAGTATGTCTGTAAGCGTGTCGACGGAGTCGACAGGGGGCTTTGTGTTGGCCATCAGGATGACGGACGTATACCCTCCTCTGACAGCGGCATCGGCACCGGTCACAAGATCTTCTTTGTAAGTGAAGCCGGGATCCCTGAAATGGGAGTGGGTATCGATGAGGCCGGGGCACGCGATCATGCCGGCGGCGTCAAGAACGGATGCGCCTGCGGGAGGCAGAAGGTGCTTCTCTATTTTGACAAAGCGGCCGTTGTCGATCAGGATGTCGCGCCGGCCTTCCGTGCCGGAGGCGGGGTCGATGAGATAGCAGTTCTGGATCAATAGCATGCGAAATCCTCCATTTTTATCTGTTGAACGTTAATGAGAGTATAGCATAAATACGGAGAATCCCGTACAATGTCATAAAGCGGATTTTCTGTTATACTGTGTATATTAATCCGGCACTACGGGAAAGAAAGGAAACAGAATTATGTGGGTCATACGTTTTGCGCTCGCGCTTTTATTTGGCGCGCTGGTCATTCTGATCGATCTGCCGCTGCATCTGATCACATGGCTGATCGAAAAGAATCAGCCCGGCTCCTGTACCAGGTTCCGCCACGATTACGCGAGGTTCGGGATGAAGGGGATCTGGTTCCTGGCCGGCGGCGATGAGACCGTGATCGGCCTTGAGAAAGTGCCGACGGACCGCCCGGTCCTGTTCGTGGGCAACCACCGGAGCATCTTCGATATCCTCCTGGCCGGTTCCCTGATCGACTATCCCGTGGGCTTTGTCGCCAAAAAAGAGCTGAGGGACACGCCCATCAGGATCATCATGGAGGAGATCCACTGCCTGTTCCTGGACCGCGAGGATCCCAGGCAGGGCCTCAAGACCATCCTCACCGCGATCGAATATGTGAAGCAGGGCGTCTCCATGTTCATCTTCCCCGAGGGGACAAGGTGCAAGGTGGAGGGAACTTTCCTTCCTTTCCACGCAGGCAGTTTCAAAATAGCGACCAAGGCTAAGGTGCCGGTCGTCCCCGTGACGATCGTGAACACCGGCGATCTGTTTGAGGACCACTATCCGAGGCTGAAGAAGGTCCCCGTAGTGATCGAATTCGGCGATCCGATCGAGACCGCGGATATGGACAGGAACGCGCAGAAGGAACTGCCCGACAGGGTGAAGGCCATCATGGAGGAGACCTATAAAAAGAACGCTAAGCTGATAGGGATCAGCAAAGAGTAATTGCCATGAAGAAAAAGACAACGATGACAGTGACGGATATCCGGTACCTCGCGGAGGGGATCTGCAGTATGACGCTGCGGTACCCGGAAGGGGAGGCGCCGGAGGAAGTTAAGCCCGGACAGTTCGCGGGCCTGTATCCCAATGACGCCGATAAGCTCCTGCCGAGGCCGATCAGCATCTGCAGGTGGGACCCGGAGAAGAAGGAACTGCGCTTTGTGTTTCGGGTCGCCGGCGCCGGGACGGCGTCACTGGCCGCGCAGAAGGCGGGTGACACGGTAGATATGCTCGGCGTGCTCGGGAACGGCTATAATACGGGCAGGCTTGCCGGGAAGAAAGTGCTGCTCCTGGGCGGCGGGATCGGCGTGCCCCCCATGCTGGAACTGGCGGCGGCGCTGTCGAAGGAGCCCGGGACGGAAGTCACCGCGGTGATGGGCTACAGGGACAGTGACATGTTCCTGACCGAGGAGCTGGGGAAATACGCGCGCCTTCTGGTCGCTACAGAGGACGGCAGTGCCGGAACAAAAGGAAATGTTCTGGACGCAGTGCGGGAGCACGGCGTGAAGGCGCAGGCTGTGTGCGCCTGCGGACCGATGCCTATGCTGCGCGCGGTGAAGAGATACGCGATGGAAGAGGAGATCCCCGCCTATCTCTCCCTTGAGGAGAGGATGGCCTGCGGCGTCGGCGCCTGCCTGGGATGCGTGACGAAGACCGCGAAGGTCGACGGCCACTCCCATGTGCGGAACGCGAGGATCTGCACCGAGGGACCGGTGTTCGGAGCAGAGGAGGTGGAGATCGGATGAGCGAAAAGGAACAGGCTGCAAGAGCAGCCGCCGGGACCGGGCAGTCCGGGAAGTCTGAGTCAGGAAGACCCGACATGTCCGTTACGATCGCGGGCGTCACATTGAAGAATCCCGTGATGACGGCTTCCGGGACCTTCGGGTCCGGAATGGAGTATTCGGAGTTCGTCGACCTGAACCGGCTCGGCGCAGTGGTGACGAAAGGCGTAGCGAATGTCCCGTGGGAGGGAAATCCGACGCCCCGCGTCGCGGAAGTGTACGGCGGAATGCTCAACGCGATCGGCCTGCAGAACCCCGGGATCGATGTTTTCATCGAGAGGGACCTCGCTTTTCTCTCTCAGTTCGACACGAAGGTCATCGTCAATGTCTGCGGACACACGGAGGAGGAGTATCTGGAGGTCGTGGAGCGCCTTTGGGATCAGCCTGCCGATATGCTGGAGATCAACGTGTCCTGTCCCAATGTCAAACAGGGCGCGATCCAGTTCGGACAGGACCCGAAATGCCTCGAGGACATCACGGCGAAGATCAGGAGGATCGCGAAGCAGCCGGTGATCATGAAACTGACGCCCAACGTGACGGACATCGCCGAGATGGCGCGCGCCGCGGAAGCGGGCGGAGCGGACGCGGTCTCTTTGATCAACACGATCACCGGGATGAAGATCGACATAGAGAAGAGACAGTTCGTGCTCGCCAATAAGACCGGCGGGTTATCGGGCCCCGCGATCAGGCCGGTCGCGGTCAGGATGGTCTGGCAGGCAGCGCAGGCGGTAAAAATACCGATCATCGGCATGGGAGGCATCGCTTCCGCCGAGGACGCGGTGGAATTCATGCTGGCAGGCGCTTCGGCCGTTGCGGTCGGAGCGATGAACTTCCACGACCCGTACCTGACGGAGAAAGTGATCGACGGAATGGAAAAGTATCTGGTCAGGCATTCGATCGGAGCGGCGAGGGAACTTACAGGGGCTGTAAGGTGAAGAACTGCCGTGATACCGGGAATGGGACTCGCGGCAGCAGCGGAAAACGGGGTAATGATGAGAAAAGTACAGCAGAAAGCATATGCCAAGATCAACCTGAGCCTGGACATTCTCGGGAAGAGAGAGGACGGATATCATCTGGTCAGGATGGTCATGCAGACGATCGGCCTCAGCGATGACCTTACTTTTGAGACCGGGGACAGGGACTGCCCTTCCATGGAGGTCAGTCTTGAGGCGGACAGCGGGGAGATCTCCTGCGGGGAAGACAACCTGATCATCCGGGCGGTCCGCCGCATGGAGAAGGAATTCGGGATCCGGAAGGACCTTAAGATCACTCTGAAGAAGAGGATCCCGGTCGCCGCCGGTATGGCGGGAGGCAGCACCGATGCCGCGGCCGCGCTGCGCGCGGTGAGAGACCTCTTTGTGCCGGATGCCGCTGACGCTGAACTGCAGAGGATCGGCGCGTCGCTAGGCGCGGACATACCCTACTGCGTAACGGGCGGGACACAGCTCTCGGAGGGGATCGGCGAGATCCTGACGGTCCTTCCGGACGCGCCTCAGTGCGGGCTTGTGATCTGTAAGCCCTCCTTCGGAGTCTCCACTGCGGAGGTGTACAGGAAATATGACGGGCTCGGACCCGTAAGGCATCCGGATATCGACGCTCAGATCGGCGCGATAGAGCGCGGAGACCTTTGGGGCATGGCGGAGCAGTGCGTCAATGTTCTCGAGGAAGTGACAGGCGCGATGTATCCCGAGATCGGCGAGATAGAGAGGTTCTTTGAGAGTAGAGGGGCGGTCGTCTCAAGGATGTCCGGAAGCGGACCTACGGTATTCTCTGTTTTTACAGATAGTGAACAGGCAGATAAAGCAGCCGAATCCTATATGGCAACAGACAGAGGGCAGAGGTGTCAGGTGTTCTCCACCAGATTTATTTACCGGATATAAGGGGGCTGATATGGGACAGGACAACAATTTGACGGTAGAGATGTCCATGACGGGCGACCAGCAGTCGATGCCGCTGCGGGACGCGGTGTTCGTGTCGCTTCGCAAAGCGATCCTTACAGGAAAGCTCAAACCCGGAGAAAGGCTTACGGAAGTGAAGCTCGGCAAGATGCTGGGGACCAGCAGGACTCCGATCAGGGAAGCGATCCGTATGCTGGAACTCGAGGGCCTTGTGGCCATTGTCCCCGGAAGCGGCGCGAAAGTTTCCGGTATGACACTCGAGGACCTGCAGGAGGTCATGGAGGTCAGGAGCGCGCTGGAGCAGCTCAGCGCAGGCCTCGCGAGCGAGCGGATCACACAGGAGGAGAAGACCGGCCTGCGTGACGCCCTGAACGCGTTCATCAAGAGCACGCGGATCGGGGACAGCATGGAGATCGCTGAGGTGGACGGGAAGTTCCACGACGCGATCGTGAAGGCGGCTAAGAACGAGAAGCTTCGCACGATCCTGAACGGGCTTGCGGACAACATCTACCGATACCGCTATGAATGTCTGCGGGACGACGAGCGCTACGAGCACCTGATCACAGAGCACAAGGAGATCTATAAAGCGATCCTTGCCGGTGACAGGGAATGCGCGGAGAAAGCGGCAAGGAACCATATCGCCCTTCAGTGGGAATTCATGAGAGGCAAGATCCTTGAGGAGAAGGAGCAATGACGCCTTCCGGGACCGGATCCGGAAAAGAAGTGCTGCTCACCGTGACCGGAGAGGAGATCTATGGGGACGGACGCAGGGACAGCACGAGGACTTGCTGCCGGGCCGTCTTCGAGAAGACCCTGGGGGAGACTATTAACGGCAGCGGCGGACCGGACAGCGCCGTCTATACATTTCGTTACAGGGAGGAAGATCCCGGGAGCGGCGCGGCCACGGAGTCGGTGATGAAGTTCTCAGAGATCGGGTGTGAGATCGTAAGGAGCGGGGAGATCCGCGTGAAAATGCGGTTCGAACCCGAAAAGGAGCATCGCTGCATGTACGGTACACCGTACGGGGATATTCCCATGACGATCCGAACGCGGCTCGTCGCGGTGCGCGAGATCGGGGACAATTTTCACGCCCGGATCCGCTATACGCTGACTCCTGAAGGGTCGGGACCGGCGGAATACGCGGTGACGGTCAGGGCGGAGCCCGTCAGCGGCTGATTATGGAAAGGGGTGCCGCACTAAGATCTGTTTCTTAGTGCGGCACCCCTTAACTATGCCCTATTCGTTTTTATTTGACGGGTTTCGCTCCTGCTTTCTCCCTGAGCTTATCCATCTGCCTGCGCCACCAGCTCTTCTTCACCGGATTGTCGGATACGAGCTTCTGACCGCGCATTCCCTTGACCTCGACGATGTAAATGCCGCTGATCATGGCCTTGACCTGCTTGTTGATCGGAATATAGTCAAATACGTTCTCGTCCGCGATCAGGTTCATGAACCTGTTCCCGATCTTGGCCTTGACGACCGGCACCTTGGCGCGCTTCGCGTACCACGGGGTATTATTGATCACCTCGTCGGGAAGCCCGGACTCCTTGAGTTTAAGGCGCTTCTTGTCGACAGCCATGATCACGAAAGGCTGTTTGCTGGCCTGCAGCTGCGCATTCTGCTGTTCCTGTTTCTCCTGCATGCGGCGTCCGAAAAAATACAGCGCGACCAGTATTCCGACCAGGACCGCGAGAATGACCAGTAAAATAATAGTTCCTGTTTTCAATATCTGAACCCTCCTCAAATACGTTACTAAGCATTTTAACATTGAATGGGGGGCATGGCAACACGCGAATGGGATATAAGCGCACGAAAAATCACAGTTTTTACACAGAATTTAACGATAAGTTAAGAAATCTGTGTGTCAAATGGCTTTTAAGAAGCGGCTGTTTGTGCTACACTGTACTAGTTGTTCTCATTATTTTCAAAGAATATTGAAAGAAATTATTAAATAGAAAGGCAGAATATTTTATGAAAAAGAGAATCTTTGCGGCAATGCTGACAGCGGCCGTGGTCTTTGCGGCTGCGGGTTGCGGAAACAGCCAGACAGAACCGGTCACCGAGTCAGCGGCGGCTGCGACAACACAGGAGGCCTCCCCGGAGGTCGCTGCCGAACTGGAATGGCAGAACGATCCGACTGCTTATCTCTCCGGGATCACCGCGGCGGATTACGTGGAACTTCCGGCCGACTACGCTTCGCTCACGGTCGAAGTGGAGCCTGCTGCGGAAGTCTCGGATGAAGAGGTCGAGAATAAGATCTACGAAGTGCGGGAATCCAAGAGGGAGCTTCAGGAAGTAGACGGAAGGACCACCGTTGAGGACGGCGATATCGTCAATATCGATTACGTCGGCAGGATCGACGGAGAAGAATTCGCGGGCGGCAGCGATCAGGGCTATGACCTGACGATCGGTTCCGGCAGCTTTATCGACGGATTCGAGAGCGGGCTGATCGGCCACGAAGTCGGCGAGACGGTCACGCTGGAGCTCACATTCCCCGAGAACTACAGCGATACGACCAAGGCAGGCGTCGCCGCGGAATTTGACGTAACGATCAACTCCATCCAGGAATACAACATTCCGGAGCTTACTCACGAATTTGTGGCGGATCTTGGCATCATGGATGAGTTCGGGAACGCGATCGCTTCTGTGGACGAGTTCCGCACCTATGTGAGGAACTACCTGATCGAGAGCAACGAGAGCCAGTACACCCAGAAACTGGAAGAGGCCATCAAGAACGCGCTCGCGGAAAAGAGCACTTTCAAGCAGGAAGTTCCGTCCGCGATGGTGGAGCGCGTCACCGAATCGATGGTGCAGGAGCTGACGACATACGCGATGCAGTACGGACTGGATCTGAAGACCCTCATGCAGCTCGCTTACGGCTCCACGGAGGAAGGTTATCTTGACGATATCAGGGCGATGGCATCGGAGAGCGTAAAGAGGGTCATCATCCTGAAGGCGATCGGCGACAAGGAAGGCCTGGTCATGACCGATGACCAGTTCCAGGCGGAACTGGAGACCGCGGTGAACAGCGCCAGCGGTTACACATCCGTGAGCGATGTCCCCAGGGAAGACGTGGAAGCGTACAGGGAAGTGCTCGACAGACAGGCGATCATGGATTTCCTTAAGAGCAAGACGAAAGTCGTAGCGCCCGCATCCGATGAAGGAGCGACAGGAGATACCGCGGCAGCGGCAGAGACGGAAGCGGCACAGTAAACAACGGACACAGGGAGCAGGAAGACCCGGGCAGACGCATATGCGGAAGCTGTACCAAAGGCCGCATGCTCCGGCATGGAGGTAAATATGAGACAGGATTATGAACTCGTGACAGCGCGCGAGTTATTCGACAACAAAGAGAGTTACGCGGACAGGACGGTCACTGTGGGCGGATGGATCCGAAACAACCGCGATTCCAAGGCGGTGGGCTTCATCGCTCTTTCCGACGGTTCCTGCTTCCAGACGCTTCAGCTGGTATACAGTAAGGAACTTCAGAATTTTGGCGAAGTCGCGAAGATGAACGTCGGCGCGGCGGTCATCGCGACCGGCAAAATAGTGCTGACACCGAACGCGAAGCAGCCGCTGGAGATGCAGGTCGAAAAGATCGAGCTGGAAGGCGCTTCCGGTTCCGATTATCCGCTGCAGAAGAAGCGCCACAGCTTCGAGTACCTCAGGACGATCCCGCACCTTCGTCCCCGCACCAATACATTTACGGCGACCTACCGCGTCCGATCGCTGATCGCCTACGCGATCCACTCTTTCTTCATGGAGAGGGGGTTCGTCTATGTGCACTCCCCCATCATCACGGGAAGCGACGCTGAAGGCGCGGGCGAGATGTTCCAGGTGACGACACTTCCTCTGGACGACCTTCCGCTCACCGAGGACGGAAAGGTGGATTATTCCAAGGACTTTTTCGGAAAGCCCACCAACCTGACCGTCAGCGGACAGCTGGACGTCGAGACGTTCGCTTACGCTTTCCGCGACGTATATACCTTCGGCCCCACATTTCGCGCCGAGAAGTCCAACACGACCCGCCATGCGGCGGAGTTCTGGATGATCGAGCCTGAGATGGCCTTCGCGGACCTTCAGGACGACATGGAGAACGCGGAAGCCATGCTCAAGTATGTCATCCGCTACGTTCTCGAGAACGCGCCCGAGGAGATGAAGTTCTTCAACCAGTTCGTGGACAAGGGCCTCATCGACCGCCTCACCCACGTCATGAACTCCGATTTCGGCCATGTGACCTACACGGAGGCTATAGAGATCCTTGAGAAGAACAACAAGAACTTCGATTTCAAGGTGTACTGGGGATGCGACCTGCAGACCGAGCACGAGCGTTATCTCACCGAAGAAGTGTTCAAGCGCCCTGTCTTCGTGACCGATTATCCCAAGGAGATCAAGGCCTTCTATATGAAGCAGAATCCGGACGGCAAGACGGTCGCGGCGATGGACTGCCTGGTGCCCGGGATCGGCGAGATCATCGGCGGAAGCCAGCGCGAGGACGACCTTGAGAAGCTGGAGAAGAGAATGGACGAGCTGGGAATGGAGAAAGAGACCTACCAGTTCTATCTGGATCTGCGCAGGTACGGGAGCGTGCGCCACGCGGGCTACGGCCTCGGCTTCGAGCGCTGCGTCATGTACCTGACCGGAATGGGCAATATCAGGGACGTGCTGCCTTTCCCCAGGACTGTGGGCAATTGCGAACTGTAAGAGATACGATAAACAGAGCCTGTTCAAAACGGGGCCGGTGCGATGCCGGCCCCGTTTCATTATGCATTTCATACTGCCGACTGTGAGGGAGACAGCCGGATCATTTCACCCATTTCACTCTGCCCGGGACCGGCGGGATCTCGTAGAAACGCGCCGTGCGGTCCCTGTCGGTATCGTTCCACTTGTCGAATCCCAAAGGATCGATGTGATCTCCGTATGAGCAGTGGTCAAAACAGCACAGCCCGTAGTCTCTCCACGGCCTGGCGAGATAGATGCTCCCGGGAGTTACGCCCTGTTCCGCCGTGAAGCGGCAGTTCCTGAAGAGAAATCCCTCTGTCTGGGAGAGGGCGTGGGCCGGAGCCGCGACATAGCCGATGTCCCGGGCGTCTTTGAGGGAGCGCAGTTCGCAGTCCTCGAACAGCGTCCTGCCGCATCCGAAAATGAAATCCACGGTCCCTTCAATGAGGCAGTCGTAAAAATACTGGCGGCATTCCCTGTCCTGCCGCAGCGGATCGGGAAGAAAACCTTCATACCGCTCGATGAGGTCATGCGGGAGCGGGCCGAGAAAGAGCGTGTCCTGCGTGGACCTGAGGCGGCATCTTCTCATTGAGAAATCGTCCGCGTAGACCGTCAGTGCGACCTCCTGCCCCTTCGTCTCCGGGAACAGCGCGTCGTTCTCCACGCTGACGCTGCCGATCTCGCTCAGGAGCCATATTACGCTGGAACTCAGCGAGAAAGCGGTCCTTCTCGGTTCCACGGACCGGGAACGGTACGCGATCCTCGCGGATGTGGCGAAAGACCCGTTCAGCGGCGGCGAGACGCCCCTCTCTTCCTTCGAGGGAAACGAGGACGCGAGCTACCAGTCACTCATATACGGAGCTTACGCGGAGGATATCAGGATCGTCGGCCGCGGAAGGATCGACGGGAACGCGCAGAACGGGGACTGGTGGAAGGGATTCGAAGACTTTCCGGCCAAAAGACCGCGCGCCGTATTCCTGAACCGCTGTGAGAACGTGACGTTCCACGGCGTGACGGTCGCGAACAGCCCTTCGTGGCACATGCACCCTCTTTATTCCCGGAACATCGGCATGTACGACCTCTATATAGAGGCGCCCAAGGACAGCCCCAATACGGACGCGATCGATCCGGAAGGCTGTGACGGCGTTGAGATCGTCGGATGCCGCTTCTCCGTGGGAGATGACTGTATTGCGGTCAAATCGGGCAAAATAGAGATGGCCCGCAAGTACAGAATGCCCGCGGACCATCACACCGTCCGCAACTGCCTGATGGACTTCGGGCACGGCGCGCTGACACTGGGAAGCGAGCTTGCCGGAGGGATCAGAAATGTAAGCGTTACACAGTGTCTTTTCCATGCGACGGACAGAGGTCTCAGGATCAAGACCCGCAGGGGCAGAGGGAAAGACAGCATTATTACGAATGTATTGTTTGACAATATCCGCATGGACGGGGTCCTCACCCCGATCGTGATCAACATGTGGTATAACTGCTGCGATCCTGACAGATTCACGGAATATGTGTGGTCGAGAGAACACCTGCCCGTGGATGACCGCACGCCTCATCTGGGAACATTCTGCTTCCGGAATATGGTGTGCACGGACGCGGAAGCGGCGGCCTGTTACATCGACGGCCTGCCGGAGAGTCCCATTGACAAGGTGATCCTGGAGAACATCTCCGTGGCGTTCGCGAAGGACGCAAGGCCCCACACGCCGGCAATGCAGAATTTTGCCGTTGAAAGATTAAAGCTCGGCCTCTATCTGGACAATGTCCGCGAGATCGAGGTGCGGAACGTTAAGATGAGCGGACAGGACGGGGAGATGCTGGTCGCGGATCACTACGAAAAGATCACTACGGAAGGATTTGAACAGGTATGACGGATTTTAGCAGGATCGATGCATATGTGCTGCGCCTCATCGAGGAATCCGAACCGGAGCGCACAGCCTGGAACCTGGAGAAGATCAGAGAAGGCAAAAAGGTCACCTGGAACTACATCGACGGATGTATGCTCACAGCCCTTATGGAGATGACTTCCATCACGGGAGACGGCAGATATGCCGAATTCGCGGAGAAGGTCATCGATCATTTCGTGCAGGAGGACGGCAGCATTCTGACACTGCAGCCCGAAAAGGCCAATCTTGACGACATCAACGAGGGAAGAGTGCTGTTTGAACTTTACAGGAAGACGGGGACCCCCAAATACCGCCTCGCCGCGGACCGGCTGATGGATCAGTTAAAGGTCCAGCCCCGCACCTTCGAAGGAAATTTCTGGCACAAAGCTATCTATCCCGACCAGGTCTGGCTCGACGGCATCTACATGGCGCAGCCTTTCTACGCGCTGTATGTGAAGAACTTCGGAGACGGGGATTTTTCCGATACAGTGAATCAGATCAGGACAGTCAGCAAGAGGATGCGGTCACCTGAAAAGGGGCTGTATTATCACGGATACGACGCCTCGAGGAAGGCTTTCTGGGCGGACCCTGTGACCGGGTGTTCCGGGAACTTCTGGCTCCGTTCTCTGGGCTGGTTCGCCGTCGCCCTGGCGGATCTCATGGAGATCCTTCCGGAAGGAAAGGACAGGGCGGATCTTCAGGAGATCTTTAAAGACCTGATGGAGAGCATGCGCGGCTACGCGGATCCCGTGAACGGAATGTACTGGCAGGTCCCCGATCAGCAGGGAAGAGAAGGCAACTATTTAGAGACCAGCGGGAGCGCCATGATGGCGTATGCCATGCTCAAGGGCGCCAGGCTGGGCGTTCTGGAAAAGAGCTTCTCGGAGCTGGGAGAAAAGACTTTCCTCGGTATTATGGACCGCTATCTGACATTTACCGAAACGGGGCTCAACCTGGGAGGGATCTGCCTCGTGGCGGGACTGGGACCTGAGAACAACAGGCGCAGGGATGGCTCCTACGAGTATTACATTTCGGAGCCGGTCGTCGAGAACGACGCCAAAGGAGTAGCTCCCTTTGTACTTGCTTATACGGAGATCAAGAGGAAAAAGGAAGATTTGTAATGAATGATATCATCTACGTGGGAAGACATGCAATTACCTTGCGGGTTTCGGATCATGCGCATGAGAGCTGCGAGCTGATATACTGTACAAGCGGAAGCGGTGAGCTGCGTTTTAAGGACAGAGTCCTTCGCTATGGGAAGGACAGTGTCGTTGTCATTCCGCCGCTGCTCCCCCATTCCAATCAGAGTGATACAGGATTTACGAATATTCACATCAATATGACGGACACGACGCTCAACTATAAGGAGCCTGTCGTAATCTGCTGCGGATCGAACGAATTTCTGAGGCAGGCTTTCGAAGCGGCGTTCTATTACTATTCCAATAACGGACTGGGCAGGACGACACTACTGCCGGTCTACGGCCAGCTGATCGCGTCCACTGTGCATATGCTCACTTCCGACATCGTGTACAGCGAGACCGTCCAGCAGATCATCAACAACATCCTTAACAATTATCCTGACGCGGACTACGATCTGAACGCGTATCTGCAGAGCATGCCTTTCAGTTTTGAATACCTCAAAAAACTGTTCAAGAATGAGGTCGGAATGACACCGAGGCAGTTCCTGACAGATAAGAGACTTGAGAACGCGGCCAACAATCTGGCTCTTTCCGGCTGCGGGTCCAGTATCTCACAGATCGCAAGACAGTGCGGGTTTCAGGAGCCCCTGTATTTTTCCCGTCTGTTCAAAAAGAAGTACGGCGTCTCGCCGAAAAATTACACACCTGACAAACTGGAACCGCCTACAACGGATTCTGACAGCAAAAAGATCCGGCCGGGGGCGCTGCAGACAGGGGCGACGGAAGCCAACAATGTGTGAGGAGGCAGTAAAATGGCATATTTAACGCTGAAGAACATCAATAAGATCTATCCCAACGGATATCATGCCGTCCACAATTTCAACCTTGAGATTGAGAAGGGAGAATTCATTGTCTTTGTCGGACCTTCCGGCTGCGGAAAGTCCACGACGCTCCGCATGATCGCCGGACTTGAGGACATCTCCAACGGCGATTTCCTGATCAACGGGAAAAGAGCCAATGAGATGGGCCCCCGCGAGAGGGAGGTCGCGATGGTATTCCAGAGCTACGCGCTGTACCCGCAGATGACCGTATTCGACAACATCGCTTTCGGTCTGACGCTGCAGGGCGTCGACGAAGAGGTCATCGAGGAGAAGGTCAAACACACAGCCGGTATCCTCGGCCTGACGGACTATCTGGACCGTCTTCCCAGAGCTCTTTCCGGCGGACAGAGACAGCGTGTCGCGATCGGCCGCGCGATCATCCGCAAGGTCGGCGTCTTCCTGATGGACGAGCCGCTCTCCAACCTTGACGCCAAGCAGCGTGTCACGATGCGTTCAGAGATCGCGCAGATCCACAAATCTACCGGCGCGACAACGATCTACGTCACCCATGACCAGACCGAGGCCATGACACTGGCCGACCGCATCGTCGTCATGAAGGACGGTTATGTGCAGCAGATCGGTACGCCTTACGAGCTCTATTATGATCCCGCCAACGTTTTCGTCGCCGGATTCATAGGAGAGCCGCCGATGAACTTCATCCGCGGGACAGTGCAGCAGGGAAAGATCCGCTTCGGCGCCAATGAGCTGAGCATTGAGAAGAAGCTGGGCGCGAAAGCTGCGCAGTACGAAGGCAAAGAGATCGTCTTCGGTTTCAGGCCCGAGCACATTGAGCTTGGGAGGACCGCAGGCGCCTATCAGATCACAGCTGACGTGGAACTGACGGAAATGCTCGGTGACAACACGAATGTATACGTGACGGCAGATGAGGACAAAGCGATCCTTAAGGTCGATCCGCATGACACACCGGAGATCGATTCGACGATCACTTTCTCCATTCCGGTGGAGAACGTCTATCTCTTCGACGGAGAGACGGAATTCGTGATCAAATAATGATTTGGAGGAAAAAATGGATATTCGCTATTCTGCAAGCCCGAATGACGTAAAGCGGTATACGACGGAAGAACTCAGGAAGGAATTCCTGATCACAGATCTGTATGTGCCGGACACAGTAAAGGCGACCTATTCCCATGTAGACCGCGTGGTCGTTTTAGGGATCATGCCTGTGAAGGAAGAGGTCCCGATCGACAAGGGCATCGACATCTGGCACAACTTCGGAACGCAGTATTTCCTTGAGCGCCGCGAAGCAGGCGTCTTTAATATCGGCGGAAAGGGATATATCGTGGCGGACGGCGTGCGCTACGACATGGGCTACGAGGACTGCCTTTACATCACGATGGGCGTGAAGGAAGTCGTGTTCGGAAGCTGCGATCCCTCGGATCCCGCCCGCTTCTATCTGGCGTCTTATCCCGCGCACAAGGCATGCAAGACGACATTTCTTTCTTTTGACAAAGCCAACCACCGTCCCTGCGGCGATGAGAAGAATGCCAATAAGAGGGTGATCAACCAGTTCATCCACCCTGATGTACTGGAGACCTGCCAGCTTTCCATGGGCCTTACACAGCTGGCGCCGGGAAATGTCTGGAACACCATGCCGAGCCATACGCACGAGAGACGCATGGAAGTCTATACGTATTTTGAGATCCCCGACGATGAGATCGTCATGCACTTCATGGGACAGCCGCAGCAGACGAGGAATATCGTGATGCAGAACTACGAGGCGGTGATCTCACCTTCCTGGTCCATCCACAGCGGATGCGGGACATCCAACTACACATTCATCTGGGCGATGGGCGGTGAGAATCAGGCCTTCGACGATATGGACAACCTTAAACCGAATGAACTGAGATGAGCAGGAGGTAGAACACTATGGATATGAAAGCTTTCCGTCTGGATGGCAAGGTTGCGCTTGTTACAGGCGCGGTCTACGGGATCGGGTTCGCCATTGCCGAGGCTTACGCGGAGGCGGGCGCGAAGATCGCATTTAACTGCCGCAGCGAAGAAGCGAGGCAGAAGGGACTGGCGGCTTATAAAGAGAAGGGAATCGACGCGCTGGGCTATGTGGCGGATGTCACGAAGGAAGATGAAGTGAAGGCAATGGTCGCCGACATCGAGGAGAAGCTCGGCGGCATTGACATCCTGGTCAACAACGCGGGCATCATCAAGAGGATCCCCATGACGGACATGTCGGTCGAGGAATTCCGCCAGGTCGTCGATATCGACCTGAACGCTCCTTTCATCGTGTCCAAGGCAGTCATCCCGGGCATGATCAAAAAGGGCCACGGCAAGATCATCAACATCTGCTCCATGATGAGCGAGCTGGGCCGCGAGACCGTCTCCGCCTACGCCGCAGCCAAGGGCGGCCTGAAGATGCTGACCCGCAACATCTGCTCCGAGTACGGCGAATACAACATCCAGTGCAACGGCATCGGACCCGGCTACATCGCGACGCCGCAGACCGCTCCGCTGCGCGAGATCCAGCCCGACGGATCAAGGCATCCTTTTGACCAGTTCATCATTGCCAAGACGCCTGCAGCCCGCTGGGGCACACCGGAAGACCTGCAGGGACCTGCTGTGTTCCTTGCATCCGACGCCTCCAATTTCGTGAACGGCCACATCCTGTATGTGGACGGCGGGATCCTGGCTTACATCGGCAAGCAGCCGGGTTGATCAGATGCACCGGGCTGAAGTGAAGATTGCATATATCGGTGGCGGGTCGAAGGCCTGGGCGAGAAGTCTTATGCAGGACCTCGCCCTGGACGGAGACCTCGCCGGTGAAGTGGCGCTCTATGATATTGATACGGAAGCCGCAAAGCGCAATCAGGTCATAGGCGCCAAAATACAGGAGAAAAGGGAGGCACTGTCAGATTTCCGCTACACAGTGGCCATGTCACTGGAAGAAGCCCTGACAGGCGCGGACTTTGTGCTGATCTCCATCCTTCCGGGCACATTTTCACAGATGCAGACGGACGTTCATACTCCGGAGAAATACAGTATCTTACAGTCCGTAGGTGACACGGTGGGGCCGGGTGGCGTTTTCCGTGCGCTGCGGACTGTTCCTGTATATGAGGAGTTCGCGGAGGCGGTCAGGGCATACTGCCCGAAGGCGTGGGTGCTCAATCTCACGAATCCCATGAGCATCTGTGTCAGGACGCTGTACCGCTGTTTCCCGCAGATCAGGGCGTTCGGCTGCTGCCATGAAGTGTTCCACACACAGGATTTCCTCACATGCGTGCTCCGGGGCATTCTGGGACTGGAGACGGTGATCACCAATGTGAACCTTCCCAACCGCGGGCAGATGCCCGGAATGCCGGAAGGCAGCATCGTAGAGACAAATTGTATCTTCACGAACGGATTTGTGGACCCGGTCGTCTCAAAGCGGCTGCCGGAGGGGGCGCTCTCCCTGGTGCGCAGGAACAGCGACAACATCGACCTTCTCTCG
>CAMOXN010000015.1 GCA_946629175.1 uncultured Lachnospiraceae bacterium | reverse complement strand
CGGATCAGATACATATCATGACTATTTTGGCATGGTCGCGGAACACGGGGATTATCAGACTATGTATAAGGTCCTGAATGATCTTACGGGGCTCAACGATGTGGATGACGTCTATTATGAAAATACTATGGCGGCGCTGTATCTTGAACTGAGAGGGGAACGAGGGGACCATCCCGATGCCGCATGAATAAATGAATAATAAAAAGACAGATGGAGCAATAAAAGCCGTTTGGGCATAGAGTTCCATCTCTTTTTATGTATAATAGTTAGTGATATCTAACAAAAGCTGAACGGGTGCCGCTTTCCTGTTCAAAGTGAATGGAACGGGTGCCGCTTCTTCGTTCAAGAACATAAGGGAATGAGAAAACAGATGAATATTATTGTAATTCTTGCCGCCGCGGCTGTTGTCGCGGTGCTGTTCATACTTATGAGAAACAAAGTGACAAAAGGCTCATCCTGCTGCGGCGAGCACGAATCGCCTGTGGAGAGGATAAGGGCAGATGACCCGGATCCGGCGCACTATCCGTACCATTACCGCCTGTTTGTGGAAGGAATGGTGTGCGCGAATTGCGCGAAGCGGGTCGAAAACGCTTTTCTCGGGACCGGCGAGATGCTTGCGAATGTCGACCTGGGCAGGAAAGAAGTGGATCTTCTTTCCAAGCGGGAGCTGGACAGGCGCGGGGCAGCAGGGATCGTGGACCGGGCGGGATATACGCTGACGGAATTCGAATCATTAAACAGGAGGGAAATATGAAACATCTGTTTCTAAGGAGGGAATTATGAGTGAAACGAAGTGCCTGATTTTCCGGTATCCCGGCCCAACCCCTTTTTCGTAGACGCCATAAGCTTTTGATCCCGGCTTATACGCTGCTTGTTCGTGTTATAATCATGGTAAGGCAGGTCAGAAGTTCGAGATCAATTGTCCTGGGATATGAGGTTTGGGATGAAGAGAAAAATGATTTTTACCGTGGCTCTGTTCCTTGCAGCCATCATACTCTCTGCATGTACAAAGGATTACAAGGAAGAAGATGTCATAAAATACATCCGTGAGGAGTTGGGGCTTTCCTCATACTCTGTCATCAGCGGGCCCGAGGAAGTAAAGGGCGAGGACGGCTACACCGACAGGATCTGGACGGTGTCGACGAAGGACTTTGGACTTGAGGAGGAACTGGTCTTCCACGTCTGCGACGATCACTACTGGGGTCTTGAGTGGGTCACAAACCGCATGACAGATGATCTTCCATATCAGAAACAGAGAGTTCTTATGGAAAGCTTTTCCGTACCGGAGGGCTTTTCTCTGGAGGAGATTACGGATGCAAGCGGGCGGCCCGGCTGGATCATGGTCGTATGCGGGTTCGATCGGCGCGCGGACTTTGAGAAGGGAACAGAATTCGTCAGGAATTATCGGGACTATGCCAAAAAATACCCGACAATCAATGATACGGACTTCACACTGAGTTTTCAGGTAAATGACACAGGGGCGGCTCCTGATTGGAAACTCATCGGACGCTCCTATTCGTTTCACTTCAGCGCGGGAACAAAGGATGAGGAAGTTCGGGAAAAACTGCGGGATGTCTCTGACAACTATCTTATGGACTGCATCGAGTGCGGAAACCTTGACCGGATAGATGAGTACAACACTGCAGAGCGAAGCGCAGTGATTGAAGCAGATCCCTACAACACCGAGATCCGAAGGTTAGGTGAGGAGACGGCAGCATATCCGGGCTATGCCTATGACTATTATTATGGGATCCCCTACGGGACCCTCTACCGGATTCTCCTGGAGGAAGGTTATGAGGTCAGTGGGGACTGGACGAATTTTGAATTTGCCGGTAAGGACGGAACACCCCACGCCTGTGCTTACCAGGCAAAGGGGGAAGTATCCATGCAGGTCGATGAGCTGAACGCTGTGACGGACCTCATGCTGGACGACGGGACAAAGATGCAGACAGTTGTGATCGATGAAGAGCTCCTTGGGCTCCTCCATACGGATGCGGCGGAATTTGCTGCCGGACTTGAGGCGCTGGACGGTGATTACTACAGGAGCCTGATCGTCGAGGGGGATTCGGTGCGGATCCGGGGCAAAGCCCGAGAGTTCAGCCGCCTGGTGCGGATCTATGAAGCTCGTCTTAAGGAACTTAGCCAAGAGCTGAAGGATTACGATCCCGGCTGCGGCTTCGTCTACAACAATCTGCACAGGGTCTACCAGGGAATCACGCTGCGCATGGGGAGCGATGTCCCTTGGGAAAAGATGAAAAGCATCGCAGACGAGGCCGTGGGACTGACGGCTCTCTGTCAGGTCCTTGACTCCGGGATGGAGTATGAGTGGACACTGGAGGTCTCCTTCGCGAAAGAAAAGGGTGGGGGAGAATGGGAAACTGTGCTTTCTTATGAGATCCCTCGTGACAGCATTGACTATGAAAAAGTGAAGATGCGCTTCACATAGACTATTTCCGAACCCTCGCCTAAAGGCGAGGGTTGCGTTAAAAGAAATTACAGGAGTAGCAGATTAAAAGACAGATGGAGCAATAAAAGCCGTTTGGGCGTAGAGTTCCATCTTTTTTTATGTATAATAGTTAGTAATAACTAACAAAGAGGAATGAGACTATGGATCTGACAAGGCAAGCGGAAACAATGATCGACCTCTTATCATCTGATCATTCGGAGGAAGACGATCACTATCAAAAATTCCAATTGGGCCGGGGAAGCTGCCTGTATGTCACGCGGTTGTGGGACGGAATCGTGCTGTGGGGAAATGAAATACGTTTGGATAAGCTCTCCTATCCCATGGCGCTGTTTAATGAAAACGACTATCTGCTGCTGAATATCTGCCATGCCGGGCGCTGCGAAGTAGAGCTTTCACCGGGAACCTATGTGTATATGTCGCCGGGGACCCTCAATGTGAGCGCAAGCCCGCCAAAGAGCAGTTATTGCTATCCGGGAGGACATTACGAAGGGATCGAACTGTGTCTTGATCTTCGCAGGCTGGAAGGATATATGCCGGAAGCGCTTACGGATTACGGATTAACGTTTAAAGTGCTGAGGGGCTATACAGAAGAAAGAAATACTATGGCTACGCTTACAAACGCAGCTATTCAGGAAGAAGAGAAGCTCTTCCGCATGCTGCGGGAGGGCTGTTCATCCGTCTATGAGCTGCGGTTTGCCGCCCTCTCGCTGATCTGTCATCTGATCGGCGGCGATGCACAAAAGATCGATTACGGCGTTTCGATCACAAAGGGACAACGGCGGATCGTAACGGAAGCCGAACAGATGATGACAGATGATCTCAGAAAACGATACACGATAGAAGAACTGTCCGCGCATTTCGGGATCAGCGCCTCGGCGTTCAAAAAGTACTTCTCAGCCATATACGGCAAACCGGTTTCTCAATATATGCGCGAAAAGCGGATCGAGAGAGCGAAGGAGCTGCTTGAAACGACGGACGAAAGCATCGGAGAGATCGCGTTGGCAAGCGGATACGAACATCAGGGGAAATTCGGAAGCGTCTTCAGGGACAGTTCCGGGGTGTCGCCGCTGGAGTACCGGCGTCTCAACAGAAAGACATAAACAGGAGGTAAATATGAAACTGAGTGAACTGAAAGAGAACCAGAATGCCGTTGTGGCCAAACTTGACGGCGACAACCGGTTCATCAGCCGGATCACATCGATCGGGCTGACGCCGGGATGCAGGCTGCAGGTCGTTAAGAACGACCGGAACAGACCGGTCCTTGTCTACTCGAGAGATACGATGATCGCGCTGAACCGCAAAGAGTGCAGCGGTATTGAAGTGACGGAGTTGTAAAGCGCTCCGGAAAGGGGAATAAATGAGCGAAAAAGTAACTATTGCCCTTCTTGGGCAGCCGAATTCCGGCAAGTCGACACTGTTCAACGCATTGACAGGCCTCCACCAGCACGTCGGGAACTGGCCGGGCAAAACGGTCGAGAAGAAAGAGGGATCCTTTTCATACGGCGGAAGAGACTATGAACTGGCGGACCTGCCGGGATCTTACAGCCTGTCGGCCAATTCTGACGAAGAAGTCATCACGAGAGATTTTATAGCGTCGGGCAAGGCGGATGTCGTCTGTATTTTGACCGACAGCTCGCAGCTCGAGCGGAGCCTGTTCATGGCAGCGGATTATGCGGGCATTACAGTCCCGTGCATGCTGATCCTCAACATGGCGGACGTCGCGGCGGCGCAGGGGAAGAAGATCGATGCCGGCCTCATCGAGCAGAAGCTGGGTGTCCCTGTCGTTCTGTTCTCCGCAAACGATAAGAAGGGGTATGCACCTTTCTACAATGCTTTGGAAAGGGCAGTGGCGGAGAAGAAGACTTTGGACACGGCCTCTCTTGAGGCGTTATACGAAAAGATCCCGCGATACAGTGAAGTCAAAAAACTGATGCCGGAGGACCTCATCCCGGGCTATTCCCCGATGTGGCTCGCGGCAAAGACGCTGGAAAATGATCCGGTGGTCCTTGCAAAACTGAAGAATACACTGGATGTGGAAACTGTTTCCAGGATAGACGGGTACAGAAAAGGCGTGCAGGGAGCGGTCGAGACCGGCGGCGCTAAATTTTCATGGATCGACGGGATCCTTGCCGGCGCAGTCACCGAAAAGAAGGAAAATCTGACGCTGGGCAGACTTGACCGGATCTATACTCATAAGACATGGGGAAAACCGGCAGTCGTCCTCACGATCCTGCTGGGACTCATTGCTTCTTTTATCCCGGCGCTTCCTCTGATGGGGTTCGGCAAGGTCTTCGGAATGCTCAAGGAACCGGTAACGGCGGCGCTTACATCCGCAGGCTGTCCGGATTTCATTATATCCATCATCTGTACGGTCTTTATCCAGTCATTGTCTTATATTTTCCAGATGCTCGGCTTCGTGTTCGGCGTGACGCTGGTATTCGGACTGCTCGAAGAGATAGGCGTCATGGCGAGGGTCTCGTATGTGTTTGACAATACGATGGGGAAACTCGGCCTTCAGGGAAAATCCGTCATGCCTTTCCTGGTGAGTTTCGGCTGCACGATGGGCGGCGCGGCGGGTACGCGCGTCATTGACAACTGGGGACAGAAAGTCCTGACGATCGCGCTCGCGTGGGCGGTCCCCTGCGGTGCGGCCTGGGCGGTCATCCCGATGCTGTCGTCATTGTTCTTCGGACCGGGCGCGGTCCTTGTGATCGTTGTGATCCTTCTGACGATGCTGCTGCACATGTGGATCACGGCGAAGATCTTCGGGCGCGGGCTTGTGAAAGAAGAGGACCGCTACGGCATGATCATGGAACTGCCGCCGTACCATAAGCCGAAGTGGGGTGCCCTGTTCCGCTATGTGCTGGGCCGCACGAAGGATACCTTCGTCCGCGTCACAAAAGTGGTCTTACTTGTCTGCGCGATCTTCTGGCTGATCAGTTATTCTTTTTCAGCGGACAGCGTGCCGCTCCTGTACCGGATCGGCACTGCGATCGAGCCGGTGACGAAGCTGTTTGGTCTCAACTGGCAGCTCTTTGTAGCGTTTATTGCGTCATCAGTCGGCAAGGAAGGCGCGCTCGGCGTCATCAGCGCTCTCTTTACCGGCGGCAACTTCGCCGGCGCGTTCAACCAGGCTATGAGCGGCGGCGGTGTAGCGTCCAACCTGAACGAGATCCTGCTGTCGAATGTCACTAAGCCTGAGGCGCTGGCCTTCATCTTCGCGATCACATTCAATATGCCCTGCGTAGTGGCTTTGGCGGCGACTTATCAGGAGATCCATTCCGCGAAGTGGACGGCAAAGATCGCCGTGTACTATACGCTGACAGCGCTGCTGCTCGCGGCGATAGCGTATCGCATCGGACTGGTGATTTTTTGAACGGGGGACGCTTCTCTGTTCAAAAGTTGAACGGGTGACGATTCTCCGTTCAGGTATCGGTAAGGCGAGGTGATGAGATGAACGAGCTTTTGAATCTGTTAAAGGACGGACACGCCCGCACGACACTCATGCTGGCGTCGGAGCTTCACACGACGCCGGCTGACATACGCAGAAAACTGGAGTTTCTGGAAAACGCGGGCATCATCAAAAGAATTTCCTTTACAGCTGCCTCCTGCGGAGGCGGCAGCTGCAGCAGCTGTACGGGCTGCAGTCCGAATGCAGGGAACGATCCGGGCGGCAGAAAAGGAAAGAACGGCTGCTCAGGCTGCATCCCCGGCGCGGAACTTATGAATATGGGAGAAATGTGGGAGGTAGTAGGTTAAAGATGCAAATGAAAGAAAAGAAACAAAGCGACGTGTCAGCCCTGCTCGGTTATGCGGGCAGCTACAAAGGGCTGACTTATTTAGGACTCATCTTCTCGGCGTTCGCCATGATCCTTGGGATGCTCCCGTATATCTGCATTTGGCTGGTAGTGCGGGATCTGATCGCTGTCGCGCCAAACTGGACACAGGCCGTCAGGATATCCCGTTACGGCTGGATGGCGTTTGCCTTCGCGTTTGCCGGGATCGCTGTCTATTTTTGCGCGCTGATGTGCACGCATCTTGCAGCCTTCCGCACAGCGAGCAACATCCGCAAGGCAGGTATGGAGCACCTGATGAAGGCGCCCCTGGGATTTTTTGACTCCAACGCGTCAGGACTTCTGCGCAACCGCCTCGATGGGGCTGCGTCGGAAACGGAGACGCTTCTTGCCCATAACCTGGCGGATATCGTCGGATCCGCCGCCATGCTGATCGCCACAATTGTGCTGATGTTCGTCTTTGACTGGCGCATGGGCGCAGCCTGCCTGCTGGCTGCTGTCATTTCAATCGGGGCTATGTTCTACATGATGGGCGGCAAGAATGCAAATCTCATGGCGGAGTATTACGCGGCGCAGGATGTGATGAGTAAGGCCGGCACCGAATATGTGCGCGGCATTCCCGTGGTCAAGGTATTCCAGCAGACCGTTTACTCGTTCAGGGCTTTCAAGCAGGCGATCGAGGACTACAGCGCCAAGGCGGAACACTTTCAGGCCGATGTCTGCAAGGTCCCGCAGGCTGTAAACCTCACTGCCACTGAAGGCGCTTTCGTATTTCTTGTTCCTGTGGCGCTGCTGCTTGCTCCCGGCGCGCTCCGCACAGGAAACTTTGCCGGTTTCCTGACGGACTTCGCTTTCTATGCCGCCTTTTCCGCAGTTGTGTCCACGGCGCTGGCGAGGATCATGTTTGCCGCGAGCGGCTCGATGCAGGCAAGTACTGCGCTTGGGCGCATTAATCAGGTCATGAGCGCACCGATGATGGAGATCACCGATCATCCGCAGGTTCCACGGGACAACAGTGTCGAGTTTAAGAATGTAAGCTTTACCTATGACGGCGCGGATATTCCGGCACTCGACCGTGTTTCTTTCCGCGTGGGACCGGGACAGACAGTGGCGCTCGTCGGACCTTCCGGCGGCGGAAAGACCACGGCAGCCAGTCTCATCCCGCGCTTCTGGGATGTGACGGGCGGAGCAGTGGAAGTCGGCGGTGTGGATGTGCGGCAGACCGATCCGCATGTGCTGATGGACCAGGTGGCGTTTGTGTTCCAGAACACCCATCTGTTCAAGGCGTCCATACTGGAAAATGTGCGGGCCGCGAGGCCGGACGCTTCCCGCGAGGAGGTGATGGAGGCCCTCTCTGCGGCGCAGTGTGATGATATCATTGAAAAGCTGCCGGAAGGAATCGATACCATGATCGGTACGAAGGGGACATATCTCTCCGGCGGCGAGCAGCAGCGCGTGGCACTGGCGCGGGCGATCCTGAAAAACGCGCCGATCGTAGTTCTGGATGAGGCGACAGCCTTTGCAGACCCCGAAAACGAGGCGCTGATCCAGAAAGCCTTCACGAAGCTCACTGAAGGGCGCACCGTTATCATGATCGCGCACCGGCTGTCTACTGTTGTAGGCGCGGACAGGATCATTGTCCTGGATTCAGGACATGTGTCAGAGCAGGGCAGCCACGAAGAACTGTTGAATGCGGATGGCCTGTATGCCCGCATGTGGGCCGATTACCGGCGGGCGGTCCGGTGGCGCATTTCCTCGGAAGGATCTGCAGAGACTGGGCAGCGCGATTCCAGGGAAAATGCGGCGGAGCCCATTTTGCTGGGAAAGGAGGCGAAGTGATATGTTCGGTAAAGATTTTCAGCGCAAATACGCTCTTACGGACCAGGGGATCAGGAATACGAAAAAAGGAACGCTCTGGACGGTCATAGTCAATCTGGTCGTCATGGGCGGCATGGGGATCCTGTACCTCATGATGAAGGCATTTGTCGGAACGCTGACGGACGCTGCACCATTGCCCGGCGCGGTCACTATTCTGTTCCTTGTGGCGGTATTCCTCCTCCTGTCGTTCTTCACGCACCTGCAGCAGTATCAGACGACCTACGGCCTTGTTTACCGGGAAGTCAAAAAAGTGCGCTTGTCGCTGGCGGAGCGCCTTCGCAAGCTCCCCTTAGGCTACTTCAGCAAGCGGGACCTCGCCGACCTCATCGAGACCCTCATGGGAGATGTGAACCGGCTGGAGCATGTCTGGTCCCACTGCCTGGGCTATCTCTACGGTTCCTTTATTTCAACGGCTGTCATTGCCGTCATGCTCCTTGCATACAACTGGAAACTGGCGATCGCATGCCTGTGGGCTGTTCCGGTGGCCTTTATCCTCCTTTTCGGAAGCCGGAAGCTTTCCCGTAAGAATTCGGAGATTACCAAGGCGGCGGCTGTTCAGGTCTCCGACGGGATCCAGGAGACCCTGGAAAACATCAGGGAGATCAGGGCGACCAACCAGGAAGACCGCTTTCTGAATGCGCTGAGCGATAAGATCGACGAACACGAAGCCAAAATGATCCATGTGGAACTCGTGAACGGGGTCTTCGTCAACGCCGCTAGCGTCATTATGCGACTGGGTGTAGCGACCACGATCCTTGCCGGAACTCGTATGATCCTTGCGGGTGAGATCGATTTCATGATGCTCTTCATGTATCTCATGGTGATCACCCGCATTTACGCGCCGTTCGATCAGGCTCTGGCACTGATCTCCGAGATGTTCCTCTCCGAGGTCTGCGCGAACCGCCTTAATGAGATCGAGGATGCGAGGACAGCGGAGGGGAGCGAAGAGTTCCATCCGGATGGGCATGACATTGTTTTTGAAAATGTCGGTTTCGGCTACGATGACAAACAGGTGCTGGACGGCGTCAGCTTTACCGCGAAAGAGGGTGAAGTCACGGCCCTGGTCGGTCCTTCCGGCTCCGGAAAGAGCACATGCACGAGGCTCGCCGCCCGTCTCTGGGACAATGAAAGCGGAGCGATCAAAGTCGGCGGCGTCGATATTAAGACCATTGATCCCGAAACGCTTCTCACAGACTATTCCATGGTGTTCCAGGATGTGGTGCTCTTTGATGATACCGTGATGGAGAATATCCGGCTCGGAAAGCACGGCGCGACGGATAAGGAAGTCCGGGCGGCCGCAAGAGCAGCCAACTGCGACGAGTTCGTGGAAAAACTGCCGCAGGGGTATAATACGCCGATCGGTGAAAACGGTGCGAAGCTCTCGGGAGGCGAGCGCCAGCGCATCTCCATCGCCCGCGCGCTGCTCAAAGACGCGCCGATCGTACTGCTGGATGAAGCTACGGCTTCCCTCGATGTAGAGAACGAGACCAAGGTACAGGGCGCTCTGTCCCGCCTGCTCGCAGGAAAGACCGTGCTGGTCATCGCGCACCGGATGCGTACAGTTGAAGCAGCGGACAAGATCGTGGTCCTCGCCGACGGAAAAGTTGCCGAACAGGGCTCACCGGAGGAACTGTTCGCATGTGAGAACAGTATGTTCCGTCGTATGGCTGAACTGCAGAACTCCAGCGCGGGCTGGTCGATTAAGGAAAAAGGGGAATGAGGCACATTGACTCCGGTATCCGGGACAGATAAATGAAGAACACAGAAATCCCGTCGGACCTGCCGGACCCGGCGGGATTTTTGGAGGATTGATATATATGTAAAAAGCTTGATTTGCTCAGTTAGTTGTATATAATTTAGTTATATATTACTAACTGACGCGCGGTCGCCGGGATGTACCCGGAAAGTGAAAGAGAACAGAGAGAGTTGGAAACGGAGGACATAAAGCAATGATCAGAACAACACTGAAAATAGACGGAATGATGTGCGGGATGTGCGAAGCGCATATCTGCGATACGATACGGAAAGCTGTTCCTTCTGCGAAGAAGGTCGCAGCCTCCCGCGGTAAAAAAGAGGCATCCTTCCTGACGGAAGCGCCGGTGGATGCGGAAATGATCAAATCGGCTATTGACGCAACAGGCTATTCCTGCCTGTCCGTGGAGTCGAATCCTTATGAGAAGAAAGGCCTGTTCGGGTGGAAATGAAGATGTTCTGCAAAACAGCGAACTGCCCGGTCACATCGAACAAAATACAGCTGATGCTGCGAAAAGGGGAGTTGACTTTGAAGATAACACATGTTATTTTGGTTAGAGATATCTAACTGGAGGCGGAACATGGCAAGACTCCCCGTCAATATCAGAGCAATGCTGTTGAAAAGCGGAAAAGAACAGTTCCTTGCGTATGGTTTTGAGAAAGCATCTCTCAGGACTATATGTAAGGAGGCTGGACTTACTACAGGAGCATTTTATAATCACTTTTCCGGAAAAGAGGATCTTTTCTCCGCGCTTGTGGATCCTATGCTCCGTGGGTTTCAGGAAATGTATCGGAATGTTATCTCTCAGGAGATGACTGATCTGAGTACCGGAATAGACAATGAACTGACATCTATTGCTTACGCAATAGCGCACAAGGATGAGTTCCGCCTTCTGTTTGAGTGCTCCGGCGGAACGAAATATGAGGGATTTAAGGAGCACCTGATCCACGAAGTGTTTTATCCAAGCTATCAGGAGATCTTTGACCGCTATGCGGGAAGGCATGTGGACCCCTCACTTGTTATGATCATTCTTCACATGAAATTTGAGGAGTATATGGAACTCATTTACGGAGGATATACCGTGGAGGAAGTGAAAAAAATGATCATTCTGCTGACGGCCTTCTCAGAAGCCGGATTTCAGAAACTGCTTGAAGAAATAAATAAGGAAAGCTGAAAGCCTGACCCAAACCGGTCAGGCTTTTTTGATAACACTTTTCCAAAATCGTTATCCGTAAAAAACGGTCTGTGCCGTTTTTATACAACACATGAAAAGGAGAGAAACACTATGGCAAGAAAAGAAGTAACACAAACTACACAGCAGAGCGATAAAAAGCTCCGCACAAAGGACCTCATTTACGCAGGCGCATTCGGAGCGGTCTACATCGTCCTGATGCTCATTGTAGTGCTTGGCACCAGCGCGATCCCTGTCCTTTATATCCTTGCGCCCTTTACGGTCGGCGTCGTCTGCGCGACTGTCTATGAACTGTGCGTTTTGAAGGTGCATAAATTCGGCGCCGCGCTGATCCTCGGCGTACTGTTTGCCCTCGTCGCATGCTCCGGTAACGTGCTGGGCATGATCCTGGCGATCGCCTGTGCCCTTGCAGCTGAGTTCATTATTATGGCAGGCCATTACAAATCCAGAAAGATGTTCCTGTTGTCCTTCCTTGCCTTCAACCTGAACATGGTATGCCCGTACACCATGCTGTATTTTCACAGGGACGAGTTTATGGCCCGTTCTGTCAGCTTTTACGGACAGGACTATGCGGACCAGTTGGCAAAATATGCAGCAGGCGGCCTTGCTTTTATCCAGATCGGACTGGCGCTGGCCGGAGCAGCAGTCGGCGTGCTGATCGCATCCGGACTTATAAGCAAGCATTTCGAAAAAGCAGGGATCATATAAGTTATGGATATCAGTCTTTACGGTGACGATTCAAAGGCGCTGGTGCATTTTGACCCCAGGACCAAACTCTTTATTTTTCTCGCTTGCGGCGTGACCAGCATGTATACATACAGCGGGCTGTATATTCTGCTGTTCACGGGAGCAGTCTGCGCCGTACTCGCGCTAAGCGGGAAACCATGGCTGGCACTGAAGGCATTTTTTGCCTTTTCCGTCGCGCTGTACATAAAGGAAGCTGTCGATCATACAGGAAGCTCTGCTCCGGCAGTGGTACTGATCGTATCAGTGCTGACAACGCTCATATTGTATTCTCTGCCGACGATACTCAGTATCGTTCTGATCGTGCAGACAACACGCATCAGTCAGTTTCTGTCAGCTTTGTCAGCAATGCACCTGCCGGTCAATGCAGTGATCCCGATCGCCATGCTGTTCCGTTTTATTCCTACTGTACAGGACGAATGGAACGGAATACGCAAGGCGATGGCTTTCCGGGGGATCTCCGTAAACTTCAGCTCCGTACTGCGGCACCCCTGGAGAACGATCGAGTATGTGCTGGTCCCGCTGCTGTTCTCGACCATCGGAGTGATGGAGGAACTGGCAGCCGCAGCGCTGGCCCGCGGTATGGACATCGATGTAAAGCGCAGCTCCTATGAAGAGGTCAGACTTCATGCGGCAGACTATATTGTGATGTCTATTTTTGCTGCACTGGCATCGGCCATTGTGATACTGGTCTCATCGAAAGGAGCAGCAGGCATATGATCAGATTTAAAAATGTCAGTTTTCACTATGGAGGCGAGCAGGGCACAGGCGAGGGTGTGGACAACATTGATCTGACGATCGGCACCGGTGAAGTCGTTGTACTGTGCGGCCCTTCCGGCTGCGGAAAGACTACGCTCACGCGGCTGATCAACGGCCTTGCCCCTCACTTTTACCCCGGCGAGCTGGAAGGCGAAGTCTGGGTAGACAGTCTTTGCGTTTCCAAAGCTTCACTGACTGAGATCAGCAGGCTTGTCGGCAGTGTTTTCCAGAACCCCAAGAGCCAGTTCTTTAATACAGATACGACCGGTGAGCTGGTCTTCGGATGTGAGAACTTCGGACTGGAGCGGGATGAAATAAAGCGCAGGCTGGATAAAACGGTCGGGGACATGAGGCTCGACGCCCTGCTCGGCCGCAATATTTTCGAGCTCTCCGGCGGTGAAAAACAGCAGATCGCCTGCGGCAGTGTCTATACAGCGCGGCCGGAGGTCTTTGTGCTGGATGAGCCATCGTCAAATCTTGACAAAAAAGCGATCACCCGGCTGCACGAGACGATCCGCCGCATCAAAGAGTCCGGCAAGACGATCGTCATTTCTGAACACAGGCTGTACTATCTGATGGACCTGGCTGACCGCTTTGTCTATCTGGACGACGGATATATTGTCAGGAGTTTTGTGCCTGACGAACTGAAGAAGCTTCCCGACACAGAGCTGGCGAGCCTTGGACTTCGATGCATAGACCTGCATTCCCTGATGAGAAATCCCCTGATCGGAGAAATACCGCATGGCGGAAAGCCTGTTCTGGAAACGGTAGACCTTAGCTGCAACCGCGGGAGCAGCCAGATCCTGGATATCGACCGCATGAGTTTTCCTGCTAACAGTATCATCGCCATGATCGGTGATAACGGATGCGGAAAGTCTACGCTTACAGAATCCCTCTGCGGGGTGATCCCGTCCGGCGGCAGCATAGCTTTTGACGGTGTATACCTGACGGATAAGGAAAGAGCAAAGCGAAGCTTCCTGGTCATGCAGGATGTGAACCGCCAGCTGTTTTCGGACAGCGTGATAGAGGAAGTGATGCTGAACGCATCAGTTTCCCGGGAGAGAGCGGAGCAGGTGCTTGACAGCCTGGGACTTGGGGAGCAGCTGGACCGCCACCCGGCTTCCCTGTCCGGAGGGCAGAAGCAGCGCGTGGCGATCGCTTCCGCCGTTTGCGCCGGAAAAGAGATATTGTTCTATGACGAACCCACGTCCGGACTGGACCGCGGCGGTATGGAGCGGTTCGCGGCGATCCTGCGCCGAATGCAGGATACAGTTACATCTGTGATCATTACCCACGATCCCGAACTGATTCTCCAATGCTGCACGCACATCCTGCATGTGGAGAACGGACGGATCCTGGGCTTTTATCCCTTAAATGACGAGGGTGCGGCGCGGATGCGCTGGTATTTCCTGTCAGAAAGTGAGGAGAGCACCTCCAAGAGAAGAGAAAAACTCGGAATGTTCGGCAAAGTCCTGCAGTATGCAGGGCAATGGAAGAAATACACTTACATCGCGGCAGCGCTCATGATCGTCGGAGCGCTTTGCAGCGCTGTGCCGTATCTGGGTGTGTATACGCTGATCGACCGGGTACTTGCGGGAGAGCCTGTGAATCTTTCCGCGGCAATGCCCGCTGTCGTAATGGTCCTGGTTTTTGGCGTTCTCTATGCCATAACATACACTGTCGGTCTGCAGTTCAGCCACAGCGCCGCATATCACACGCTGGAGAACCTGCGGATCAGCCTGCAGGAGAAGCTGGAAAAGCAGCCCCTCGGCAATGTGCAGGATCTTGGCACGGGCGCTGTCAAAAAACTGTTTGGTGACGATATCGAATCGATCGAACTGATGCTGGCCCATGTGATCCCGGAAGGCGTCGCCAATCTTGCGGTTCCCGCAGTGATCCTGCTGGTCCTCATTGCGGTGGACTGGCAGATGGCACTGCTCACCGTTATCCTTTTGGGTTTCGGATTCAGCGCCTCCCGACAGATGTACACGGTGGGAATGGACCGGATGGGGAGCTATTTTGCCGCGTCCAAGCGCCTGAACAACACGATCATCGAATATGTCGACGGAATGGAAGTCGTGCGCGTCTTTAACCGGGAGGGTGAATCCGGTAAGCACTTCGAGGAGTCTGTAAACGGGTATCGTGACTTCGCCTTGGCCTGGTACAAAGTCTGCTGGCCCTGGATGGCCCTGTACGGGAGCCTGTTCTCCAATGTGGTCCTCTATTCCCTGCCGTTCGGCGCGCTGATGGTCGTTATGGGATATATGCCGCTCGGCCGCTATGTGCTGGCGTTGTGCCTGAGCTTTGCCATAGGCCCGATGCTGATGAGGACGCTCGCTCTGATCGGAGCGATCCCGCAGGTCAACTTCAAGATACAGGCGCTGGAAAAGACTCTCGACCGGCCTCCGCTCAAATGCGGGGCAGCAGAGTTTGAAGGAACAGATCACAGCGTCCGCTTTAAGGAGGTGCGCTTTGCCTACAAGAGTGACGAAGTGCTGAAAGGGATCTCCTTCACCGCGCCGGAAGGTAAAATGACCGCTTTGGTCGGTGAGTCCGGCAGCGGAAAGAGCACGATCGCCCGGCTGCTCAGCCATTATTACGACGTCAGCGCCGGAGAGATCACCATTGGGGGACAAAGCCTGCGCGATATGACACTGGACGCACTGAATCGCGAGGTCGCTTACGTCTCTCAGGAGCTGTTCCTGTTTAACAAGAGCATACTTGAGAATATCCGCGTCGGAAATCCGGATGCTTCGGATGAGGAAGTCCGGGAAGCGGCCAAAAGAGCGCAGTGCGATGATTTTATTCTCAGGCTTCCACAGGGATATGATACGCCCGCGGGACTTGCCGGAAGCAGACTTTCCGGCGGACAGCGCCAGCGGATCGCTTTTGCGAGAGTCCTTCTGAAGGATGCGCCGATCATTGTCCTCGATGAAGCGACGGCGTTCATCGACCCGGAAAACGAGCAGAAAATGAACGAAGCCATTGCGGATATTATTAGCAATAAAACTGTGCTGGTCATAGCCCATAAGCTCAGTTCCATTGTATCGGCAGACAAGATCATTGTTCTTCGAAAAGGGAAGATCGCCGCGGAGGGGACACACGAGGAACTTCTCGGAACAAGTGAGGATTATCGAAGACTCTGGGCAGCTTCAGAGGAAAGCCGGGGCTGGGTCCTGAAGGGAGGCAAGAACACATGATCAGAATGGTACATCGCGTACTCCGCTTCTGCGGCGGTAAATATGCCAGACGGATACGGATCGCTTACCTTTTCTCTTTCCTGAAATCCATCTGCCAAAATGCACCGATCTTTACCGCCGTATGGCTGCTCCGAAAACTGATGGAAGGGACTGCGGATGTGATCACATGCTGTGTTTCGGCGGGGATACTGCTGTGTTTTCTGGCGCTGGGAGCTGTATTTCAGAATCTTTCTGATCGCTTCCAGTCAGCCACGGGCTATGAGGTATTCGCTGATAAGCGCAAGGAATTCGCTGCGCACTTAAGACGGCTACCAATGGGGTATTTTACAGCCGGGAACCTGGGGCGCATCAGTTCGATCCTGTCGGCGGATATGGTGTTCATCGAAGAAAACAGTATGAATATCGTGGCGGATGTTGTCAGTGATCTTTTCTCCCAGCTGGTCCTGACCGTTTTTCTGTTTACGATCCATCCCCTGACAGGAGCAGCGGCGCTCTGCGCGGAGCTCATCGCGATCCTGATCGCATATCCGATGAACCGCGAGTCTATGCGGAACTCTGCGGCCAGACAGCAGGCGATCCAGGATCTGACCGGCGCAGTGATCGAGTATACGGAAGGCCTTGGAGTGTCCAAAAGCTTCTGCATAACAGGAGAAAGCGCAGGCGAACTGCGTCAGAGCTTTGCTAAAAGCCGCGATACAAATCTGACCTTTGAGCGGCAGCATACACCATGGGAGCGCGTGCTTCAGATCATTTATGCACTGGGAACAGCGGCGATCCTCGTGACCGCTGTTTGTCTTTACAGCAGTGGGCAGCTGGACAGCGCGGGATTTGTCGGTGTCATGCTGTTCCTGCTGAGTATTTTCGCCCCGATCAGGCATCTGTTCCAGCTGGATTCCCGGCTGACGATCATGGAAAACTGCCTGGACCGCTTGGAGGATGTCTTTGCGGAAGAACCGCTTCCGATGGCAAACACAAAGCAGCTGCCTGACACGGCAGAGCACGAGATCGAGTTCTCCCATGTCGGCTTTTCATACAGCAAAGAAAAGATCCTGCATGATATCTCATTTACCGCTGACCGGGGGCGGATGGTCGCGCTGGTAGGAGAGTCCGGAAGCGGCAAGACTACGATCGTAAACCTTCTGGCCAGGTTCTGGGATGTTCAGGAGGGAGAAGTGAGGCTGCGCGGTGTAAATGTCAAAGAATTGCCGATGGAAACTCTGATGTCTCAGATCAGCATGGTCTTCCAGAAGGTATACCTCTTTGAAGACACGATCTACAATAACATCGCTATGGGAAGGCCTGACGCTTCTTATGAAGACGTGATGGAAGCCGCCAGAAAAGCCCGTTGTTACGACTTTATCATGAACCTGCCCTATGGTTTCGACACGATCGTGGGAGAAGGCGGAGCCAGCCTCTCCGGAGGCGAAGCCCAGCGCGTATCTATCTCACGCTGTATTTTAAAAGACGCGCCTGTGATCCTGCTGGATGAGGCGACGGCCAGTGTAGATGCAGACAATGAGTTCTACATTCAGCAGGCGGTGAGTGAGCTGTGCCGGGATAAAACGGTCCTGGTGATCGCTCACAGACTCAATACAATTCGAGGCGCAGACCTGATTCTGGTCCTGGATAAAGGCCGGATCGTCGAACAAGGCAGTCATTTGGAACTGATCCGGAAGGACGGTATGTACAGCCAAATGGCAAGGCTGCAGGAAAAGATGAGCAGCTGGAGCAGGGAGGTGAGCGCATGAGTAAGAATACATGCCGGATGATAGGACTTCTGACTATGCTCATCAGCGTGTTCTTTCTGATCGGCGGACTGTATCTTGGAAATGCCGGACTTCCGGCTTATGTCACTCCATGCTGCCTGGGAGCAGGGCTGATCCTGCTGGTCGTGGGCGTTGTGTTCTATCGTGTGCTGAAGAGCGAGTGAGATGGAAAGGGTCGGTTCTTTGTATGGCGGAAGAACTGTCCTTTTGTATTCCCGGCTGACTCTTGCATTCCTTTCTAAAAGGGAATAAAATTATGGGATAGTTAGAAATATCTAACCGCTTATTATCTATGCCAAAAGGGAGGCAGCAAGATGTTCTGGGACCAGGTGGCCGGCGTGTACGACATCTTTGTCAACGTCATCAACAGGAAAACGCATAAGATACTGAAAGAGATCGTGTCGGATCTGATCGAACCTGACGATGTTGTTCTGGAATGTGCCTGCGGGACAGGCCTTCTCAGCGCTGTGATCGCGCAGAAATGCAGGCGGCTTACAGCGACGGATTTCTCCGGAAATATGCTGAAGAAGGCAGAAAAGAATTGCGTTGCCTTTCATAATATCACTTTCACTAAGGCTGACATCACCGCGCTGGCCTTTCCGGACTGCAGCTTTGACAAGGTCGTAGCCGGAAACGTGATCCATCTGTTGGACAATCCGCTGACAGCCCTGGGCGAACTGAACCGGGTCTGCAAAGACGGAGGCATGTTGATCATCCCGACCTACATGAATAAGGATTCCAAAGGCAAAACGAGCGGATTTGCAG
Organism: uncultured Lachnospiraceae bacterium; assembly: GCA_946629175.1. Taxonomy (GTDB): domain Bacteria; phylum Bacillota; class Clostridia; order Lachnospirales; family Lachnospiraceae; genus CAG-791. The sequence continues at coordinate 1,970 of CAMOXN010000015.1, read as the reverse complement.
CGACTGTGGGAAGAGCCGGGGCGGATTTCAAACGACAGTTTACTGTGGACAGCTACAGACAGTTTTTTCTGGACGCCGGGTATTTGGATGTGCAGATCATATTGGCTGACGGACGCATTCCATGCGCTGTTGCCGTCATGAAGAAAGTGGATTCTATATGAAAATTTACGAGTATGGCCAAGAGAACCCGGAATGCATCCTGCTGATCCACCCTTCGCTGGTAACGTGGGACTACTTCGAATATGTAATACCGCTTCTGGAAAAGCACTATCACCTGCTGATACCCGCTCTTCCCGGATATGACCTTAACGATAACTCCGAGTTCAGCTCTGTCGAGCAGATCGCTTCAGAGCTGGCGGATGATATTCTGAAAAGAGGAATTCGAGAAGTAAAAGCGATCTACGGCTGCTCCATGGGCGGGAGCATCGCACTGCGGATGGCGGCTGACGGAAAGCTGAAAGCGAAGAACTATATAATGGACGGAGGGATCACGCCCTATCAGCTGCCATGGATCCTGACCCGGTTCATCGCTGTGCGCGATTTCGGAATGATGGCTTTGGGTAAACTTGGCGGGGAAAAACTGATCGTGAAGGCCTTCAGCTCCACACAGTACAGTGACGAGGATCTGAAGTACGTGGCCAAAATATTCCGTCACTGCACCTATAAGACGCTTTGGAACACCTTTGATTCCTGCAACAACTATAAGATGCCGAAGAAAACCATTCGTTTTACCGGGAAGGTCCACTACTGGTATGCGGAAAAAGAGCGCAAGGCCAGAGACTGGGACCTGAAGTATATGAAGAAGTTTGTACCCGAGACTGTTTTCAAAAGCTTTAGGGGAATGGATCACGGGGATATGGCACTATTTTATCCCGAGCGGATGGCACAGGAGCTTCTTAAACTGTAACAATGGCTTTGGCGGGAGGATATATGATGGTGATGAATCATGTTCCCGTAAACGAACTGCCTTATTGTAAACCGGTGAAGAAATGGCTCATGGACAGATACGGAAAAGAGGCAGACCGGATCTGGGAGGAGACGGTTCAAAACTATAATGCTTATCTTAAGGACCTCCCGGACTACGGAGGAAAGAAGAACGGTCATGCTAGAGCGATTTACGGCGGGCTTTTGGTATTTGCGCTTTATCCGGCGCTGCCCGACGAGCCGCCAATCGGTGAGCTGCAGGAATTCGTAAACAACTTGTTCATGGGGCCGTTTACAAAGCTGGGGAAGATATTCGATCTGAACCGGTCCTTTGATATGTGGCTGATCGATAAGGTCTTCCGCAAATCGGGAAATCGGGACAGAAAGGATATCAGGCAGTATCCGGCCGGCTTCGTCAATGTTGACGAGCCGTATGACAGGGAACATCATGCTGCCCGTTATCATTTCACACAGTGCCCGAATGCGGAATTTGCCAAAAGCCATGATCTTCTTCATGTGCTTCCGCTCATGTGCAACTCGGATTTCTTCGGGATCAGCGAGATCCACGGCCAATTGATCCGATGCGGCACCTGCGGGAACAGTGACAAATGCGATTATCTGGTCGTAGGCAGTAAAAATGAAATAGCTGCTGAATATGAAACAGTCACAGATGAGCAGGGATTTCTTGTAAGCAGAAGAATGGAGTGAACCATAAATGAAACTAGGAATTGCAGGAAGACTATTTCCCCTCATGTTCAGCAAAGTCGTTTACGGGTATACTGCAAAGGCAGTCCCGGAACTGAACATACAAGAGTTTAAGAAAAAGCATAAGAATGAATACGAGGCGATGGTGAGAAGAACGCCTTCCGTCGGTTCGATGAAGGACAACATGTTCGCGCCTGTGATGTATCTTGCCTGCTACGGATTCTCTTATTACAAGGCGGATCCGGAACATATCACAATGGAAGTTTTTGACGGAATGATCGACGCACTCTGCAAAAGCGACATGATGAAGCGCTTTTATAAGGGAAAGAACTGCTTTGACC
>CAMOXN010000014.1 GCA_946629175.1 uncultured Lachnospiraceae bacterium | reverse complement strand
GTAAATGGTCACCGGTCCGGTGGCCATTTGTTTTCCCGGGGCATTCATGCGTTTTGTGCTGTACGACTCCGCCAAGAATGAATAAATCAGGTTCTTGGTGGAGCCTATGAATAGTCGACTACACCAAGAATGAGAACTACAGTTTTTTGGTGGAGCCAACAAGCCGAGCGGTTACACTAAGAATGGTAGTGTCAGATACTTAGTGGAGCATGCTGGCTGAGTGATTACACTAAGAATGGTCACTTCAGATTCTTAGTGGGGCCTGTGCGTCGAGCGACTACACTAAGATTGGTCACTTCAGATTCTTGGTGGAGTCATCAAGCCGTACGACTCCACTAAGTATGATCGCATCAGATTCTTGGTGGAGCCTGCAGTCAAGCGACTACACTGGAATCTCGTTATGAGAAATCTTAGTGGAACTCCTCATAGAAAGTTCCGCAGGGAATGCATTCGAACTGATCCTGGTGGAGTGATCCGGCGCAACAAGTCATCTGCCTGATGACAGCACCTTTTTCGTTCCACTGTTCTTGTCAGCGCCGTAAAGTGGTTAGCGCCGCCTGAGATGTGCTATAATGCACTAATAACTGCCGGCATGTACTATTATCGGAACAGTGCGGAAATGCAGGAGGAGAAGATGTATCACAGTGATTCCGCGGACGTGATCCGCCCGGTCCCACAACAGCGTATCATTGAGAAAATGAATGAATATATGAGCCGGCGGGACTACGGCGGGGCGCAGAGGCACCTTCTCTATTGGCTCGAGGAGGCAAGGCTCGGCAGGGACCTTCGGGGAGAGCTTATGCTCAGAAATGAGCTGGTCGGCCACTACCGGAAGACCGCGCAGAAGGAACCGGCTATGGAGAGCGCTGAAAGGGCTGTCGAGCTTCTGGCTCTGCTTGATATGGAAGACACGATCAGTGCGGGAACGACGTATGTCAACATTGCGACGGCTTACAATGCCTTCGGGGAGTATGACAGATCGATGGAAATGTTCCGCAAAGCGCGTGCAGCTTACGAAGGGAGCACCAACACGGAACCGCAGCTTTTGGGCGGCCTTTATAACAATATGGCACTGACATGCACTGCGCTGAAGAGATATGAGGAGGCTTTGGAACTCTATGAAAAAGCCCTGCTTGTGATGGCTGAAGTGCCGGACGGAGAACTTGAACAGGCGATCACATATCTCAATATGGCGAATACTGTAGAAGCGAAACAGGGCATGGAAAGCGGCGAAGTCCGCATTTCGGAGCTGGTCGAGCGCGCTGAGGAATTGCTGGAAGCAAAATCCGCAGAACTATTGGGAAAAGGTGACGCATTATTGGATACATTTTCGAATGACGGCGCTGCTCTCTCGGACCTGAGCCGTGAAATGCGTTCAAGACTCGGCTATTACGCGTTCGTCTGTGAGAAATGCGCGCCTACCTTCTCGTATTACGGATATTTCCTGGCGGCGGAGAGGCTGAAGGACAGATCAGACCGGCTGGCGGGCATGCTGTGAAGATGATGTTGGAATGAGAAACGGAGATTATGTTTTGAAGGGACTCGAAATTTCCAAAGCATTTTATGATGAGTACGGCAAGCCCATGCTTGAAGAGCGGTTCCCGGAACTGGTCCCGTATCTCGCGGCAGGACTGATCGGCAGCGGTTCGGAGTGTTACGGCTATGACGACGAAGTGTCAAGGGACCACGATTTCGAGCCGGGGTTCTGTATTTTCCTTCCGGGAGAGGAAGTCGTGGACAGAAAAGCGGCTTTTGCCCTGGAGAGAGCATATGCAGGGCTTCCCAGGGAGTTCATGGGACTGCGGCGCGCGCTCGTTTCGCCTGTGGGCGGCGCGAGGCACGGTGTTATACGGACAGCAGATTTCCTGATGGACAAGACCGGGACAAATGATGGAGTCCTGAGCCTTTATGAGTGGCTCACCCTGCCCGACTATTCGCTGTCAGAGGTGGTCAACGGAGAGATCTTCGAGGACCGGTACGGCGGGATCACTGCGGTCCGAGATCGACTCAGGCACCGGCCTCAGGACGTCCGTCTGAAAAAGCTTGCCGGCCACCTTCTCCTTATGGCGCAGGCCGGACAGTACAACTATCTGCGCTGCCTCAGGCACGGCGAAACAGGAGCCGCCCAGCTGGCAGTCACGGAATTTGTCAAAAACGCGATGGCTGCCGCTTTTTTGCTGAACGATGCGTATCAGCCGTATTACAAGTGGAGCTTCAGGGCGCTGCGGGAGCTGGATAAGCTTCCCTTTATGGCGGAGCTCCTTGAATATCTCCTGACGACCGACAACGAGAAGGACACAAGAGACGAAAAGATCGATGTAATGGAAGGGATCGCGGCTGATGTGATCGGGGAGCTGCAGGCGCAGGGCCTCACGCAGGCGGTCTGCGGAGACCTTGAGAAACACGCGTACTCGGTAAATGACCGGATCGCGGATGCGCAGATACGGAACATGCATATTCTTGCAGCTGTATGAGCGGCGCACGCAGCAGGAACAATATCGGCTGAGATCCGGATAGAGTTTAGAGGAACGGGAACTGAACCGGGATAGGAATTTAGGTAAAATATGAATAATCGCAAGATAAATCGCAAGATAATCACGATCATGCTTACGATGATCATTTCTGTGTCGTCGTGTTTTTCCGCGTATTGCGCGGAGGCGTCCGCGACAGAGGCGGCCTCGACAGTGCCTGTACAGGCAGGAATGACCGCCGAAGCGGAACCTGCAGAGGCCGCGGCTATTGAAGCTGCCGAAACGGAAGTTGCAGAGGTTCCGGCCTCCGCGGTCATCGGGACCTCCGAAGAGGTTCCGTTCGATGCGGCCATTGAGGACGCCGCAGAGGAGATCATCCTCGAAGAGGAGACGGAAGAACAGGCCTATACGCCGCAGGACACGAAACCTTCGGACGAGCTGTTCGCCGGCTATGTGGACGCTGAGTTCGGGATCACGGATGACGTATCCGGAAAGAAACTTCTGCAGAAGAGGCGGGCGACAGCGGGAAGCAGGCTTACAGGTGATACGCTGGCAGCGTACAACTATATCAGCTCGCAGCTGCCGTTGATCGCTGCGGGAGAGATCACCTCCACGCATTTCACGGTCCCGGATGAGGAAGTCGCTTTTATTTCCGAGACCGCATGGACGGCGGAAGAGCTCGGCGTTCCCGCGATCGCGGAGAACAACGCGATCAGGCAGGATGCCAAGGAGGCGGCGTCCGCGAAGCTGAGGCAGGAATATTTTGACCTCAGTATTCTGATCGACGCCCTGCTGGCGGATCACCCTTATCTTCTGTACTGGTACGACAAGACGCCGAAAACGACAGCGGACGGATATGTGTACCGGGCATTTACAAAGAACGGCGTATGGTATCTGGGATACAGGGGAAGCCTCAAGCTGAATTTTCCTGTCGCGGGTGAATACGCGGACGGAGACTATACAGTCGACGCGTCGATCGGACAGACTGTGCAGGCGTCTGTAGAGAACGCACTGGCGGTCGTCTCGGAAAATGAAGACCTTCCCGATCACGAGAAGCTTGCCGCTTACCGGCAGACAATATGCGATCTGACCTCTTACAATTACGCCGCGATCGCGGATCATGCGCCGTACGGCAATCCCTGGCAGCTGATCTGGGTGTTCGACGGCGACCCGGCTACGAAGGTGGTATGTGAGGGCTATGCCAAAGCATTCAAGTATCTGTGCGACCGGTCGTCTTTTGAGGGGGATATAGACTGCAAAGCAGTGACAGGTAAGATCAACGGAAGCGGCCACATGTGGAATCTCGTCACGATGGAAGACGGGTGGAATTATCTGACTGACGTGACCAACTGCGACAAGGGAACGGTAGGCGCGGATGACAAACTGTTCCTCACGGGCGCTCTTGGTTCTCCGCATGACGGTTATACGGTGAACCTGGGCGGCGCGAGCAGCGTGTATTACAGCTATGATCAGGATATGATCGACCTTTGGCCGCCCGAGGAACTGACTGTGCCGATGTACAGTTATCCTCCCACGATCGAAAATGCCGTTGTTGAAGGGATCGCGGATAAAGAATTCACCGGCGAAGAGATCACACAGGAGCTCACTGTCAGCTATAGCGGCAGGGAACTGTCTGAGGGTACCGACTACACTGTAGCATATGAGAACAACACGGGCGTCGGTACGGCGAGGGTGATCATAGAAGGTGCCGGAAGCTACCGGGGGACTATCGAGAAGGAATTTGAGATCGAGAAGGCAATGCAGCCGCTCTCGGTATCTGCCGGGAAGATCGTGAACGGCAGGAATGAGAAGGTAAGGATCACCGGAGCGCAGGGCGAGACAGCGGTTGAGATCGCGGATCCCGCGATCGCGGAGATCGCGGATAATGACGGCACCGGAATAATAACGGTCAGGGGAGTTTCGACCGGGACCACGACACTGACCGTAACAGCGGCGGAAACGGAGAATTACAAGGAGACCGTACTTGAGACGGGGATCATTGTAGTTCCCGGCGCTTCAGCCCATGTGGGGCTCACGAACGTCGCTTCCGGCATCAAGGTCTATTGGGAAGGCGTGGCCGGCGCGAAGTACTACAAAGTATACCGCGGGGACGAGTATCTTTTCACGACCTCCCGGACATATGCTACGGATCTGGCCGTGAAGTCCGATAACGGCAGGAAGTACACTTACAGAGTGGTCGCGTCGACGACAAAGGAAAATGACAGCGGGGACAGCACGATCGCAAGAACAGGGAGCGGATACCGTCTGATCCCTGTCGGCATTACTTCTCTGAGAAATAATGCCGCCGGCAAAATAGCGGTCACCTATGGAAAGAACGCCAAGTCGACAGGATATGTGATCCGCTTCGGTCTTAAGAAGGATATGTCGGACGCGAAAGTGATCACCGTTCAGGGAGCGGGCACATTGAAAAGGGTGCTCTCGGGCGTGAAAAAGGGGAAGACCTATTACGTTCAGGTCCGCGCCTATAGACTTGAGAACGGTGTAAGATATTATTCCGGCTACTGCACGACGAAGAGCGTTAAGGTCACGAAGTGAAACGGAGGAGAGTGTGAACAATCCCGGGACATCCGGCACGATCAGTGTGATCGTGCCGGTCTACAACGTAGAGGAATACCTGCCGCGATGCCTTGAGAGCATCCTGGGCCAGACATACCGGGATCTGCAGATCATTCTGGTGGACGACGGCTCTACGGACGGCTCTTCGCGGCTGTGCACGGAGTTCGCGGAACGGGATCCGCGCGTTGAGTGCATCCGGATCTCCAACAGCGGTGTATCGGCAGCGCGGAACAGAGGGCTCGCGGCCGCAAAGGGACGCTGGATCGGGTTCGTGGACGCGGACGACTATATCGATGCCGGGTTCTATGAGACGCTTGTCTCTCATCTTACGCAGTCGGACAAACAGATAGTATGCTGCGGTGTCCGGGCGGAAGATACGGAGGGGAACCGGATCGAGCGGCTGAAGGGAAGAAGAATGCCTGCGCAGGCGCAGGATTTTGACAGGGATGACGCGCTGCTGCGTTTCCTGAACCCGGATACGAGGATCCTCTACTGGGCAGTCTGGAACAAGCTGTACAGCGCGGAACTGCTGAAAGGGATCGCCTTTGAGAACGGAAGAGTCATAGCGGAAGACTTCGATTTCACTCTGCGGTGCTTTCTGCGGTCGAACGGCCTGCGGTACATCCCCGACGAGCTGTATCACTATCTGGTACGTCCGGGATCGGCCATCACGGGCAGCAGATTTTCACAGAAATCGTTCGACGCGATGTTCTTCATGGACAGAGCTGTCAGGGAGATCCGAAAGGCGGGGATCGGCGGAGAGGTCATGAAGTGCGCGCTGATCGGCAGGGAGATCACCGCTGCCAAGACCCTGCGCGATCATCAGCGAGGGAACAGGGAAGCGGTGGGACCGGAAAATGCGGAGGCGGAACTTGCGCACTGCAGGGAAACGCTGGCCTCGGGACGCGAGGTGATGCGCGCGCCTCTCGCGCGAAGAAACGGCGGGAGCGCGTGGAGCGCAGTGACACTGAAGAGCAAGGTGCTCTGTTTTATCGTGGCGCGCTGTGAAAAACTGCTGAGATTCATCTAGTGCGATCACAGCCCGGGCCTGCCGGTCGCGATCGCGGCAGTGCTGTGACACACTGAGGGGAAACACAAATTGGACGGCACAAGAAAAAGATTTTTGAGGGATATCCTCGTTGTGGAGGCCGGAAATATCTTTGTGCTCCTGTCGAGCGTAATGGTGGGCCTCGTGGTCCCCAAGCTGATGGGGGTCGTGGGCTACGGCTACTACCAGATCTTCACTCTATATATGACGTACACGGCGCTTCTGCACGCGGGATTCATTGACGGAGTGCTGCTGGTCCACGGGGGCGAGACGTACGACGAGATCGACAGGAAGCGGTTCAGGCTCAATACGAGGTTCTTTACCGCATTTCAGGGCGTCGCCGCGCTGCTCGTGATCGCCGCCGCCTGCCTGTTCATGAAGGGGATCTACCGCTATATCTTCATCATGGTCGGCGCGGATACGGTGGTGACGAACGTCACCAAGTACTATCAGTACGTGTCCCAGGCGACCATGCGGTTCAGGGAGTGGTCCATTCGAAAGGTACTCCAGGCGGGGTTCAAAATAGCGATCGTCCTCATTTTTATCCTGCAGCACAGGATGGGGCGGATCGATGAGCTCTCCTGCGTCTCCTTCACCGCCGCGATCGTGGTGGTCGATACGCTGCTCCTCATCTGGTACATGTGGACGTACAGGGAGATCTCATTCGGCGAGGCGCTGCCGCTCAAAGGGAACTGGCCGGGACTTGCGGTGTATTTCCGCTGCGGGATCACGTTGACCATCGCCTACGAGATCTCGACGCTCATCTTCTCCCTGGACAGGCAGTTCGTCTCCGTCCTGTTCGATACCGCCACATACGGGATCTACTCGTTCGCGTACCGGCTGGTCTACATGGTCACCACAGTGGTCAGCGCCGTCTCTACTGTTCTGTTCCCCACACTCAAGCGCAAATCCAAAGAGCAGGTCCTCGGCGCGTTCGACACCGGCATGGCGCTGATCTCGATCGTCGTGTTCGCCGCGATGGCGGGATACTATCCGCTATGTCTGTTCATCAGGTATTTTCTGGGGGAGTACACTGAGTCGCTGGCCTATTTCCGGATCCTGTTCCCGGGCATCGCGCTGCACAGCTGCATCAGCGCGATCATCTTTAACTATTACAAGGTGCTGGATAAGAACATGCTGTATTTTGGCATCTGCTGCTTTGTGCTGGGATTCGCCGCGGCCTCCAACTATGCGCTCTACATCATCATCAGGACTCCGGCGGCCTTCTCGATCGCGTCGATCCTGAGCCTTTTCGTGTGGTATCTGGCGGCGGAGTGGTATCTGGTCAGGAAATACAGGGTCAAATGGGTCAGGAACCTGGCCTATATCTGCCTGATGACGGCAGCGTTCTATGCCGTTACTGAGATCATTCCCGATTCTCTCTTGGGAATGCCGGTTTACGCGGCCGTATACGCTGCGGGCACGTGGGCTGTCATGAGGGATATCCTGGCAAAATACTCCCCGCTCCGGATCCTGCGAAAAAACAGCTGAGATTTCGGAGATACCTGCTCCATTGTGATCGGGGAGCCGGGTCCTGCCTGGGTTTCGCCATAGTTTCGTGGAACAGGGCGGATGTTTTCGGAGATACTCACTTAAACGTTATTGTAAATCGCGGAACAGTAATCTATAATTTATGTTAACACTTAGTTTTCATTCATTTTCCAGTATTACTAAAGAGGGAGGTCATGATGAAGGGGCTCAAAAGGTTAATGGCTGCGCTTCTCGCAGTCGCGATCATGGTATCGGCCGCGCCGGCGATGCAGACAGAAGCGGCAACAACGATCACAGGTGCGTTTGTCGCCTGGGCAGGAACTGATTGCTCGCAGGCTTATATCGGAATCGATTCCAAGTATAATGTTACGGAGTTCTGGTACAAGGTCTATGATATGGCTGATCTGACAAATCCTGTCAAAACGGCTCACCAGGACGGTTATTACACTGTTAAGGGCAAAAAATGCGTGAAGATCTCAGGCAGAAAGAGCCTGGTGACAGCGGTCCGCATCAGGGCCAAGATCAACGGCACGTGGACCGCGTATACCGGCTATATCGGGATCATTCCGCTCCATACCACTGAATACTGCAAGACGCAGTTCCTTGAGAGCAGCAGAGGATGGAAGATCACGTGGAGCAAATTCAGGGGATTACAGGATTACGAAGTCTGGGTCTCGACAACAGGAAGCGGCGGATGGAAGATGCTGACCCGCACCACCGGGACCAGTTATACGTTCACGAAGCTTAACGGTGCAGGGCTCAAAAAGAACCAGAATTACTACATCAAAGTGATCGGCAGGGCTAAAATAGGCGGTACTGTGGCAAAGGCCAAGGGTGATTCGAGTTCCTGGTGGATCTGGAAAGTCTGGTATTTCTAAGGACATGATGTAACGGCCCTTACGAACGGGATCGAAGGAGACTGCTTTTGCCAAGGGTTCTGAATAGGAACAGATTCAAGATCGCCCGCAGGATCCTTGCCTGCGGGCGGATTGTTTTACAGTTTTTCGGCTTTACAATTTTGGAGTTTATAAAGGGGGGCAACAGTATGAAGATAATGAAAAGATATATAGCAATGCTTCTCGCGGCTGTGATCCTTACTGCATCCGTGCCCGCCATGAAGACAGAAGCAGCCGGGAAGGCAATTGACGCCCGTTTTGTCACATGGGATTCGGTAACATTTGAAGCTGTTCCCGGAGTCAGGACGAAACACTATGATAACTCGATCAGTTATGTCGGGATAGATGCTTCGTTAAAGGTATCTGAATTTGAGTATATAATCAGTACATTGGACGGAAGCGTCGGACTGAAGCGCGGTTCGATGAAAGGATATGTCAAAAAAGGGAACTACAAATGCGTGATGATCAACAGCGGCAGGAAATTCGCGGCGACGTCTGTCCGAATCAGGGCCAGGATCGATGGTAAATGGAGCGCATGGTCCAAGCTGATCAGTCTCATCCCGATCCACACCGGATTCGATATAGATGTTTCCGGTACGGCGGACGCAATGAAGTTTACCTGGAAAAAGAATTCCGCGATGAAGGACTATGAGCTCTATGTATCTGAGACGGGGAAAAGCGGGTGGAAGATGGTGGCCCGCACGACCGGCAGCAGTTACACGTTAAAGAGCTTTAATGGCGCAAAACTCAATAAGAGGCCGTATTATTTCTACAAGGTGCTCGGAAGAGCGGAAGTCAACGGGAAAATGGTCAGAGCCAAAGGTAATACGGATACATATTATGCGAATGTCGTTTACATCGGCGGCAAATGATCATGAAATCTGAAGAAGGGAAGAACACGATGAAAGTTATGAAGAGACTTATGGCCGTGCTCCTGGCGGCGGCGATGCTGGCAGTTTCGGCGCCGGCAGTAGGGACAGAGGCTGCCGGAAAGGCGATCACAGCCAAGTTCATAGACTGGGGAAGAAGGACGATCAAGGTCAACGGAGAGGACTATGTCACTTATGACGCGTCGATGTGCTATATCGGCGTGAAAAAGTGCAACGCCACGAAGTTCTACTTTGAAGTATATGATTCGAACGGGAACAAACAGCTCAGAAAGGGCGAGTCAAAGGTCTACAAGGATTCCAGATATCCTGATTACCAGATCCTGGTCGTCCCCGGCACCAGGAGGACTGTGGTCTGCTCGGTGCGTGTCAAGGCAAGGATCGACGGCAAATGGAGCGCGTTCTCCGGTTGGGTGTCGCTTGTGCCGCCTCACACGCCTGACTATATAAGGCACGCCTCCACCGTCAGAAATGACTCGGTCATGCTCGCCTGGAGCAAATTCGCCGGAATGACGGATTACATGGTCTACATGAGTACCGACGCCAGGAACTGGACGCTCGTAAAGAGGACGGCCGGCGACCGCTGCACTGTGGAGACCCTGAACGGTTCCAGACTGAAACCTTTTTATGTTTATTACTATAAAGTTGTGGGAAGGAAGTACTTCAAAGGCAAATACATTCTGGAAAAAGGGAATTCGGATGCTAATTGCAAGAGCTTTGTCATAGCTGAGATTGACTGAACAAAAGGGGCTACCGTATAAGCGAAAGGAAAAATCCCGGGCGCGTGCGGCATGCCCCTTCTAAATCGCATTGAATTCGCGGGGATTCACACTGATCCTTCCCTTCGCTGCGGAGGGAACCGCTTTTCCCAAACTCGACGTCCGCTCTGATGACCGGACGTCTCAGACAACGGGGCTTTCGGGCTGCAGGAGCTGCAGCCCTCATTCCCTCCTTCGCTCGGGAAGGATCAGGTTTATCCGTCCGCTCATTCAAAGCAATTTATCCGGGACATGCCGCACGCGCCCGGCTCAATTCCTGCCGCTACGTTCGCGAGCCTTTTTTCATATCAGAATAATACAAGAACTGTAACTAAAAACGGTTATGGTTATATAGAGAGTGAGAAAAAGCTGCCGCTCCGGGAAATGAGAATTTCTTAGAGCGGCGTCGGTATGTTCTGCTGAGGGAATGATGGGCCCGGAAGGCAGGCTTTGAATGAGCGATTAGTTTTTCATGATCTTTATGGAAGTGAGTGAGAGGGTGAGGGCGGCAGCTCCTGCCGCCCGAAAGCCCGCAATGTCTGAGGAGTCCGGTCATCAGAGCGGACTCCGAGTTCCGGAGCGGTCCCTCTCACGAGCGACAGAAAGATCATTGAAAAACTTCGCGAATGAGACGCCTGCCTTCCGGGCCCATCTTCCCTCTTCAATGACAGAGGACGCCAAATCGGAATCCACATTTCTTAGTGCGGAAGCTTCTTTTCTGCCTTTTTTTGCCGCTGCTGCAATAAGGGTTTGATTATTTTTCGAAAATCCAGTAAACTGTAATCTGTATAAGTGAGATTATATCCTGATATGAATGTGCTGTATTGCGGGAAAGGCGCAATCGGGAGTATAATAACTTAGTTAATATGCTGTACACCGTCGTTTGCGCAATTGTGCGCTGCGGTGTTCCGGCCGAAATGACTGGAGGAAGAGGATGCCTACCGATAAGGACAAACGGCGAGTCCCGATTTTAAATACATATATAGACGCGTTGACGATGGAGGAGACCATCAGCGAGGTAGAGAAGATCATTGCCAGAGGGGTACCGACCCAGCATGTCGTGATCAACGCCAATAAGGTCAACCTCATGAACGAGGATCCGGAGCTGAAAAGGATCGTCAATGAGTGCCCCCTGATCAATGCGGACGGCATCTCGATCCTGTGGGCGGCCAAGGTGCTCGGGCTTCCGATCAAGGAACGCGTAACGGGGATCGACCTGTTCCTGAACCTGGTGAAGGTGGCGAGTGAGAAGGGATACAAGATCTATCTTTTCGGCGCCAAGGAAGAGGTCGTACGCAAGGTCAAGAAGGTGTTCGAGGAGGAGTATCCGACCCTTCAGATCGTGGGGTACAGGAATGGGTATTTTACGGAGGAGGATGAGCCGGAGATCGTAAAGAATATGGCGGAGTCCGGCGCGGACATGATGTTCGTGGCGTTCTCTTCGCCGAAGAAAGAGTATTGGATCAACAAGTATATCAATCAGCTCAACATTCCGTTCGTCATGGGCGTGGGCGGAAGCTTTGACGTCGTTGCGGGCGTGACGGAAAGAGCGCCCAAGTGGGTGCAGATCCGCGGATTTGAATGGCTGTACCGCCTTGTACAGGAGCCGCGCAGGATGTGGAGACGGTATGTAATCGGGAACGCACAGTTCATCGGTTACACGGTCAAGGCCAAGATCGAACAGGAGAAGAATGAAACGGGCATCGCTCCGGGCAGGAAAAAGGCGCATAAGAAACGCAAAGGCAAGGCTGCAGATAGCAAATGCGGTACCGGGAACAGTAAGAACAGTATCGGAAACAGCAAAAAATAGTAAAAACAGCACGAAAACCGGTACAAAAAATCAGAGTTATTCTTCACATCCGATGGTGACACAGGATAGGATAGCGCTTATAATAGATTGACAAATTTGTGCAGGCAGGAGGATTTTGATTCATGGTAAATGTGATCGGACTTGGCTATATCGGTCTTCCCACAGCGCTGATGATGGCATCGCACGGCGTGGAAGTCATCGGTACGGATTACAATAAAGAGCTGGTCGAGACACTGAAAGCCGGAAAACTCACTTTCGAGGAGAAGGGGCTGGACGAACTTTTTGACGCGGCAGTAAAGGCCGGGATCAGGTTTACCACCGAGTATCAGGTCACGGATACCTATATTATTTCGGTGCCCACTCCTTACGACAAATTCAGCAAGAAGGTCGACCCGGTCTATGTGATCGCGGCAGTGAAGGACGTCCTTAAGGTATGTCCTAAAGGCGCGACGATCATCATTGAGTCTACGATCTCGCCTGGCACGATCGACAGGCACATCCGCGGAGCGATCACACAGTGCGGTCTTGAACCCGGTAAGGATGTCCATCTCGTTCATGCGCCGGAGCGCATTATTCCCGGCAACATGGTCTTTGAACTCCTCCACAACAACCGTACCATCGGGGCGGACAAGAAAGAGATCGGCGAAGCGGTCAAGAAGATCTATTCTTCTTTCTGCGGCGGCGAGATCGTTGTGACGGATATAAAGACTGCTGAGATGACGAAGGTCGTGGAGAATACTTTCCGCGCGGTCAACATCGCGTTCGCCAATGAGCTGGCCAAGATCTGCAGACATGACAATATGGACGTCTATGAGATCATCCGGATCTGCAACATGCACCCCCGCGTGAACATCCTGCAGCCGGGGCCCGGCGTGGGCGGCCACTGCATCTCCGTTGATCCCTGGTTCCTGGTGGGAGACTATCCGGGACTGGCGAAGGTGATCGACGAATCCATGAAGACCAATGACGGCATGCCGGATTTTGTCCTCAACCGTATCTATCAGATCATGAAGGCGCAGGGACTTTCAGATCTTTCCAGGGTCGGACTCTACGGACTGACCTATAAAGAGAATGTGGACGACATGAGAGAGTCCCCCACACTTCAGCTCCTTGCAAGTCAGAGGCATCATCTCGCCTCACCGCTGAAGACGTACGACCCCTTTGTGAAGAAGGACGTCGTCGAGAACCAGTTCCATGATCTTGACGCGTTCCTCGACGCGGTGGATCTCGTGGTCGTCATGGTCAAGCACGACGAGATCAGGGAGAATCAGGATAAGCTCAAGGATAAGATCATCCTTGACTGCCATAATATAATCGATTTACCGGGCGTTTATCATATCTGACGCCCCGGGACAGACAGAAACCTATTACAGACCGGTTGGCCGGTACATCCCGGATGTACAGGTCGGCCGGCTTTTTGAAACAATTTAAGGGAAAACGAATGAAGAAGATAATGCTGGTATTCGGCACAAGGCCGGAAGCGATCAAGATGTGCCCTCTGGTCAACGAACTTAAGAGCAGGAAAGAAGTACAGACGATCGTTTGCGTGACCGGCCAGCACCGTCAGATGCTGGATCAGGTCCTTGAAACATTCAAGGTCGTTCCCGATTACGACCTGTCCATCATGAAGGACAAACAGACGCTGTTCGATATCACGACGAATATCCTGAACAGGATCAAGGCGGTACTCGAAGAAGTGAGACCGGATGTGGTCCTGGTCCACGGGGATACCAGCACGACTTTCGTGACGGCGCTCGCGTGCTTCTACCTCCAGATCCCGGTGGGACATGTGGAGGCGGGGCTGCGCACCTATAATATCGACAGCCCCTATCCGGAAGAGTTCAACAGGGAGGCGGTGAGCATCATCAGCCGATACAACTTTGCTCCCACGGAGGTGTCGAGACAGAACCTGATCAAAGAAGGCAAGAAAGAGGAGACGATCTTCGTGACCGGCAACACCGCGATCGATGCCCTCAAGACTACCGTTCAGGAAGACTACACGCACCCGGAACTGGATTGGGCAAGAGGAAGCCGCCTTATCTTTATCACAGCGCACAGGCGCGAGAACCTCGGGGAGCCCATGCATCACATGTTCCGGGCGATCCGCAGGGTCATGGAAGAACACCCCGACGTAAAGGCTCTATATCCGATCCACCTCAATCCTGTCGTCAGACAGGCTGCGGCGGAGGAACTGGGCGGCTTCGACCGCCTGCATCTCTGCGAGCCTGTGGACGTGTTCGACTGCCATAATTTAATGGCGAGAAGCTACCTGATCCTGACGGATTCGGGCGGCATACAGGAAGAGGCGCCTTCCCTCGGAAAGCCGGTACTCGTTATGCGGGATACGACGGAGAGACCGGAGGGGATCAAGGCCGGGACGCTCAAACTCGTGGGGACTACGGAAGAGGTGATCTACAGTGAGTTCACAAGGCTCCTTACGGATGAACAGGCGTATGATTCCATGAGTAAGGCAAGCAATCCCTACGGCGACGGGCATGCGAGCGAACGCATTGCCGATGTGCTGACAGGTGTACAGCCGAGCGCGTTTACTCCGTGCTGACAGACATTCGAGTGCGTTTACTCCGCATTGACAGACATGGGGCGAAGCAGACGGATGGAACAGTACCGGCAGGAACAACTATGTGACCAGACTAAGAGGCAGGACACGAGACAGACAATGATCCAGGTCTTAATGTGCGGAAACCACCCGACGAACCGCGGCGGGATGACAAGCGTGATCAGCCAGATCAGAGAGCATGACTGGGAAAAAGAGGGAGTAAACCTTAGGTTTATTCCCACTTATTTGCCCGGAAATCCTTTGGCGAAGACCGCTTTTTTCATCAGAGCGTATCTCAGGATCCGGCAGGTCATGATAAATGACAGGCCGGAGATCCTGCATGTCCATATGTCTTATAAGGGCAGCTTTACGAGAGCGTCTTATCTGCACCGCCTGTGTAAGAAATACGGTGTAAAGGACATCATTCATCTTCACGGCTCCGAGTTCGAAAAATGGTACAATGCGTCGTCTGAGAGCAAGAAAAGAAAGATCAGGGCGCTCCTTGCGGAATGCGGAGCTGTTATCGTTCTCGGAGAGAGCTGGAAGCACGTTGTGAGCGCGATCGAGCCTTCGGCCAATGTAATTGTGATCAGCAACGGTGTTGAGATCCCGGACACCTGCGTGCACTGGGATCCGGATATCTGCAGGATGCTCTATCTGGGCGTCCTGATACCGAGAAAAGGGCTCGGTGACCTGCTGGCCGCGATCCGCATGCTCAAAGAGCGCGGAGACCTCGGGAACAGGAAGCTCGTGATCGCCGGTTCCGGAGAAGAAGAAGAGCAGCTGAAGGCAAGGACAAGGGAACTGGGACTTACGGACGAGGTCTCTTTTGCCGGATGGGTCGACGGGGAGAAGAAAGCGGCGCTCATAAAGAGCAGCCAGGTCCTGATCTCTCCCTCTTACAACGAAGGCCTGCCCGTCTCCATATTGGAAGCCGCATCCTACGGAATGCCGATCGTGTCTACGGACGTTGGAGACATCTCTTCCGTCGTAAGGGACGGGGAGAACGGTGTGCTCATCAAGCCGGGCCAGGTCAGGGAGATGGCGGAAGGGATCCTTGCGGTCACACGGGAAGAAACATTTGAGAGAATGTCCCGCCTTTCGCGAAAGATCGCGGAGGAGAGCTTCTCGATCGGCCTGTTCTATGACAGGCTGAACCGCTTATATCATCAGATCGCCGGATCTGTCTGAGCCGGCTGCCGCGCCGCGCTTTGCCGGAACGGACGGAACTGATGAAGTCATAGACTGATACAGAGGTATTGCATGAATAACACAGACACGAAGCGGGACGGTAAAAAACACCTGGTCGGCTTGTGCATAGTGTATAAGAACCGCAACTACGGCAGCATGCTGCAGTCTTTCGCGACGCTTGTAAAACTCGAAGAGCTGGGGGTGGACTACGAGATCATCGATTACAGCCACCCGCAGACGCTTCAGTTCTACGCGAGTGCGGCCGGCCGAATCACCAACAGGGATTTTCTGTACTCTAAAGCGAGGCTCCTGAGGAAAAAGGCAGGCTTGAAGTTCCATCCGGACTATGCGGCGAACGAGGCTGTGCGGGGAGAGAGATTTGACAGGTTCAAAAGAGAGAGGTTCGGGCATTTTTCCAAGCACATCAATGAATACATAAAGCTCAGACGCTACGCGGAAAAGTTCACAGACGTGCTGGTGGGGAGCGACCAGCTGTGGCTCCCGTCCGGAAACGGAACGAATTTCTATAATCTGATGTTCGCTCCGAGAGCGTGCAACAAGATCGCTTATGCGGCCAGCTTCGGCGTATCTTCGATCCCCGAACGCCAGAAAGAGGAGACTGCTGAGTACCTTAGGAGGATACAGCATATAAGCCTCAGGGAGGAAGCGGGACAGCGTATCGTGAAGGAACTGACGGGAAGGGACGTCCCGGTGATCCTGGATCCCACGATGGTGCTGACAAGGCAGCAGTGGGATGCGGCCATACCGGATAAGGCCGTGACGGAAGGAGAGTATCTGTTCTGCTATTTCCTCGGGAACAACCCGTCCCAGAGGGAGGAAGTCACCGCGCTGGCGCGGGTACTGGGGCTGAAGATCGTCGTATTAAGGCATCTGGACGAGTATATCGCGAAGGACGAGACATTCGGCGATGAGGCTCCGTATGATGTCGGACCGGAGGAATTTGTCAACCTGATCCGCCATGCGAAATATGTGTGCACGGATTCTTTCCACGGCAGCGTGTTCTCGATCCTTTATCACAAGCAGTTCATTTCATTCAATCGCTACGGGGACGGGACGAATTCAAGGAATTCCAGGCTGGATACCCTGTTCGGGAACATCGGCATAGACAGGCGCTTCCACGGCGATCTCGAAAACGAGATCCAAAGAGAAATAGATTATGATGCCGTCGACAGTAAGCTGGAGACGCTCCGCTGCAGATCCGACCGCTTCATAAGGGATGCGCTGTCGATCCGGACAGTCCGGGAAGAGGAACGCGGCAGCTCAGGCTGTTCCGCGGCGGAGTGAACCGCTCGGAATGCCCTGAGGGGACAGGCGGCAGCTGATGATATTAAGTGAGTATGGAAAGATCTTCAGAGTTAACAAGGCCCGGGATCGTGTGGTTCGCGGTGATCAACATCATCCTGTTCCAGAATCCGCTGCTCAAGGTGACTTCTCTGTTCAAGTATACCGATGAGTGCCTCATGCTGTTCTTCGCGGCCTGGATCGCTACACACGGGAAAAAACTTCATAGAAGCTATGTCGCGATAGCGGTGCTTTCGATCGCGCTCGTCTATCTGGGGCTTTTAGGCAATACCTTCTCGGGGATCAGCCGTCCGAGAGCAGCGATCCTTCTTGACATCGCGAATTTTGCCAAGCTGTTCGTAACGGCGATCGGGGCCGCGCTCTATTTTGAAGAGACCGATGTGGGGCAGACAGGGCTTCTGCGGCTCACAGCGCACGAGGTCAGACTCATTGTCACGGCAGGGGCCGCTCTGGCGGCACTCAGCCAGTTCGTGAACCTGGGGATGACCCACGGGGTCAGATTCGGCATCAAGGCGTTTCAGTTCTTTTTCTCTACGCCCGGAATGCTGAACCAGTACTGTATCATCTACCTGCTGATCCTGACGCTCGACCTGAAAGGCAGCGCGGACAAACGGTTCAAATTTCCGTTCATCCTCCTTACTTTCGCACTTTGGCTGAGCACAGGGCGCACCAGAGGGTTCGCGGTGATCGCGGTCTGGATGATCGTCATGCTGCTTGCGAACAACGAGGTCTTCGGGGACGGGAGGATCCGCGCGGAGGAAAAGATAAAGCGGTTCTTCAGACCGCAGTATTTACTCGCCGCCGCAGCGGGACTTCTGCTCATCGGATGGGATCAGCTCGAATACTATCTGGGCGGCGGAACGGTCACGGCCAGGGGTCTTCTGCTCAGGGGAGGCATCACGGCAATGAAGGAGTTCTGGCCCCTCGGCGCAGGGTATGCAACGTTCGGGACGGAGCAGGCGGCCAAGTATTATTCTCCTCTTTATTACAGGTACGGCCTGAACACATTCTGGGCGCTGGCGGAAGGCGGTACGGAACTGACGGACTGCTACTGGCCCGCGGTCGGCGCGCAATTCGGTATTTTCGGCCTCCTTATCATGGCCGCGCTCGTAGCACTGCTCAGCGCGGAACTGATCAGGATCTCAGGAACAGATAAGTATGCGTTGGTCTCAATGATCGTCTATGTGATCTATTTGCTGATCTCGAGTACGGCGACCGGTATTTACACAGCTTATACAACGACCGGCTTTGTGACGGTGCTGACGGCACTGTCCATATGCCGCAGTAAAGGAATTGGTTATGAAGACAGTAGTATTATTTGACCCCGGAATAAGATCCCTCAACAAGGGCGACGAGATCATTATGCGTTCGGCGGAGTATGAGCTTCGCCGGGCGGGTCTTCTGGATAACAGTTATGTCATACACAGCGCGACGCATGCCCCGGTGGTCACTTTCTACCAGAATACGGTGCAGAATCCCAGGATCCGCGTTTACGACAATGCGGACCTGAAGCTCATCTGCGGCTCTAACCTTTTGTGGAAGAACCTTTTAAAGCCGAGGCCTGTGTTCAATGTGAACCTGTGGAACTGCAGGCCCTACAAGGACAGCACTCTGATGGGCGTCGGTGTCGGACAGGCCGATAACAAGACCAATCTCTACACCAAAAAGCTGTACTCGAAGATCCTTAAGAAGGACGCGCTCCACAGTACCAGGGACGACGCTGCGGCGGAATTCCTCACAAGCCTGGGATACAAAGCGATCGATACGGGATGTCCCACTATGTGGAGGTTCACTCCGGAGTTCTGCAGTGAGATTCCGAGCGGGAAAGCGGAGAACGTCGTTTTTACACTGACGGATTACGGCAAGGACAGGCAGTACGACCAGATGCTGATCGACGCCTTAAAGCGTCATTATAAAAAAATCTACTTCTGGATCCAGGGCGTATTTGACCTGGAGTACTTTGAGACTTTCGATAATACCGACGGTATAGAAACGGTCCCTCCGAGCGTGGATGCCTATTCCGAAGTGCTCTCGATGCCGGATATCGAATATGTGGGGACCCGACTGCACGCCGGCATGTTCGCTATGCAGCACAAGAAGAGGACGATCATCCTCGCGATCGACAACAGAGTCAGAGATATGAAAAAGGTATATGATCTGCATGTGATAGAGAGGAAGGAGATCGAAAAGCTGGACGATATGATAGAGTCGACCCTTCCGACCGACATCCGGCTCAAGCAGGAGAACATCGACCTGTGGCTGTCGCAATTTGCGTGAAGCAATGAGCCATGCGCAGCAAAGCGGTCCATGACATCATCTGAGGTCAAAAGCTCAGGGTACCGAAACAAACGTTAAAAATGAGCAGAGAAAAAGAGTTTGTAAAGAACAGTGCGATCCTGTCGATCGGCACGATCTTTCCAAAAATTACATCGATCATCACGCTCCCGATCATCACGGGGTGCCTTACGAAAGCGGATTACGGCATTTATGACCTGATCACGGTATCAGTGCTGCTGGTGCTTCCGGTGGCGACACTGCAGATGCAGGCGGCGGCCTTCCGGTATCTTGTGACCGCGAGGGGGAACCGGGAGGAGCAGGACAGGATCATAACCAATATCGCGTTCTTTACGATACCCGTCTGTATCGCCGCGCTGATGCTCCTGTATCTGATCCTCGGGATGGTCACGAGATTTGACAGCGCGATCAGGCTCCTGGTCATTCTGTATTTTTTCATAGACACGCTCCTCATCACGGCGAGACAGATCGCCAGGGGTCTCTCGATGAATATGGTCTATTCGGTCAGCGCGCTGATCGGATCCGTTCTCGAGATGATGGGCATGTTCCTCCTCCTGAAAGTGAGAGGAGGAGGGCTTCACAGCGCGGTGCTCGTCCTTATTGTGTCGCAGTTCATCGCGTTCGTATATGTGGTCATAAAGGGCAGGCTTTCCGCGCACATCCGCCCGTCGTCTTTCTCGATGGACGGTGTAAGGACACTGATCGCCTATTCCTGGCCGATGATCCCCAACTCGCTGTCATCCTGGGTGATGCGCCTTTCGGACAGAATGATCCTGACGGCATTCATGGGGGCGGAGGCGAACGCGGTCTACGCTGTTGCGAATAAGCTTCCCAACATGTTCAATATCGTGCAGAGCACATTCTCCCTCGCATGGCAGGAAAACGCCTCCATCAGCGTCGGAGACGAGGATTCCGGAGAGTATTACGGCCGGATGTTCGACAACATCTACAATATGTTCGTCGGGATGATGGCGCTCCTCATCGCCTTTACGCCGGTGTTCTTCAGGATACTGATCCGCGGCGACTACAGCGAGTCCTATAATCATATGCCGATCCTGTACATCGCGGTGCTGTTCGCGACGATCTCCTCCTATCTGGGCGGGATCTACATCGCGCACATGAAGACGAAGGAGATCGGGATCACGACGACGCTGGCAGCGGGAACGAACTTTCTGATCAATATACTGTTCGTAAAGAGGATCGGGATATATGCCGCTTCCCTTTCGACCCTGATCAGCTATCTCTGGCTTTCCGTCTATCGGATGTTCGATGTCCAGAAGTTCCAGAAGATCCGGTTCAACTATCCTCGGATCGCGGCGCTGACGATGGCACTTGCGGGCATGTCGTTCGTATGTTTTAAGAGGAATCTGTATTTTGACCTTGGGAACATGCTGTTCTCTGTTGTATTTGCTTTTCTGCTGAACAAAAAAATCGTAATGTCCGTGCTGGTCACCCTTCTTAAGAAGGCGGCGCGGAGAAACAAAGGAAATGAAGAATGATACAGATCACTGATTTAACCAGCTGCTGCGGATGCACCGCATGCTCTCAAATATGCCCGGTATCCTGCATCAGCATGAAAGAGGATCCGGAGGGCTTCCTCTATCCCGAGGCAGATGCTGAAAAGTGTATTGACTGCGGCCTCTGCGAGAAGGTATGCCCCGTCATTCATGCCTGGGAGACACCCGGGAACGACGCGGAGCCGGAAGGGGCGATGGTCCGCAGCAAAGACGTGAAGATCCTCAAAAGGAGCACTTCCGGCGGGTTTTTCTACCCGATCAGCAAGTATGTATGCAGGAAGGGCGGCGTAGTCTACGGAGTCGCGATCGACGAAGCTTTCGTGATCCGGCACAGCCGCGCGGAGAAGACCGGGGAATGCATCCGGTATCTGGGGTCCAAATATGTACAGAGCCGGCTGGGAGACATTTTCCGGGATGTGAGGAAGGATCTTGCGGACGGAAGGCTGGTATGTTTTTCCGGTACGCCCTGCCAGGTGCACGGCCTTGTGCGTTTTCTGGGAAAGAGCTATGACAACCTGATCCTTGTGGACCTGGTCTGCCACGGCGTCGCTTCCGCGAAACTCTGGAAAATGTATCTGGACTACATGCAGAAAGAGCGCGGGTCAGTGATCCGGGAAGCTCATTTCAGGTCCAAGAAATACGGTTATAATAATTCGACGATGCACCTGCGGTTCGACGACGGCGATTACTACGGGACGAACAGGATCGACCCTTTCCTCAAGACATTTTTCTCCCATATCGCTTTGCGGCCGAGCTGCTATGACTGCAGGTTCAAAACAGTGAAACGCGTCAGTGATTTCACGATATTCGATGGGTGGAATGCCGGAGAAGCTGTCGGGAACCATGATGATCTCGGGTATACGAACGTGATCGTACAGTCCGAAAAGGCCAGACGCATCCTGTCGGAGCTCGGTGAGGACCTTGAGATCTATCCGGCACAGCTTCTGTCCATAATCCCCAGGTCCGGGGGAATGACGATGAATTCGGCCCGGATCCATCCCGAGAGGGAAGAGTTCCAGAAACTCCTCAGGAAACAGGGATTTGAGGCTGCGGTCGACAGGTATCTGAAGATCACGAAGACTGACCACGCGATCGAAAAGATGAAACTTGCGCTCAGAGGCTCCAGGGTCTTTCGAAAGATCGCGAAGAAAAA
>CAMOXN010000013.1 GCA_946629175.1 uncultured Lachnospiraceae bacterium | reverse complement strand
TTCCCTCTTCAAATACAAAAGCCGCCGCACCGGAAATCACTTTCCTCGTGCGGCAGCCTTTTGCTGTCAGTTTCCTCTGAGGCCCTTCAGGACCGCGATCGTCTCCACGTCGTCCTCTGTCAGCCTGATATTCGTCACTGCTGTCCTGCCGCCGGTCTCCGTGACCTTCAGCTCCAGGATCGTTCCGGGCTCGATGGAATTCCTGCCCACGTCCCTTATAAAATCGATCACTCTCGGATGCTGTTCATTGAAGATCCTCCATCTCTCTCCCAGCTGCAGGAGCTGTTTCGGATTTAATGCCATTTACTCGTTCCTCCATTTTCTTAAACACGCGCGCGTTTTCGCGCGGATCCTCTGAAGCGCGTTGTCCGTGGACTTTTCATCCCTGTTGAGGACATGCGCGATCTCCACGTAGCCCATTCCTGTCAGATAGAGCTCAAGGACCTGTTTTTCGAGCGGACTGAGCTCTTTTTCGATCATTTCCTCCAGCCGTTCCGTCTCTTCCTGGCCGATCAGGTACGCTTCCGGATTGGAACTGGGATCCGCTTCCAAAAAGTCCAGCAGTTCCTCGTCCCGCTCATCTCCGTTCTCCTCCCGCAGCGGACTGCTCAGGGAGACCGCTGAGTTCAGCGGCAGGTGTTTCTTTCTCGCGGAGGCCTTGACCGCTGTATAGAGCTGCCTTGTGACGCACAGCTGCGCAAAAGTCCTGAAACTCGCGTCTCTGCCGCAGTCAAAATCGCGAACAGCCTTGAACAGTCCCAGCATGCCCTCCTGGATCAGGTCCTCGGAGTCCCCGCCCAGGATATACATTGACTTGGCCTTCCCGAGGACCATGCCCTTGTACTTCTCCAGAAGCTTCTCCATCGCCTCCTGTTCCCCGTCCCTGAAGAGCGAGATCATCTCTTCGTCCGTCAGGCCGCTGTATTTCTCATTTCTGATATTATTATCCATTTAAGCTTACCAATATCCTGCTTCGGTGATAAGACCGGAAACGATCTGCCGTGTTCTGGTCCCGACGGCTTCCGATCTTACTTAAGGCCCCTCTGCCTGACGATCTCGTACGCGAGCACGCCCATCGCTACAGAAGCATTCAGGGAATCGATCTCCCCTTTCTGGGGGATCGACGCTACCATATCGCATTTCTCCCTGACCAGCCTGCTGACGCCGCTGCCTTCGGCCCCGATCACGAGCCCGATCGGTCCTGTGAGATTGACTTTTGTCATCTCCGTGCCGTCCATGTCCGCGCAGACGAACCAGAGCCCCTTTTGCGCGAGCTTTTCCATCGTGCGCACCAGATTCGTCACTTTGACGACCGGTGTATAGTTGATCGCGCCGGCGGATGCCTTCGCCACCGTGGCAGTGAGCCCCACCGCCCTGTCCTTGGGGATGATCACACCGTGGGCGCCTGCCAGATTGGCTGTCCTTATGATCGCGCCGAGGTTGTGGGGATCTTCGATCCCGTCCAGCAGGACAAAGAACGGATCCTCCCCCTTCTCTTCCGCCCTCTTAAAGAGATCTTCGATCTCTCCGTAGGAATAGGCTGCGATCTCCGCGATCACGCCCTGATGCCTCCCGGTCTCGGACATCTGGTCCAGTCTCTGGCGGCTCACATACTTAATGGGCGTTCCGTATTTTGCCGCTTCCCGACGGACCGTCTGCATCGCGCCTTCCCGGCTTCCGTCCAGCATATACAGCCTGTCGACGGTCTTTCCGGAGCGGAACGCCTCGATCACGGCGTTCCTTCCCTCAATCCTGTTCTCATTCATACTCAGTCTCTCTTTCCGGCTTTCTCGCGCCGAGTTTTCCCTTCTTATCCGTCCGCGAGATCCCTTCCCGAAGGAGTTCGATCAGCCTCTCCTCGCGGTCCTGTAAATACAAGTAACCGCACAGGGCCTCCAGTGCGGTTGCTTGCAGGTATTCTTCCATCGAAGCGCTCTTCGCGTGATGATAGGGGTTGGAATTCCTTCCCCTCCGATAGATCTTCTTCTCTTCTTCCGTCATCAGGTCGTAGACAGCCATTCCTATCTCCGCCTGCTGCTCCGCCCGCACATAGAAAGTCGTCTCATTGTGCAGCTTTTCCACCTGCCTGTTCCCTTTCGAGACCAGGATCGTGCGGATCACAAGTGAGTAGACCGCATCTCCCATGAACGCGAGCGCTGCGGGGGAATAAGTCCTGATGTCGACTTCCTCATGCGGAAATTCAGTCAGGATAAGGCTCCTCAGGCTTTCTTCCATTTAACTCCTTCTCTGGTGTCCTCCAAAAGGATCCCCTTCGCCTTCAGCTCATCGCGGATCGCGTCCGCTTTGGCAAAATCACGCGCCTTCTTGGCCGCTTTCCTCTCCTCGATCTTGGCCTCTACGTAAGCTGCCAGATCGTCCTCGAGCGTATTGTCCCTCTCTACGATCAGTCCGCAGACGCCTGTCAGGTCCAGAAGTTCCTTGTCCAGCGTCTCAAGGAATTCCTTGGAAGAACTGCCGCTGACATGGCTGTTGATCCACTTGACCAGCTCGAAGATCGCGGAGATCGCGTCCGCAGTGTTGAAATCGTCATCCATGGCGGCTTCGAACTGCGCGCGGTAGCTTTCCGCTTCTTTCACGAGCGCCGCCTCTTCCTCGGTCATTGTTCCCTGTGCCTTCGTCAGAAGGAACTTCAGGTTCTCCCCGCAGTTGAGGATCCTCTCGTAGGAAGCCTTCGCGGACTCCATCAGCTCTCTGCTGAAATTCAGAGGGCTCCTGTAGTGGGAGGATAACATGAAATACCTGAGGACCTGAGGATCATACTGGGAGATCACGTCGCGTACGGTAAAGAAATTGCCCTTGGACTTGGCCATCTTCTCGCCGTCGATGTTAAGGAATGCGTTGTGCATCCAGTATTTTGCAAAAGTCACGCCGTTGGCCGCCTCGGACTGCGCGATCTCGTTCTCATGGTGCGGGAAGATCAGGTCTTCGCCGCCGGCATGGATGTCGATCTCATCGCCGAGGTAGCGCTTGCTCATGACGGAACACTCGATGTGCCAGCCGGGCCTTCCCTTGCACCAGGGGCAATCCCAGTAGGGCTCCCCTTCCTTCTTGGGCTTCCAGAGGACAAAATCCAGCGGATCCTGCTTCTGCTCGGCGCCGGTCACCTTCAGCTCGCGGTTCCCGCTGCGCATATTGTCGAGGTCCTTGTGGGAGAGCTTGCCGTAGCCCTCAAATTTCCTCGTGCTGTAGTAGACCGTCCCGTCTTCCGCTACATAAGCATACCCCTTGTCGATCAGCTTCCCGATCATCTCGATCATGCCGTCGATCTCTTCCGTCGCCTTGGGATGGACGGTCGCCGGCTTAATGTTGAGGCTGGTCATGTCCTTCTTGCACTCGTCGATGTATCTCTCGGAGATCACGCTGGAATCAACGCCCTCTTCCATTGCCTTTTTGATGATCTTGTCGTCCACATCAGTAAAGTTGGACACATAGTTCACCTTGTATCCCTTGTATTCAAAATAGCGCCTTACCGTGTCAAATACGATCATCGGCCGCGCGTTCCCGATATGGATCAGGTTGTAGACGGTGGGACCGCATACATACATGCTGACCTGCCCGGGCTTTACCGGGACGAACTCTTCTTTGCTTCTGGACATCGTGTTGAAAATCTTCATAGGTAAACTCCTTTACTGGTATGATCATCGGATGATACTGATCATAGAATCAGCGCAACCGCCTGGGCGGAGATTCCCTCCCCGCGGCCGGTAAATCCGAGCCTTTCTTCTGTCGTAGCCTTCACGCTCACCTGCGATACATCAAGCCCGAGCGCGTCAGCGATATTGCGGCGCATCGTATCAATATGCGGGCTCATCCTGGGCGCCTGCGCGATGATCGTCGCATCCACATTCCCGACCTGATAGCCATTCTCCGCCAGAATCCGTTTTACTTCCCGCATCAGCATGAGGGAATCCGCGCCTTTATACTTCGGGTCCGAATCGGGAAAATGCTTCCCGATATCGCCCAGCGCAGCCGCGCCAAGCAGCGCGTCCATGACCGCGTGGACCAGGACGTCCGCGTCAGAGTGTCCCAGGAGCCCTTTTTCATAGGGAATTTCTACACCGCCGATGATGAGCTTACGGCCTTCCACAAGCTTGTGCACGTCATATCCTGTTCCTATACGCATGTCTGCCTCTCTGTTCCTCGTCTGACTTTTTGCTAACGTGTTTTATGACTACGGCTATATATTATAACATTCCCGACATTAAGCGTCCATAAAAGAATTTCCGCGCCGCATATAAAAGAACTGCCGCTCCAGTGATCAATTCTGAAGCGGCAGCCCTTTTAAATTTCTGATCAGTTTACAGGACCGCAGTTACTGCGCGATCTCCACCTTGCACACATCGTCCATGTGTCCGTCGCGGTACATGGAGAACTTGTCCATAGGATAAGCCTTGAGATTCTCGAGGACCTTGCGGCCGTCCGCCTGCTTGAGGAGGCCTTCTCTTGCCTTCTTGATCTCCATCTCCGTCTTGTGCTTGGAAGGTCCGCCGACACAGCCGCCCTCGCAGATCATGCCTTCCACGAAGTCTTCCTTGAGGCGTCCTGCCTTGAGCATTGTAAGAGTCGTCTTGCACTCTGTTCCGCCCGCCACCTGTACGAACTTGATATCGGAGATATCCTGGTTTCTCTCCTTCATGCACTCGAGAACAGCCTGCGCTACGCCGCCGGATGTAGCAAAGCGCTTGCCCCAGATCGAGGACTCCTGATAGGAGTTCTCCTGCGCCTCGACTTCGAGGCCCTTGGAACGCATAAGCGCTCTGAATTCACCGTAAGTGATAACATAGTCGGCATTGCCCGGAATAGACTTGTCCGCCGCCTCGGATTTCTTGGCGATGCAGGGTCCGAGGAAAACGGTGACGCAGCCGGGATGCAGCGCCTTTAAGTATCTGGAGATCGCGCACATCGGGGACACGGTCTGGGATACGTTCTCGGCGTACTGCTTCGGGAAGTGCTTCTTGATCATATTCATGAAAGCGGGGCAGCAGGAAGTCGTCATCTTCTCGCCCTTTTCCTTGGCTTCCGCCCATTCAATGGATTCATAAGCCGCTGTCATGTCGCCGCCCAGGCCGACCTCGACCATATCCGTAAAGCCCAGCTTAAGGAATGCGTCCTTGAGGGACTTCATCGTGATATCTCCGCCGAACTGGCCTTCTGTCGCGGGAGCTACCATCGCATAGACTTCCTTGCCGGCACGGATCGCCTCGATGATCTTGACCAGATAAGTCTTGGATCCGATCGCTCCGAAAGGACAGGAGTGGATGCAGTGGCCGCACTGGATGCACTTGGACTCATCGATCACGCAGATGCCGTTGTCATCGTATGTGATCGCGCCTACAGCGCAGGCCTTCTTGCAGGGACGCACCAGATGCGCGATCGCGCCGTAAGGACATGCCTTCGCGCACATACCGCACTCTTTGCACTTGTTCGGATCGATCTTCGTCCTGTGCTCACCGATCGAAATAGCGCCGAATTTACAGGAGTTGATACATGCCTTGCCCATGCAGAGGCGGCAGTTGTCCGTTACGGTATAAGCGGACAGAGGGCACTCCTCACAGGCAGGACGGATGACCTGCACGATGTTCTCGGATGTCGAGACGCCGTCGGGATTCTTCGCCTCTGACAGGCGGATCCTCTGCTTGACAAGTTCCCTTTCTTTATATACGCAGCATCTGTATGTAGCCATCGGGCCGGGAATGATCTCATAGATCAGCTTTTCTTTGTGCTCATCATCAAGATTTCCATCCCAGGCAAGCCTTGCTGTTTCTTCCATGATCTTGTGTTTGAGCTTCACGAGTGTGGCATCATTTGTTACCATCTTATTCTCCTTTCAGCATATCGTTGAAAAATTCACAACCTTATTTTATCAAAAAACAACCGCATTTTATATATCTTTTTGTTTCAAAATCACTATATTTATTATTTTATAGCTTTATAATAAACTATTATAAATTGAACATCATGCATGTTCCCCAAGTGTAACTGCAGTTCTAATAAAGTCCATGAAAAGGAGTTTCCGATATGTCAAATACCTCACCCGAACACAAAGTTGCATTGTTCCTCGCAGACGGCTGTGAGACGATCGAAGCGCTCACTGTCGCGGACATCCTGTTCCGCGCCGGGATCCCCTGCACAAAGGTCTCGGTCACAGATACGCCTGTCGTCGTCTCTTCCCACAAAGTGACGATGGTCGCGGATACCACCATCGGCCATCTGGATTTTGACAGCTTCGATATGCTCGTCCTTCCCGGCGGCATGCCCGGTACGCTTAATCTCAAGGCCTGCAAAGCGCTGACCGACCAGGTCGTACGTTTCCTTAATGAGGGCCGCATGATCGCGGCGATCTGCGCCGCGCCTTCCATTTTCGCGGAGCTCGGGATCCTGAAGGGCGTCCGCGCAGCGTGCAACCCCACTGTGGAAGACAGCCTGAACGCTAACGGCGCCGTGCTCGTCAGGGAGAACGCAGTGAAAGACGGGAACATCATCACGAGCCGCGCCATGGGCACGGCGATCCCGTTCGCGCTGGCGATCGTCGAGCACTATAAGGGCAAGGAAGCTGCCGACGCTCTCGGGCGTAACATCCTCTACTATCAGTGAATAGACCGGCGGCCTTCCCGCCCCACTGTAAAAGCCGGATGATCGATCATCGACCATCCGGCTTTTCCCGTCTTTATTTACTTTATGATCTCCGTGAGGATCCCCGCGTACTCGTCGGAAAGCGCAATACCGGGCATGAGCTCCGCCGCCATGAAACACTCTGCGCAGAACTCGTAAAGATCTTCAAATCCGTCCCTGCATTTTCCGAACAGTTTCTTTACTTTCCTGTGGCTGACTGCCCCGCTCTCCTCCGAGAGCATATGTCCGATCTCATGGATCGCGATCCTCTGGAGGCTCATCGTGTCCTCCAGCATCCTTATGACCTGCACGTCGGCAAAATACGGATCGGCGACAGCAAGACCGTTCTCCGCGCGCGCTGTTATCCCCAGTTCTCTTCGGATCATCCCGTCGATCTGCGGCCACGGCACGCCTGCTGCCAGAAACGACGCCTCAAGGCGCTTCGCTGTTACCGGAAGCTCACTGTATTTTGCCTTATACTCCGCGATCCGCAGGATCTCTTTCTCCGGCGTCAGGCAGGGCATTTCTCTAAGCTTCGCGTGATTGAAAGAGATCGTGAGCATCTTCGCGTTGTAGACCGCAAGGTCGCGGCTGTCCGCGAAAACGCCGTACTTCTCCCCCTCTCGAGGGTCGCCCTCTTCCATTCCGAAATCCCAGACCGCGTTGACCGCAAGGGAAGGATACCTTTCGCGGTAGGACATGATCAGGTCCGCCAGATACTTCTGCTGTTCCCCCTTCATGCCGCCCGCGTCTTCGTCCGTGAAATAAAAGTCCGTGTTCCCTCTTCCTGGCAGGCTTCTGCGAAACTGCATTGAGACGACCGTTCAGCGGATCAGTGATGGAACAGGCGGATGCCTGTGAAGCACATGACCATGTTGTGGGCGTTGCAGGCCTCGATGACGTTGTCATCCCTGACGCTCCCGCCGGGCTGCGCTACATACTTCACGCCGCTGCGGAATGCTCTCTCGATGTTGTCGCCGAAGGGGAAGAACGCGTCGGAGCCGAGAGTGACATTGGTGTTGCCGTCGAGCCAGGCTCTCTTCTCAGCCGCCGTGAATACAGGGGGCTTCTCCGTGAACAGAGCTTCCCACTTGCCGTCAGCGAGCACATCCATGTAATCCTCGCCCATGTACAGGTCGATCGCGTTGTCCCTGTCCGCTCTGCGGATGCCTTCCTTGAAGGGAAGTCCCAGGACCTGGGGAGACTGGCGCAGATACCAGTTGTCAGCCTTGCTGCCCGCGAGCCTTGTGCAGTGGATCCTGGACTGCTGTCCGGCGCCGATACCGATGGCCTGTCCGCCCTTGACGAAGCATACCGAATTGGACTGCGTATACTTGAGGGTGATCAGAGCGATCGCCATGTCGTCGCGCGCTGCCTGCGGAAGTTCCTTGTTCTCGGTGACGATATTGGCAAAGAGCGCGTCGTCGATGACCAGCTCGTTTCTGCCCTGCTCGAAAGTCACGCCGAACACCTGCTTTTTCTCAAGCGCGGCAGGCTTGTAAGCGGGATCGATCTTAAGGACACAGTAATTGCCCTTTTTCTTCTTCTTAAGGATCTCCAGCGCTTCCGGCTCATAGTCGGGAGCGATGATACCGTCGGAGACCTCTCTGGAGACCAGCTTGGCTGTGCATACATCACAGGTGTCGGAGAGGGAGATGAAATCGCCGAAGGAGGACATTCTGTCCGCGCCTCTCGCGCGCGCATAAGCGCTTCCCATAGGTGTAAGTTCACCCATGTCGTCGACCCAGTAGATCTTCTTCTCGACGTCTGTCAGAGGAAGTCCGATCGCGGCGCCTGCCGGGGAGACGTGCTTGAAGGAAGTCGCTGCCACCTTGCCGGTCGCTTTCTTGAGCTCGCTGACGAGCTGCCAGCCGTTGAAGGCATCAAGAAGGTTGATATAACCGGGTCTTCCGCAGAGCACCTCGATCGGGAGGTCAGAGCCGTCTTCCATGTAGATGCGGGAAGGCTTCTGGTTGGGGTTGCATCCGTATTTGAGTTCCATTTCTTTCATGATCTTAGCGTTCTCCTTTATCACTCTGCAGTCATTTGTTCTTGTTCACGATCCTGGTCTCGTACGCGCCGCTCTCGATGTCGATGAAGCGGACGAACAGAGAGACCTTGTTGTCCTCGTTGAGCGCGTCCCAGACGCGTCCGGTAAAGACATCTATGTCGCCGGTGAACTCGCCGTCCAGCTCCAGCGCCCTGGGCTCTCCCTCAAAGCTCGGAAGCGGATTTCCGTCTCCCATGTAAGTGGAGATGAAGCGTCCCTCGCCCGCCTTGGGATTCTCATAGGCAAATGTGTAGCGGAGGCAGGAAGACGGATCTCCCTGGTCGCTCTTCAAAATAGACATCGCATAGCTGTATTTGCTGTTTTCCACATGCATGACGCCGGAGATCCTGGGCGTGTAGTTGGGCGCGTCAGGCTCGAACTCCCTGCTGCGGAGCGACTGCTCGAAAGTGAACTGCTTGTCGAGGCCCTCGTAGATCGTGTCGGTCTGGTCGCCGTTGGTCACTATGGTCTTGTTCCCGTAGACGCGGACCGGCGCGTAGATGATCAGGCTCGGATCCACCATCTTGGAGGGGTCAAAAGCCTCCGTGCGGATGCCCGCTCCCTCTTCCACGAAAATGCGGTTGCGGCTGTTAGCGCTTCTTCCCATGATGAAGTACGCCGTCACGGCCTTCCTGCCGTCCGCGCTCCTGCCGATCATGATGCCCCTTCCGGGATAACTTGTGTCTCTGAGGATCTTCTCAAAATCTGCCATGTGCTCTCCTTTCATCATTGCGATGCCTGATCGCATAAATAATCACTGTCCGATACCGTATACAGCGATTATAGCATTGAAATGCGCTGTTTCCACCGTGCAAAGGCACTATAGTTGCGCGCGTTTTTGTCCCTTTAAACGTACAAACTAAACATACAGGTCTGTAAAAAGCTCACGCGAATATATAAGCAGGCTTCCTGTCTGAGTTCTGCCCCTCAGGGCTGCGGTTATTTGTTGAGCCCTTTATAGACCATGGAGGAGAGCTTTACGATCTCCGGGATCCGGTTCCCCGTATCGCTGCTCATGATGCACAGGATATAGGTGCAGGCAGGTGACCAGATGATCGCCGCGTCATTGTCCACGTTCGTGAGCTCGCCGGTCTTGTTGGCTGTCTTGGTGCCGGACGGTACGCCTGCAGGGATCTTGGACCGCCTCTGCTGCGCCTTGAGGCCCTTTTCCAGGATCCTTTCGGAGGCGTGCTTGCTCACATATTTGTTCGCAAGGACCTTCTCGAGCATCACGCCGCAGTCCCGGGCCGACGTATAGTTCTCCGTCCCGTTGAACTCGAGCATCCTGCGGTTGAGCTGCGTCGCCTTATACCCGTTCTTCTTCGCGAATTCATTGACATTGCTCATGCCGACAGCATTGATCAGGGTATTGCACGCATCGTTGTCGCTGATGTTGATCATGATGTCCGGCTTGTTCCCATAGCTGTCTTCCTTCAGCTTTCCGTCCTTTACCTGCGTGTAGAATTCTCCCGCCACAAAGAGCTTGATGAGGCTCGCCGCCACCATCTTCCTGTCCGCACCTATGCCGATCACCCTGCCGGTATCGAGGCGCTTTAAATACAGCGACCACTTGCCGCCCAGCTTACTGATCTCCGCGTTCAATTGTTTTTCCAGTTCCACCATCGGCGCTTCCATTGCTTCCTCCGTTTCTTTATTGTACCTTGTCACTATTTCTTCTCCGGTCTCATCAAATGTCTTTTTGACCGAATACGACGCACATGCGAGCGTATAGGCCGGGATGATCGTCGCTTCCATCAGGTCATCCCTGAGCTCTGCCATCCGCGGGTCTTCCTCCGGTTCGGTCTCCGGCGCGGTCTCGGCGGAAAGCGACGTGCCCGCAGTGGAGGCTGTGTCAGATGCAAATGCCCCTGTCTCCTCCTGAGCTGTTTCTTCCGTTGTGCCGGCATCCGCCTCTTCGGCAGTCTCCTGCGTGGAACCTGTTCCTGAACCTTCAACAGCCGCTTCCGCTACGCCGTTTTCTGTCTCTTCGTCCGCATCTTCAGCGCTGTCCGCTTTTTTCTCCTCCAGATAAGCTTCTATGCCGGCGGCGATCCCGTCGACCATAGTGTCCTGGAAATCGTCATCCTGCATCTTATTGTCTTCCTCCGGATTGGTCATATACCCCATCTCCAGGATCGTAACGGGAACCGTGCACCAGTTGATCCCGCTCATTGTATCCGTCTCCCAGACACGCTCCCTGCGGATCCCGGTCGCTTCCGTATATTCGTCCAGGACCAGCTCAGACAGTCTTTTGGAGTCCTCATAGTACTCACTATTATAAGGATTAGAAGAAGTCTGGCAGATCGTCATGGCTCCGTTCGCCGATGAACTGTCAGCTCCGTTCGCGTGGAGCCTGATAAAGACATCCGCGTCAGCCTCATTGGCCATCTGCGCCCGCTCCGCGTTCGTTATGTCCACATCGTTCGTCTCGCGGATCATGAGGACCTGATATCCCCTCTCCTCCAGTTCATCCCTGAGCTTGAGGGAAACATCCAGCGTCAGCTGATACTCGGGCACACCGGTCGATCTGCCTCTGGTCCCCGCTGCGACCTTGGTCTTCGTCTGCGACGCTCCCGGCCCGATCGGCTCCTGTCCGAAGTTGCCCTGTCCCTGGTGGCCCGGATCGATCGCGATCAGGAACCTCGATGCTTCTTCCTGCAGCTGTGCCTCATAGACCCTTGTCTCCGCTTCCTGTATGATCCGGCTGCAGTCGACCGAACCCAACACGGAAGCCGCTCCCAATAACGCGGCCATTGCCGCGGCAATCACTCCTGTCATCTATATCTCCGATCTGCCGCCTGTCTCCGGCGGCACCTGTCATTTTTATTCGTTCAATGGTTCCCGAAGATCAGGAATCTTTGTTTATAGTAGTACATACAGGCGCGTGAAAGCAAGAAGATACTTTTTTATCTTTTTACAGTTGACAAACATCGTTCTGTTTCGTATACTATAAAAGCTGACTGATGAAGCAGCGATATGGCGAGATAGCTCAGCTGGCTAGAGCATGCGGTTCATACCCGCAGTGTCGAGGGTTCAAGTCCCCCTCTCGCTACGAAGGAAAACGCACAGTGCGTTTTCCTTTTTTATTTTCATTACAGGAGAAGAACATGGTCAAAGCGCTCATCAACAACGAAGTGTACGCGTACGCGCTGAAGGAAAACCGGAAGGTCGCCCGGGTGATCATTGATTCTGTCGAAGCCTCGATCCATTTTACAAATGACAAATAACACAAAACGGGTCGCCGCATGCTGCGGTGACCCGTTTCTTTTATCATCTTGTCTCATTCATTGGCCCGAAAGCGCCTCCTGCTGGCCCCCGCCGAATTCCGTCGATACGATCTCCGTGTAGCTGACACTTTCTTCCATTCTCTCTTTTTTGATCCGTTTCCCGACCATCGTCTGTTCGCCCTCAAGACATCCTGCGATCAGACAGAACAGGAGCGACGAGAGCGGGATCTTGGGACTGAGGAGCGGCTCCAGAATACTGTAGGCGAACATTGCCAGCAGTATGCCGCTGAGCACACGGCTCCCGGCCGTCTCTCGCTGCCGCGTCCGGAAGAGGGACACGAAAATGTTCTTACAGATAATGCCGCACATCGCGACATACAGCAGTGCTCCCGGTACGCCGACCGTCATCAGCTGCTGCAGCAGCGCGTTGTGCATATGAGGCTCTTTTCTCCACAGGACCCTCTCGTTGATAGTCTCCATGATCAGGTTCTCGGGCCTGCCGATCGTAAGGATCTCAGGGTGCGATCTCAGGACCGGGATCGCGTTCCTCCAGATATCCGTCCTTCGGTTCAGCGTTGTGATCTCCATCGAGAGATTGCGCGGGTCCGTGAACTTCACGACATAATTGAACTTCGGCAGTCCCCAGATATCCGCTATGACAGCCCAGAGTTCCCTGAATTTTATGCCCAGCACCTCCATGAGGCTGTTGCACTTATAGAACCCTATGAGGAACAGGAACACGCACAGTGTTCCGCCGGCAAGGACCAGCACCGGATGGACCTGTCTGCCATTCCGGGCGCACCTGTCAAGGAAGAGACTTACGACCGCAGATGTCAGTACAATGGCTGCCGCCATGTAGTTGGAACGGCTGTGCTGCATCGCTACCATGATATAGGCGAGCGGCACGAACAGGATCGCCATGATCTTCCAGAACAGCGTCCTATGGTGGGCATACTGATAAATGGCTATTCCCATCATGATCACGAAGTAGGTCGAGGAAATATTCCTGTGCGTTCCGTAAAATGAGATGAACGTCATCAGCGCAGGCGTCCTCTCAGCCAAAAGCCGGATCATCTCAAATCCCCTGACCGATTGTCCCGAGAGCGCGGTGGCGAAACCAATCATCGCCCATAACAGCAGCACGCCCCCGATCACCACGGCCACCAGATCCATCATATACTCCCGCTGTCTGTTCTTTAAAAGGACGCCGCAGGAATAGAACGCGAAGAACATCGCGGCAAAATAGCACACCCCGTGGGGTGTTACCGTAAGGTCGTCGTGCAGGATCCTCGTCAGGACCATCCATAGGAAATTGCAGAACAGGATGACCGTGATCGCAGTCTTCTTTTTGATCGACAGGACTGCTGCTGTAATGAACAGGATGAGGCTTACGACCTCAAGAGGAACATACATGGTCAGCGAAACAAAGGGATCGACTCTGTAGCAGAGGTAATAGAGCATCACGAGCACCGCCAGCAGCATCATTAGCGGACGCCCGAAATATCCCGCTACCGCGAGCACCACTTCACCTCTGCTGAGGACTTTCTTCGTAATGACGCTGTTGGCAGCCGCGATCGCCTCAGGTACGGTCTCGGGAATGGGCCTTTCCGCCTTTTCGGCGATCCTGCGCTCCTCTTCCTCGGCTCTGCGTGCCTCTTCTGCCGCCTTGCGCTCCTCTTCAGCCGCTCTGCGGGCCTCTTCGGCCGCCTTGCGCTCTTCTTCCGCAGTCTTTCGTGCTTCTTCCGCCGCTTTGCGCTCTTCTTCCGCTTTGCTGCGCGCTTCTTCGACTTTCTTGCGTTCCTCAGCGGCTTCGCTGTATGTCTTTTTATCGAACAGGGTCTTTCTGATGATGCTCAGATCCAGCCGCGGCGACCAGTTGGCGACATACCACAGGTCATAGCGGATCCGTTCCTCTTCCGGGATTGCGTCATCCCGCCGCAGACCGATCAGACGCGCCCATCCGATCAGGCCGGGGCGCATCCGGTACCTCTGCATGAAGCCGGGCAGCGAATTCCTGTATTTCCTTATGAACTCGCGCGGTTCGGGATGCGGGCCCACAAAACTCATTGCCCCGGTCAGAATATTGAAGAGCCTGGGCAGAAGATCCAGCTTCGTATTTCTGAGCCATAAGCGGAAAGACGACACTGAGGATTTTCCATCTGAAGACGCTTTCCCGGATACATCTTCTTCGGATACGCCTTCTTCGGATACGCCTTCTTCAGATGCTTCATTTTCAGATACACCTTCTCCGGATACGTCATCCTCATCCAAGAAATCTTCTGCAGGTCCTTCCTCAGGCACCGCTTCCGTACTTCTGAATTTCACCATAATGAACGGCTTCCGGCGCCTGCCGATGATCCTCTCCCGGATCAGTACCGTTCCTTTTCCCGAGAACCTGACGCCGATCGCGATCAAAAGCATGATCGGCAGTGTCAGCAGGATCAGCAGGGCGCTCACAAGGATATCAAAAGTCCTCTTCGTAAAGCGCCAGAAAGTGCTGTTCAGCTTGCTTCGTTTTGAGATCCGGTGGCCGGTCGCGGATCCCGACTGATTCAATTGAGGCGCCGGTCCCGGGAACTGCTCGGCCGAACTGATCGTATACCGCAGTCCCCTGCCCTCGCAGATAGAAATGATGTCAGGGACCAGATAGACCTGATCCGCCTCTGTGGCAATGATGATCTCATCCGCTTTCACATTGAGAAGACAGGAAGAGAGTTCCTCCATTCCGCAGAGTCTGGGAGCAGGGAGCTCCGCATTTTCATCTCCGATGAACCCGATGATGTGATAGCGCTGTCTCTTCTTTTTATTCAGTTTTTGGTAAAACCTCAATGCTGCGGGACCGGTGCCGATCACGACAGCATCCGAAACATTGGAGTTTCGCTTTTCCACCATATCTTCCATCATTATTCAAAAAGTAACCAAAATATAGAGATTTCGTGCCTCTAAAAGCACGAATACTAATTTTCACACTATGCCCAATATACCTGTCATTGTGCAAACTATCAACCTGTTTTACAGGATTTTCTCCGCATTGTCCTTTTTTTGCCCACATGGAAAGAACCGGGGGACTCTTTCCCCCGGTTCAGATACCGTTTCAGCCTTATGTTCAGTCTCTGGGCGTATAATGCGTGTGCAGGAACGCGTGCGCTTTGCCCTTGCCGGGTTTCTCGAGGAACTCGTCATACAGCATCTGTACAACAGGGCTCTCATGCGAACGGCGCATCTCGTTTTCCTTGTCCGAATCATACAGGACAGCAGACCTGAGGGATTTAAGATCCACCCAGTTGCGGACATAATCTCTCTGGATCGGCTGACCGCCGCCGTTGATGCAGCCGCCCGGACATGCCATGATCTCCACGAAGAGATAGTTCTTCTCGCCGCTCTTTATCATCTCCACGACCTTTCTGGCATTGCCGAGGCCGCTGGCGACACATACATCCACTTCCTTGCCGGCGATGCGGTAAGTCGCTTCCTTGATGCCTGTGGTACCGCGGACATCCATGAAATCGACCTTTTCATTGGTCCCGTCAAGAATGTTGGCCGCTGTGCGCAGAGCCGCTTCCATTACGCCGCCGGTAGCGCCGAAGATCTTTCCTGCGCCGGACGCGATCGCGAAGGGATTGTCGAACTCTTCACCGGCAAGATCCTTGAAGGAAATACCTGCGCCCATGATCATGCGGCCGAGTTCTCTGGTAGTGAGCGCCACATCCACATCGGGCAGTCCCTTCATGGTGAGCTCAGGTCTCTCCACCTCGAACTTCTTCGCTGTGCAGGGGATCACGCTGACCACGAACAGATCCTTGGGATCGATGTGGTTCTTCTGGCAGTAGTATGTCTTGAGCAGCGCGCCGAACATGCCCTGCGGGGATTTGCAGGTGGAAAGGTTCGGCAGCAGGTCATGATAATTGTGCTCCATGAACTTGATCCAGCCGGGGCAGCAGGATGTGAACATCGGCAGCGGGGGCTTGTCAAGCTTGTTGGATGTGATACGGTTTATAAGCTCATTCGCTTCCTCCACGATGGTGAGGTCGGCGGTCACGTTCATATTGAACACCTTGACATCTCCGAGCATACGGATGGCCTGTACCATCTTATCCTCCACATGAGTTCCCGGAGGCATGTCAAAACACTCACCCAGCGTGGCTGCGATGGAAGGCGCGGTGAAGAATACGACATGCTTATTGGGATCCGCGATCGCATCCCAGACATCGTCGATGTTACTCTTCTCATAGAGCGCGCCTACAGGGCAGGAAACGATACACTGTCCGCATCCCACACAGCTGGTCGTATCCAGTCCTTTATCAAAAGGAGAACCGACACGCACGTCAAAACCGCGGCGGATCTGTCCGATCGCGCCGATCTGCTGCACGTTGTTGCAGGTGGAGACGCAGCGCAGGCACTGGATGCACTTGTTGTTGTCACGAACAACGTAAGGCGTGGAATCGTCGATCTCGTACTGGGGTTCGTCGTCCTTGAAGTGATCTTCATTGATACCGTAATCATAAGCCAGCTTCTGCAGCTCGCAGTGATTTCCCCTCACGCAGGAGAGACATTTCTTGTGGTGTGTGGAGAGGATCAGCTCGAGGGTCGTCTTTCTGGATTTGCGGACCATCGCAGTATTGGTCAATACTTCCAGACCTTCCTCAACAGGATATGTGCACGCGGCGGTGAGTCCGCGCCTTCCCTTGATCTCCACCACACAGACGCGGCAGGCGCCGATACAGTTGACATCCTTGAGATAACACAGTGAAGGGATCTCAATATTTGCATGTTTGGCAGCCTGCAGGACAGTCGTGCCTTCCGGAACGGTGACCGGAATGTTGTTGATCTTTAAGTTAATCATTTTTTTCACGTTCAGATCCCTCCTTAATCCAGATAGACTGCTTCGAACTTGCAGTTCTGTTTGCAGAGGCCGCACTTGATGCAGACACTCTTGTCAATATAATGAGGTTCCTTCACTTTGCCGCTGATCGCGCCGACAGGGCAGTTTCTGGAACAGAGCGTGCAGCCCTTGCACTTGTCGGGATCGATCACATAGTGGAGCAGATCTTTACACTTCTTGGCCGCGCATCTCTTGTTCTTGATGTGATCCACATACTCCTCGCGGAAATACTTGAGCGTGGACACGACAGGGTTGGATGCTGTCTGGCCCAGCGCGCAGAGGCAGGAGACCTTCATGTGCGCGGCGAGTTCGTCGATCTTGTCCAGGTCTTCCATCGTGGAATGTCCCTTCGTGATGTCGTCGAGCAGATGCAGAAGGCGCTTTGTGCCGATCCTGCAGGGTGAGCACTTGCCGCAGGACTCCTCGCATGTGAATTCCAGGTAGAACTTAGCGATATCGACCATGCAGGTGTCCTCGTCCATGATGATCAGTCCGCCGGATCCCATCATGGATCCGATCTGGGCAAGGCTCTCATAGTCGATCGGAGTGTCAATGTGGACAGACGGGATACATCCGCCGGAAGGTCCGCCGGTCTGCGCCGCCTTGAATTTCTTGCCGTTCGGGATACCGCCGCCGATCTCTTCTATGATCTCGCGCAGTGTTGTTCCCATGGGAACTTCCACAAGGCCGACGTTCGTGATCTTTCCGCCGAGCGCGAACACCTTGGTGCCCTTGGACGTCTCCGTACCGATGGAGGAGTACCAGTCAGCGCCCTTGAGGATGATCTGCGCCACGTTGGCATATGTCTCAACGTTGTTGAGAACGGTAGGCTTTCCGAAGAGGCCCTTGACAGCCGGGAACGGCGGTCTCGGACGCGGCTCGCCGCGCTTGCCTTCAATGGAGGTCATCAGGGCCGTTTCCTCGCCGCAGACGAATGCGCCTGCACCGAGCCTGATCTCAATGTCGAAATTGAAGCCTGTGCCGAAGATGTCCTTGCCCAGTAAGCCGTACTCTCTCGCCTGGCCGATCGCGATCTTAAGGCGCTCGACGGCAATGGGATACTCCGCTCTTACATAGACATAACCCTGGCTTGCTCCGATCGTGTAACCGGCGATCGCCATCGCTTCGATCACGGCATGCGGGTCGCCTTCCAGAATGGAACGGTCCATGAACGCGCCCGGGTCGCCTTCGTCGGCGTTACAGCACACATACTTGATATCGCCCTTCGACGATTTGCAGAACGCCCACTTTCTGCCTGTGGGGAATCCCGCGCCGCCTCGGCCGCGAAGTCCGGATGCCAGCATCACGTCAATGACCTGGTCCTGCGTCATTTCCGTCAGGACCTTGTGCAGCGCTTTATAGCCGTCAAGAGCGATATACTCCTCGATGTTCTCGGGATCGATGACACCGCAGTTCTTGAGCGCGATCCTCATCTGCTTGGCGTAGAAATTCGTCTTGCTCAGGGGCAGGATCTCGCCGTCAGCGTGTACCGTCTCGGGATACAGAAGATCCTTGCAGATCATTCCGTTGATGATGTGCTCGTTAATGATGCGCTTCGCGCCTTCCGGCGTCGTCTGTGAATAGAAGCATCCTTCCGGATACACGATCACGACCGGGCCGAGAGCGCAGAGCCCGAAACATCCGGTCTTGACGATCAGGACATCCTTAAGTCCCTTCTCTTTGATCTCATTCTCGAGCGCGTCAACGACCTTGTGGCTTCCGGAAGAGGTACATCCGGTTCCTCCGCAGACCAGGATCTGCTTGCGGTAAGCCGTGTGCTTGGCCATCTCCTCAGCCTTGGAAGCTACCAGCCTGCGGACCATGACCAGCTCTTCATTCTTTTTCTTGATCTCAGTGAGCCTGTCTATTGTCATTGTCATGGCTTACACCTCCTCATAATAGGATTCAACAATCTTTACCGCAGACTCCGGCGTGCACTTTCCGTAAACTTCTCCGTCCACTGTCATGACAGGAGCAAGTCCGCACGCGCCAAGACAGCGGCAGCTGTCAATGGAGAACAGTCCGTCAGGCGTGCACTCTCCTGCCTTGATCCCGAGTCTGTCCTCGATCGCGGCGAGGATCTTGTCAGCGCCTTTCACATAGCAGGCTGTTCCGAGACATACGCTGATGGTATGCTCTCCCTTGGGTGTCAGTGTGAACTGGGAATAGAACGTCGCCACGCCGAAGACCTGTGACAGCGGTATTCCCATTTCATCCGCGATGATCTGCTGCACCTCTTTGGGAAGATAACCGTAGATGCCCTGTGCCTCCTGCAGCACCGGCATCAACGCGCCGGGCTGTTCCTTATGCTTCCTGATAAATCTGCGAAGCTCGCGCTCCTGTTTGGGTGTCCCCCGAAAAGCCATATTAGCCATCGTACCCATCTCCTTTCCGGTTGCATCTGATTTGTTGCCGTGTTTTATGTAACTATGGACCTTTTTTAATCCAATTGGCTCTTTGTTAAATTTTACACTATTTCTCTTTCATATAAAACAAGTTTTTTAATATATACAATCGGGCAGGATACTCCTGCCCGACTGACGGCTCAATGATCCATGACGACAGGTTCGAGGCCTCCGGCCTCTCACTGTCGCGGCGTTCGCCGTATGTGTCCGGGTTGAATTCCATCCGCCTGTGTGCAAGCACCCGGCGTCTGTCTTTCATCCCGTCCACGCATGGCTCATTGCTTCGCGCAAAAAAACGGACCGCAAGACTGTTACAGTCTCGCGGTCCGCCTGAAAAAACGCGTTTCGTTATTGCTTAACTACACGGGCATCCAGCGCTCCGTCATTGACGAAGATCTCGATGATGTCGCCCTCTTCGACCTCATCCTTCAGTATGAGCCTTGCGGAGAGCGTCTCCACATGTTTCTGAATATATCTCTTGAGCGGCCTTGCGCCGAAGGACGGGTCGTATGCCGCGTCCGTTACGAACTGCTTGGCCTCATCCGTCAGCCTGATCGTGATCTGCCTGTCATCGAGCCTCTTGTTGAGGTCGGCAATGATCAGGTCGATGATGCCCGCGATATTGTCCTTGGTCAGAGGCTTGAAGAGGATGATCTCATCGAGCCTGTTGAGGAACTCGGGGCGGAAGTGGCTGCGCAGAAGGTTCATGACGCTCTGCTGCGTCTCCTCCGTGATCTCACCTTTCGGCCCTTTATCATCCTCGAGATCCGCAAGGATCATCTGCGCGCCGATATTAGAAGTCATGATCAGGATCGTATTCTTAAAGTCCACGGTCCTTCCCTGGGAATCCGTGATGCGTCCGTCGTCGAGGACCTGCAGGAGCACGTTGAAGACATCCGGGTGCGCTTTTTCGATCTCATCGAAAAGCACGACGCTGTACGGTTTGCGCCGGACTGCTTCGGTCAGCTGTCCGCCTTCCTCGTATCCGACGTATCCGGGCGGCGCTCCGATCAGCCTCGACACGGAGAATTTCTCCATGTACTCGCTCATGTCGATCCTTACGATGTTCTTCTCATCATCGAACAGGGCCTGGGCGAGAGCCTTGGCAAGCTCTGTTTTGCCGACGCCCGTGGGTCCGAGGAACATGAAGGAACCGATGGGCTTCGTAGGATCCTTGATCCCCGCCTTGCTGCGAAGGATCGCTTCGGAGACCTTCGTTACCGCTTCGTCCTGTCCGATCACTCTTCTGTGCAGTTCCTCATCCAGATGAAGGGTCTTGCTGCGCTCGCTCTCGGTCAGCTTGCTGATCGGAATTCCGGTCCAGCGTGACACGATGCGGCCGATCTCGTTCTCCGTCACACGCTCGTGAACAAGGGACATACCGTCCTTCATCTTATTCTCTTCCTCCGCCAGCTGCGCGCGAAGGGAAGGGAGCGTCCCGTACATCAGCTCGGCTGCCTTATTCAGGTCGCCGCCCTGCTGCGCCTTCTGGATCTCACCGTTCACCTGGTCGATCTGCTCGCGGATCTTGGAGAGCCGGTCCACCCTTGCCTTTTCATTTTCCCACTGCGCCTTCTGGGCAGCGAAGCTGTCCTTGAGTTCCGCCAGTTCCTTCTGCAGGACTTCAAGCCGCTCACGGCTGAGCTTGTCATCCTCTTTCTTAAGCGCGGTCTCCTCGATCTCCAGCTGGAGGA
The DNA here is from genome assembly GCA_946629175.1 of uncultured Lachnospiraceae bacterium. Taxonomy (GTDB): domain Bacteria; phylum Bacillota; class Clostridia; order Lachnospirales; family Lachnospiraceae; genus CAG-791. The sequence continues at coordinate 1,483 of CAMOXN010000013.1, read as the reverse complement.
TCTTCCTCTGCTGCTCGTCGAGTTCCGTGGGCAGGGAGTTCATCTCGGTCTTGATCAGCGCGCAGGCCTCGTCCACAAGGTCGATCGCCTTATCGGGCAGGAACCTGTCCGATATATATCTGTTCGAGAGCACCGCAGCGCTCACCAGCGCGTTGTCCATGATCTTCACGCCGTGATAGACTTCGTACCGCTCCTTGAGTCCGCGCAGGATAGAGATCGTATCCTCTACCGTCGGCTCGTCCACCATGACCGGCTGGAAACGTCTTTCCAGCGCAGCATCCTTCTCTATATACTGCCTGTATTCCTTGAGCGTCGTGGCGCCGATGCAGTGCAGCTCGCCTCTTGCGAGCATGGGCTTGAGCATGTTGCCTGCATCCATCGCGCCTTCCGATTTGCCCGCGCCTACGATCGTATGCAGCTCATCGATGAAGAGGATGATCTCTCCGTCGCTCTGCCGCACGTCCTCGAGCACGGCTTTCAAACGCTCTTCAAATTCCCCTCTGTATTTCGCCCCCGCCACAAGAGAGCCCATGTTGAGGGAGAAGATCTTCTTGTCCCTGAGCCCTTCGGGAACGTCGCCCGCAGCGATCCTCTGCGCGAGCCCCTCTACGACGGCGGTCTTACCGACGCCGGGCTCACCGATCAGGACGGGGTTGTTCTTGGTCTTTCTGGAGAGGATCCGGATCACGTTCCTGATCTCCGCGTCCCTTCCGATCACAGGGTCGAGCTTATGCTCGCGGGCCTTTTCGACCAGCTCCTCTCCGTACTTGGCGAGGGTGTCATAAGTAGCCTCCGGGTTGTCCGAGACGACCCGCTGGTTGCCTCTCACTGAAGAGAGCGCCTTCAGGAACCTTTCCCTCGTGATGCCGTATTCCTTAAAGAGCTTCGACACCGACCTGCTCGCGTTCCTGATGAGCGCCAGGAACAGGTGCTCCACGCTCACATACTCATCGCCGAGCTGTTTCGCTTCCGTCTCTGCCCCTATGAGCACTTTGTTCAGGTCGCCGCTCACGTACACGCGGGAGTCGCCTCCCTGTACCTTGTTCACGCCTGCGAGCGCCGATTCCGCTCTCTCCGTGAAATCCTGCGGTTCTATCCCCATCTTCTGGATCAGCTTCAGGATCAGGCTGTCCTCAATGGTCAAAAGACTGTACAGCAGATGCTCCTGCTCGAGCTGCTGGTTCCCGTATTCATACGCGAGTGATTCGCATTTGTTGACAGCTTCAATGGACTTCTGTGTAAATTTCTGAATGTTCATTAAGCTTTCCTCCTTCTATTTTCTAAGAACAGCCGCCGGAAACGCCGGCGGCACAGTACTCTTCTTTGTTGTCTGTCTGTTCTATAACTACTATAACACCTCTTCTGACTTTGTCAAGATGCTTTCTATAAAACTTTTCGCATTGCTCATAAGGGGGCATACGGATGACTTTTTTAGCGGTGCCGGTCGCGCCGGCATAGGCGTTTGGGCACAGGCGCAAGTTTT
>CAMOXN010000012.1 GCA_946629175.1 uncultured Lachnospiraceae bacterium | reverse complement strand
CCGGTCAAAATACCGAAGACCATGCACATGATCGGAACAAAACGCGTGCCGGAGAAGAATGCGAGCGACTGGGGCAGCACCTGTTTGTAGAATTTGTTACAGGTGAATGCAGCCAGAAGGCCTGCGAGAATACCGCCGAATACGCCCATCTGGAGTGTCTGGATACCCAGCGCGCTTGCGATAGCGCCGTCCTTGACGTTGGGGCCGATGCTTCCGTCAGCAAGGATGGAGCCATCGATCTGGAGCAGCACGTTCATGGTCGTCAGCATGATCAGATAGAAGATCGCGGCTGACATAACAGCGACGCCCTTCTCTTTCTTGGCCATGCCGAGCGCGACCGCCAGTGCGAAGATCAGAGCCAGGTTGCCGAATACGGCATTGCCTGCGCCTGCGAGCATCTGGAAGAACATGTAGAGCGGATTGCCCTCATGAAGGATGCCGGACAGACCGTATGTTGCGATCGTCGTTGCGTTCGTGAACGAACTTCCGATACCGAGCAGGATACCTGCCGGCGGTAATACTGCGATCGGCAGGAACAACGACTTACCGATCTGTTGTGCGATTGCGAATGCCTGTGATCCGCCTCCACCATTTTTCTTTGCCATTTTTTTTCCCTCTCAAATGAAAATGCAAAGCTTACAAGTTACGCTACAATAATACGATATGAAAACGATTTCAGCATATATTTATTCAGACTTTCATTATATAATTTTTAGAATTATATTAGAAATGCACAGCGTATATTCCAAAATACCAAAAAAGTGTTAAAATATACACAGTCGGAGTTTCGATACAGACTGCCTTGCGGCAAAGTTCTTTCATTTTAAGAAGGGGGATCATATGGAGGATATCATTATTCTGGTGGACGAGAACGGAGAAGAGCAGGAGTATGAATTACTGGATACAGTTGAATACGAGGGGGAACGCTATGTCGTTCTGATCCAGGATGACGATGACGAGGTCTCTATCTTAAAGATCGAATCCGATGAGGGAGACGATCTCGAGCTTGTTTCGTGCGATGATGAGATCATCGAGGAAGTCTACAATATTTTTAAAGAGAATAACACGGACAATTTCGACTTTGAGGATTAAGTGAACCGCGTGACAGTTCGCTTAGTTTCATTTGCGGCATAGAAAAAGACCGGTCATATACATATCGGAGAGCATTAGGAACGTGAGCCTCCGATGTGTATATGGCCGGTCTTAAACTATGCCTTTATTATGGATCAGCGAACTGTCACGCTGTTCACAGGTAATCCCTGTTCCCCCAGTGAATGACTGCCGCCATGCCGGGACCGGTGTGCGCGCCGATCACGGGGCAGAGTCCGCAGATCTGGACCTGCGCGTCAGGGTTGATCGAAAGGATGCGGCTGCGGATGGCTTCTGCCTCGTGCTCGCAGTCAGCATGGGCGATGATCACATCGCCCGGAAGGGAAGGATCCAAAGCAGCAGCATAGCACTCCGTAAGAAAAGAGGAGGCCTTCGCGAGCCCGCGCTTCTTGGCGATGCTGATCAGAGTTCCGTCGTCAGCGATCTTAAGGATGGGCTTGATGTTCAGCACGGTCCCTGCGACTGCGGTAGCAGCGGAGATCCGGCCACCCCTGCGAAGGTACTTGAGATCGTCGACAAGGAACCAGTGGCAGACCTTGCGGGCATTCTCCCGAAGGACGGCTGCGTTCTCGGAGAGGCTCATCCCTTTCTCTTTGTTCCTTACAGCCTCCATCAGAATGAGTCCCATACCTCCTGTCGCCGCAAGAGAGTCGACGACTTCGATGCTGATCCCGTTAAATTCGTCCATTGTATCCTCTGCTGCTGAGAGGGCGGAAGCGTAAGTGCTGCTCAGGCCGCCGGACAATGAGATGTAGAGAATGTCATGTCCGAGTCCGGCCTCCCTCTTGAAGACCTGGTGGTAAGTAAAGGGCGTGATCTGACTGGTGTGCGTGATCTCTCCCTTGCGCATGGCGTCATAGAATTCAAGGAGCTGCTCGTCTGTCAGCCGTTTCTCCATCAGCCTTTCTTCCGTGCCGATCATGTATTCCATAGGGATGATCACGACACCGTGATCTTCAATGAATTTCTGCTCAATATCGACGGACGCGTCGATGCAGATAATATAATCGCTCATAATGAATCTCCGTTGTGTTCGATATAATTCCATAAATGTGGACAAAGGTAACAGTTGTGTATTATTATACAAATGATTCCTAACATTAGGCAACCATAATATTTGCCGAGATTGTATAAGAAACTACAACGATGCGGAAACATGTATCATAATACACAGATAGACCTGAGGATGGGTAAAATATGGACAAGAGGATCGTGAAAACAAAGAGGGCAATCCACGCGGCTATGACAAAGCTCCTCGCCGGCAAGCCGATCGAAGAGATCACGGTCACGGAGCTCGCGGAAGCGGCAGAGATCAACCGCAAGACATTCTACAATTATTACAGCAGCGTCAATATGGTGGCGGAGGAAATGGAGGATGAGATCGTAGCCCGGTTCGATGAGACCCTGCGCCGGCTCGATTTTGACACTCTCCTTAAAGACCCGCAGACGACTTTCAATACTTTAGCCAGACTCATCACATCCGACCTGGATTTTTACAGGAGCATCCTGACGAACCGGAACCAGAACTCCTTCCTGCAGAAGATCATCTCATCATTAAAAGAGCGGGTGATGACGCTGTATGCGGCGCAGATCCCGATGGACAGCAAACTTGTGGAATATATGCTGGAGTATATCGTCGCCGGCATGGTATCCGTTTACCAGAGATGGTTCGAAAGCGGAATGAAGGAGGATATCGAAGCACTGTCAAGCAGGGTCTGCACGCTGGCTGTGTACGGCATCGCAGCGCTCCTCGAAGACGCGCAGACAGACAGATCATAAGAATATGTGCCTATTTTGGCGAGAGTCTGATATAATAATGATATAGAACAACAACGATCCGGGAGTGCTGTTCTCCCGGTCCCATGAACAAAGAAATGGGGGTATCGATCATGAAAGAACAGATCATCATCACGATAGGCAGGGAATCAGGGAGCGGCGGCCACGCTATTGCCAAGAAGGTCGCGGACGCGATGGGGATCGCCTGCTACGACAAGAAGCGCCTTGTGGAAGGCACCGCTAAGCTCGGTGGTTTCAACAGGAGCTATGTGAAAAAGCTCGACGAGAAACCTGCGGGATTTCCTTTTACCGGAAGGATCGGAGGATACGAGGAGTCACCCGAGAGCAATGTGGCGAGGATGACTTTTGACTATATCAGACAGATCGCCGCAAGCGGCGAGAGCTGCGTGATCGTCGGAAGGTGCGCGGACTCCGTGCTGGCGGGAAATCCGAATGTGATCCGTATCTTCGTTGTCGGCGACGAGGAGGATAAGAACCGCAGGCTTGCCGGGATCAGGCAGATCCCGCTGGAGGAAGCCGACGAAGAGCGCAAGGAGACGGACAGATTCCGCCGCGCTTATCACAATTATTACAGCAAGACAAAGTGGGGCGATTCACGTGCTTATGACCTGATCGTCAATTCCAGCAAGCTCGGCATCGCGGGGACCGCAGAGTTCATTAAAGATTTCGCGGATGCTTTCAAGGAGAGATGAGCGCCTGCCCGGGATATTGTTACAGAGAAAAGGTATACCTGAGATATGAGTAAGAAAATATGCGGACACTGCGGCACTGCCAATGATGCGGACAACAAGTTCTGCATTTCCTGCGGGGCGCCGCTTGCGGAAAAGGAGACTTTCGGGAACGGTCATTTCGAAGATGCTTTCGGCAGGAGCAGCCGGCCGTATGACCGCGGTGAAGAGATCATCTATACGAGCGTAGCGCCGAGGAACATCGCGTTGTGCATCATTCTGACGCTTGTCACGTTCGGGATCTACGGGCTTGTCTGGATGAGCAGGCTCAACAACGACGTGAACGAGCTCGCGCAGGACCCGATCGCGCCGGGCGGCGGAATGGTAGTCTTTCTGACCATCGTAACGCTGGGGATATACGGCCTGTTCTGGCTTTACAAGATGGGCCAGAAGTGCGACGAGATCCGTGAGATCAACGCTTCCAGCGGCATCCTGTACCTGATCCTCGGGATCTTCGGGCTTGGGATCGTATCGTATGCATTGATCCAGGATTCGATCAATAAAGTGCTGGAGTGAATCGGTTAAGGGACATTTGATATAAACGTTCTTAAGGGGCGGCAAGGTATGCCGCCCCTTATTCATGCCTGCGCCTGTTTCGCCTCCACGGCTGTGAACAGCGCCGGATGCAGCGCAACGATATAGAACAGTATGAGCCCGTAAACGAGCACATGTCCCGGTCCGTTGCCGATCGCACCATATATGAGCGGCTTTAACAGCGTGAGGAACAGGACAGGGATCGGGATGCCCGTCAGAACGCGAAGGATCTTCCGCGGGATCGTGCACTCCGTACTGAAACGGATGAAACGCACTTCGACCGCGGTTCCGATCAGAAACCCGAGCATCGCGCCGGCAGCCGTATAGCCGTCCATAGCCATGTCCTCCGGATCGACGATCAGCTTGCCGTCAAGATACTCGACAGGGTATGCTTTCATGTAAAAATAGAGAATAGCGGCAGCGCAGATAACGATCCCGGCAGCGACCGCATAATAGAGCAGGGAAGGATTTTCACTGATCTTCGTGAACAGGATCCCTAAAGCCCAAATAAGAAGAGCAGCTATGGCCATTGAGACCAGTACATCCTGCGGTGTATGGACACCTAAAAAACAGCGGGAGAAGCCGGTGAGAAGGATGAACAGGACGCACACAGCGCGGAGAGGTCTGCGGTCACCATCCAAGCGGACCGCACAGGCACCGAAAAAAGAAGACGCTACCTGCGTATGCCCGCTGGGAAAGGAATATCCTGTGGCGCTTTTCAGCGCTTTCTCCGGCGGTATGATTTGCGGTGAGCGGATCCAGGGACGGTATATGCAGGCGGCAAGCTTTATTACATTGTTGACAAAGAATCCGGAAGCGACATTTGCCATGAGCCAGTAGCCGAAAGAACGGCTGACAGCCCAGTAGATTATAATGGCGCATATCGGCGAACCGTAGGCAGCAATGTCGGTGAACAGTACCATCGGAGTGGTGAGAAAGCTCCCGGCGCCATTTCTGAAGTTCTGCAGGAACAATAAGATCTGTATATCCATGTTTTTCTTTCCCGTAAGTTGTGTAGTCATATCAAAGAGCCGACAGACGAAAGATCTGCCGGCTCTGCGTTTTGTCGGTCATAAGCCCGTGTTTCTGCCTTCGGGCACACGCAGGACGGGCCATGGGATCATCTGATCCGCCGTTTCGAACATGCCGCCCGGGAATCAGAACTGACGGAACGCGGGTGTATCAGCGGGAGCGTTCAGCAGCGCCTCGAGCTCATCGTCGAGTTTGAGAAGGGTGATCGAGAAGCCGGCCATATCCAGGGAGGTCATGTAGTTGCCTACCAGAGTCTTCTTGACGATGATGCCCTTGTCAGCGAGGACCTTGGAGACCTCGAGATTGGCGATGTAGAGCTCGCTAAGAGGCGTCGCTCCCATTCCGTTGACCATGACCGCGACTTCGTCGCCCTTGTTGTAGATGCCCTCGGCGAGGATCTTGCCGAGCATATGGTCTACGGTCTCATTGGCGGTCTTGATCTTCTCCTTGTGGGTGCCGGGCTCGCCGTGAATACCGATGCCGATCTCGACTTCGTCTTCAGCGAGTTCAAATCCGGGCTTTCCGACAGCCGGGACCGTGCAGGGCAGGATGCCCATGCCCATGGAGCGCACGTTCGCGATGACTTTCTCGGCGACTGCCTTGACCTCTTCGAGGCTCGCGCCTTCCTCAGCCTTGGCTCCGGCGATCTTGTGTACAAAGATCGTTCCCGCGATGCCTCTGCGGCCGGTGGTCCATGTGCTGTTCTCCACAGCGACGTCGTCAGCGACGATCACCTGCGCGACTTCGATGTCTTCGTCGCTTGCCATGTCGGCAGCCATCTCGAAGTTCAGCACGTCGCCGGTATAGTTCTTGATGATGAGAAGGGCGCCTTTGCCGCACTCTGTAGCCTTGATCGCCTCATAGACCTGGTCGGGCGTGGGAGAGGTGAATACCGCTCCTGCGACCGCTCCGTCGAGCATGCCCTTTCCGACAAATCCGCCGTGCGCGGGTTCGTGTCCGGAACCGCCGCCCGAGATCAGGACGACCTTGTCTGTCTTCTTAGCTCCGGTCCGGATGACGACATCCGTGCCTTCCACGCGCTCGACGTATTCCGGATGCGCCGCAGTCATTCCACGGAGCATCTCATCAACTACATTGTCGACCCCATTGATCAGTTTCTTCATTTGGATACCTCCTGTATTACCATATTATTTGACCGCATTCTATTTGATCGGAGCCCGTTCCCCATAACGGGATCCGCAAATGCGCATATTAACTGCACGGGCGCTTATTCACCCATGCCAAAACAGCGCTCAGCTGAGTTTGGATGCCGTCCTTGCTTCTTCGGCGGCTTCGATCACTTCATCGAGAGAAGCGCCGGAAGTGGAAGTGACGGCCGCGCTCACGGCGCCTTCGAGGACGGGCGCATCCGCAATGCGCACGCTGATATCATCTTCCAGCATCTCGATCGCCATTTCCGCGCTCATGATCCCGCTCCCGAGATCCGCCAGTACTGCGACGCCGTCTCCGGTATCGGCTTTTTCGATCGCCTCCCTGATCTTAAAAGCGTCGGTGCCGATGGAACCGTCTTCCAGTCCTCCCGCGGGGAAGATGTGGTCGTTCTCGGAAGCCATCTGCATGACGAGATCATAGATCCCCTCGGCAACTTTACAGCTATGTGATACGATTACGATCCCTACCATAAGTTTAATCCTCTGAGTTTGATATATTTCACTGTTATATCGATCCGTCATCCGGTTCAACCGCTTTAATATGAATGCACCTCAGCGGTTCACCCCTTGATAAAATCGCGGATCATCTGCATGGTGTATGTGGCGGATGTGGCGCCCGGATCCTGATGGCCGATGCTCCTTTCGCCCAGATAACTGGCACGTCCCTTGGTCGCAATGATCGTCTTCGTGTATTCGACGCCTTCCTCGGCCGCTTTGCACATGGCGTCGAGCGCTTCACCGATGGAAGAGCCGCCGTCGATCGCGGCGCTGTACGCTTCCGATGCGGGGATGATCGCGTCGAGCATGGTCTTTTCGCCCCTGACGGCCTTGCCGCGCTTCTGGATACCGGCGATCACAGCCTCGAAAATGGCCTTGCCGTCTTCAGGAGCCAGAGCGGTCTTTCCCGCGCATGCCTTTGCCGCCTGCATATATGCTGTGCCGTAAAGAGGGCCGGAAGCCCCGCCGACCTTGGAGAGAAGAGTCATTCCAGTCTTTTTGAGGACCTCGCTGATATTGTCGCTGTCTTTGGGAAGAACAGCCAGCACCTCAGTGAAACCTCTCGCCATGTTGATCCCGTGGTCCGCGTCGCCGATCTCACGGTCAAGTTCCGTGAGGAACTCTTTGTTCCCGATGATGCAGTTTCCGATCTTCTCAATGCAATCGTAAATCTTGGATGACATTTGTTCGTTACCTCCCGATACACTGTCCGCGCCGTGTGAGGCGCTGATGAACGCCGTTTCAGCTCCGCCTGACACGGCAGAATTTCTAAAGTGATTATAGCACTTATTACTAAATATTTGGATGAAAGCGATATTTTTTTCACCGTATTTCACATCTTCCCGCCCCGTTATGAAGAGGCAGGAAAGCGGTAAAATTCATGTACTTGCTATTTTGGCAGAGTATGCGTTATAATGCACTCGTGCCGGCCGACCAGGTATATATTATGAAGCATTATTTGATCGACAGCGAAAACGTCGGAGATTTCTGGATCCCGCTGCTTGACCTACCGGCGGAGACAGCGGAGCTGATCGTCTTTTATACAAAGAACAGCCCGCACATGAGCTATGAGAGTCTCATCAAGCTCAAGGAATCCGACAGACACGTCACTTTCATCAAATGCTATGAGGGAACGAACGCGCTTGATTTCCAGCTCTGCTCGGAACTGGGTTACCTCATTGCATTGCATGAAGAAGACGACTTCATCATCGTGACCAATGATACGGGATACGACGCGGCGGTGAAGTATTGGAGACGCAAAGAGTATTCCGTAAAGAGGATTGCCGGGAAGGACAGCAGGACCGGCAGCCGCAGGAGAGGGAGTACCGGGAGAAGCGACGTCGCGGCAGAAGTCAGTTCGATCCTTTCAAGACTCGCGAAGGCGTCTGATCCCGACGAGGCGCATCAGGAAAAGAATATCAGGGGAACAGCTGCGGACAGCGGTATTTTCGCAGAGGAAGAAATTGAGTCCGGAGAGTATGATCCCGACGGGCCCGAAGTCGAAGGTCCCGATTCCGAAGAGTCGGATTACGAAGAGGCCGATTACGAAGAAGCCGATTACGAAGAAGCCGATTACGAAGGATCAGACTCCGAAGAGTCAGATTACTACGAGCCTGATTACGAAGAGGATGATTCCGAAGAATCCGACTCTGATGAGCCCTGTTACGAAGAGGATGAGTACGAAGGATCCGATCACGAGGAATCCGGTTCCGACGGATCCGATCCCGAATCGGAAGAATCAGGATCAGAAGATCAGGAAAGTGAAGAGTCCGGAGAATATGAAGCCGACGGAGACGTATCCGGTGAGCAGGATCCTGATGAACACGGTGACAGCGCGCCCGCAGACAGTTATACGGAAGAAAGCAGTGAACAGTTCGGCGGTGAGGAGACACTGACCGCAGATCCCGATGAGGAGGAAGAGTTCATCGCCGATCCCGAGGAGATCACCGCGATCGTCAACTGCATCGGAATGGAGAATCTGGCGGAACTTCATAATCAGCTGATCCAGTTCTACGGGGAGAACGGCAAGGATGTGTACAAGTCACTGAAATCCCTGGCGCCCACCATTGAAAAGAAGAACTGGAGTAAAGAAGAAAAGTTCCTGTATTATTGTGTACTGATCATCAGGCACAGCGACGAACCGGAAGAAGCGCTTCAGGAGGAAAACGTCCGTGAGCTCGCGGAGTTCCTGCTCGGCGCCGAGAACAAGAGAAAGAACCTCAACTCCCTGCGTTACGCACTGCTCAAACATTACGGCAAAGAGAAAGGCCGCAGATATTATTTCATGCTGAAGCCTTATGTGAAAGCACTTAATCAGATGTAAAAAAGGAAAATCGGTCGGCATCAGCGGACTGCGGTATTGAGGCATCAGTATCGCAGTCCTTTAAAATTATGGTATAATCGGCATGTCAGTGTTAGGATGGTAAAGTAAGCGCTAAATAATAAGAAAGTGGAAAACGGTATGAACTTTACAAGACGCGTCTTTCTTTTCGCCGCGGTATGCCTGATCGCTGCTCTGACATGCTGCGGGAAGGCGGATAAAACGAAAGAAACAGATACGGGAAGCACTGCGGAACAGGCTGACACGGAGACAGCGAACACGGATCTCTCCCTGGATTCCGAGAAGGAAGAGACGGGGGAGGAAGAGCGCAAGGCTTCCATGGATCTTTTCTGGGAGGAAGGAGATATCTGCACCCAGTATATAAAGCTCACTTCTTTAGGAGACTGCAAAGAGGAAGTGACATGTCACTATTTTCAGGATCCGGAAGAGGGCAGATATGTGCTCGATCTGGTCGAGAACAGCAGCATGGAGGCGACGGAAGGTGCCGGCGGGCTTGTCTTTTCGGTCGTCCTTGCGGAGAAGTGTCCGGAGGAGCCGCCCGGAGAAGGTTACGACTATCTGGGCACTCTTGAGCAGGAAGGCGGGAAGCTTTTCCACGTCCTGATAGAATATCCTGAAGGAGCGCAGTATACGGAGACAGGGGAGGAATCCTACAACAGGATCATGGATGCCGCGCGTGATGCCGCCGGCAGCCTGGAAGGAAGAAACGGGTATAAATTCAAAGCGGGAGAATATCCCGGGAATGCGGAGGAATAATATTGAAAAAGATCAGTTCTTATCTGATATTGGCAGCAATGGTGCTTTTAGCAGGATGCGGGAACGCGCAGAATACAGCTGCGCCCGCAGGAGAGAGCGGCGCGCAGGCGGCTGCCCAGACCGGCAGCGAAAATACGGCGGATGCCGGCGCGGAAGAGGCGGCGGGCCTGGAAGGTCAGACGGCGGAAGCGGCAGAAGGCAAGACCGGAGAAGCTGCCGCGGATACAGAGGCGCCGGGAAGCGCGGACGGCGAAGGCACATCTTCTGAAGCCGGGAAGGTAAAGGAGACGGTAACGCTCGTGATCCCAACAGTTTACGAAAACGTGACAACGCAGGAAGAAGCCGAAAAGATCAGGACAGAGAACGGCTATGAGAGCGCGGTCCTCAATGAGGACGGAAGCCTCACGATCGTCATGAGCCGCAGCCAGCACGACGAGATGCTCGACCAGTTCAGAAAGTCCGTCGACGAAGGCATTAAGGAGATCATTCAGGCGGTTGAGGATTCAACAATTGAAAAAATAGAGTATAATGATGATTATAGTGTATTTACCGTGACGGTTTCCGGCGAAGAGCTCGGACTCTCCGAGCGGCAGGCCGCCGACGAACTTGTCATGTACGGAACGCTGTACCATGTCTATACCGGTAACGATGCGGAACGCATTCAGGTGGACTATGTCAGCAGCGGGACCGGCGAGGTCATAGAGACGGCGGATTCGGGGAGCCTTGATAAGGCGTATTAAGATCCGGCATAAAAGGCCCGGGACATGCCTCGGGCACCGGGGAAAGGGAGGTCGAAATGAAGTATCTGGATAAGTATTCCAACAGAAGGGAACAGGCAGCGTATCTGCGCTCGCTTAAGGGTGAGGAGAAATATGAGGCGCTCAATGAGATCATTCAGAAATCCGCTCATATCGCCTTCTTCGGCGGAGCCGGCGTGTCCACAGAGAGCGGGATCCCCGATTTCAGGAGCAAGGACGGCCTTTATAACCAGCACGATGTGCGTTTTGACCATTACCAGCCGGAATATCTTCTGAGCAGCAGCTGCCTCTATCGCGAGCCCAAGGTGTTCTTTGAGTTCTACCGCCAGAAGATGGACGCCAGGCACTGCCTTCCTAACAGGGCGCACATAAAGCTCGCGGAGATGGAAGAAAAAGGCAAGCTTGACGGCATCATCACACAGAACATTGACGGCCTGCACCAGAAAGCCGGAAGCAGGATCGTCTATGAGGTCCACGGGTCCACGCTGCGCAATTACTGCGACCGCTGCGGAAAGAAATATCCCGAGGATCATATCTACAACAGCACCGAGGCAGTTCCGCACTGCACCTGCGGCGGAATGATCCGCCCCGATGTGACCCTGTACGGGGAATCTCTGCCGGTAGATGCCTGGGAAGGCGCGGAGAGACTGATCCGGAAAGCCGACTGCCTGATCGTAGGCGGCACGTCGCTCACCGTTTATCCGGCGGCATCCCTTGTCAGGTATTACAGCGGCGGCTACCTGATCATTGTCAACCGGGACGCGACAGGACAGGAAGAGTGGGCTGATCTCACTTTCCATGAGAGCATCGGAGAGGTGTTCTCGAAGATAAATGTTTAACAGAACTAAAATTGAACGGAGGACGAAAGCATGAAAATGAAGAAACTGACCGCTATCGCACTTGTATCCGCAATGATGCTGTCCGTGGCAGGCTGCGGCGGAAAGGCGGAGAGCACTTCGAGCGATCCGGCAGCTGCGCAGGGACAGGATACGGAAGCCGCGGGTGAGACCGCAAATGAGCCGGAGGAGAACCCTATCCTCAAATATGAAGGCGCGTACTGCGACGACGGCGGCAAGGGGATCTACATACTCTTTGAAGCGGCGGATGAGATCGACGGCGTCAATATTTCGATCGGTTATCCGGAAGAGACTGCCTATACATACTGGGAGTTCACAGGAAAGATCAAGGACAATGTGATCACTTACGAGAACGGGTATAAATTCGCTCAGGACTGGGGAACGACCGACCAGGAGGAAGTAACGGAGAAAGAGATCTACAACGACGGGTCGGGGACCATCGAGATCTCGGAAGACGCGACGGTCACATGGAAGGACAACAAGGAAGATATCGCCAAGGGAATGGTCTTCGTCTGGGATGAAGAGATGAACTCCGTGATCGCCGAGCAGATGCAGGGGACCGATATCAATTACTATGAAAACCAGAACCCCTCGCTGAACTGGGCGGGACCCTATGTGGATATGAATAAGAAAGAACGCACGATGGTCATCTACAGCGGCAGCGAGGAAGGCACGGACTGCCTGGCCGTTATCACAGACACTCCCAGCCCGGATAAGATGACGGAATGGACACTGACCGGCAATTTCGATCTGGAGACGAGGATAATTTCATATACCGGCGGCGAAAAGGTCGAGTACGTGCTTGACGCAGACGGGAACAAGACCTCTGAGAGCAAGGTATATGAAGACGGGACCGGCAAGCTCCTGATCGATGAAGAGGCCCAGACGATGTTATGGATCGATGACAAAGAGGACGCGGGCAGCGGATCGGTGTTCACCTTCAATTATGATTACGGCGAGATCGGCGGTGAAGCGTGGACCGGAGAGCCTGCAGCGGAGGCTCCGTGAGTATGAAGATCAATGAATTGTGGGAACACTTGCTGTCAAAATTCAGAGGAGATGATAAAAGCCCTGAAAATGACACGGATACTGATCCTGAAGCAGGACAGGCGGTGGAACTGGTCGCCGAAGAGGCACCGGAACCTGTCCCCGAGAGAAAGACTTCTGATGAAGTGATCATCCAGATGGCGGATTCCACTCTGGAAGAGGACGGGAGGATGATGCCGCCCGCTCAGGAGCGCGCGGAAGAGCATCCTGAGGCTCCCTCTGTTCAGGACGGGGAAGACTGCACGGATACGCCCGCTCCCGAATTCGATGACTGGGCGGAGGAAGCTGTCCCGGAATACGAGGATGAGACAGATGGCATCAGAGAAGAATAAAAATATCAGGAGAGCGCATCTTTTACTGGCCGTTTACTGGCTCGTTAAGCTTCGCAGGGGGGAAAGCTTCCCCAAAGCGACGATGGAGGTGCTCATGGTGCAGGGAAACTCCCTGAAGAAGGAGTTCCGTGAACGGAGAACAGCGGAAAAGAACAGCAGAGCGGAGAGGATCACTGACGCGGCTGCGGCTAAGGTTTCCCGCCCCGCGGCAGGAAATGACCGCAGAGCAAAAGCTTCCGCCGGGACCGGAAAGAAAAAACTGCTCTTAAGGGCGGCAAAGCGCATCTCAAAAAAAGAGCGCCTGTTCTGATATTTATGTGACTTTGACACGCGGGATTGGGGATCGTTCCCGTGAATTTGACGGAAATACGCGGGAACGGGACTGATCCCCGGACTCCCGGCATGGAGGCGAGTATGAGCAGAGTGCGAGTTTCAGATATACGATCGGAGCTGAGGCCGTCAGCCCAGCTGCTGAAACTGACATATACGGCATCGAGCGGACCGGCATTTGAGAGATTTGATCGTCAGTGCACAAGGAAATACCAGGGAAAATGGAGGAGCTGGAACACACTGGCGGAGGAGAAAGCAATCGTCAGGGACGACGGCAGGATCCTCAGGATCCTGGTCGCGCGGAGCGAGAAGCGGGAGAAAAAAGAGGCAACGGGACTACTTTGGCTCCATGACGGGGGCTTCGCTTACGGCGTACCGGAGCAGGAGAGTATTCTGGTGGATATGCTGTGCGGGGACGGAAGCTGCGTGGCAGTTCTCCCCGACTACACGAAATCAACAGAGACACCTTATCCCGCGGCGCTGGAAGACTGCTACAGGATCCTCCTGTGGATGAAGGACAACGCGGACGAACTTGGCATTAACAGAAGCCAGCTCTTTGTGGGCGGCCCCGGTGCCGGCGGAGGGCTCGCGGCGGCGATCTGCCTTCGAGCAAGAGATGTCGGCGATGTGCGCGTGGCGTTCCAGATGACAGTCGCGCCGATGCTGGACGACAGGATGGAGAGCGAATCTTCAAGGGAGAACAACGCTCCGGTATGGGACAGCAGGAAGAACAGAGCCGCCTGGGATCTTTATCTGAGAGATATGAAAGAAGAGATCCCCGTCTACGCGGCGCCCGGCAGAGAAGCGGATCTGAGCGGAATGCCTGCCGCCTGCGGGATCGTCGGAGACCTTGATCCCCTGAAGGACGAGACGGTGCTGTATTTTGCTAAGATGAAGAAAGCCGGTGTACCGGTATCGCTCAGGGTGTATCACGGATGTTTCCACAGCTTTGAGACGACCGCGGTCGCGAGCAACGTGGCGATGAACGCGCAGAGATACCTGATCGACAGCTTCAAATACGCGCAGAAGCACTATTATGCCCATAACGCGATGCCCGAAGATCCTGAACTGCCCGGCGCTTTCGCGGAGCCCGATAAAGCAGGCGGGCCCACAGCCGCGGAGGAGAATACGGAACCGCCTGCGGAAGCAGGAACGGCGCCGGAAACGGCAGCGGCGGCGGGGACTTCGCCTGAAGAAAATACAGCTGAGGAAAATGCTTGACAGTGGTTCCTTTTATGCTATAATTCTCTTTGTATGTTTGGTAGAACAGCATATAGAAAAAACCCAATCAGTCAAACTGAAGGGACTGAAGGGAGGGTAGGAACAGAATGTCAAGTGTCATCTTAAAAGAGAACGAGACTTTGGACAGCGCGCTGCGACGCTTCAAGAGAAGCTGCGCCAAGGCCGGCATCCAGCAGGAGATTCGTAAAAGAGAACATTACGAAAAGCCTAGCGTAAAGCGCAAGAAAAAGTCTGAGGCGGCCAGAAAAAGAAAGTATAACTGATACTGTCCGCTGATCTGCAAACGCAAAGGGGCTGTGAAAATTTATTTTTCACAGCCCGTTTTGTTACCTCTTAAGGCTGACGTTATATGCCGGGAGGACATATGGTAAAATTTGCAATAGCGATCCTGCTGGCGGCTCTGTTCTTTATTGCCGTCATGGTGATCGATAATCACCGTTTTGTGGTCCGCCGCTATCACGTGCGTTCCCGGGCTGTCAAAAGACCTGTCAGGATCGTTTTTATCGCCGATCTTCACGAAAAGGATTACGGAAACGGAAACGAGGAACTGGCGGAAGCGATCGCGGAACAGCATCCGGACCTGATCCTTGTCGGCGGGGACCTGATCGTTTCATCGAAAGTCTGGAGCAATTCCCGAAAGAATTCAGGGCCAGCGGAGAGCGGCGCGGAGTGGATGAAGAACAGCGCTGCGCTGATGAAAAGACTCGTCCGGATCTGCCCTGTCCGGTTCGTCAGGGGGAACCATGAGATCAGGCTCACTTATTATGAGGAGCTTCGGGAGTACGACGCGCTTTTCAGGAAAGAGATGGAAAGCATTGGCGCGGTCTTTCTGGAGAACAGGCGCGAGGATCCTTTTTCGGGGAACGCCGGGAATGAGGATTCAGGGATCCGTCTCCAGGGCCTGGAACTTCCGATGCGGTTCTACGAGAAATTTAAGAAGACCGGTCTTTCCCGGGAAGAACTTGAAAGTCTGATCGGCAGGCCGGACCCGTCATACTATACGATCCTTCTCACGCACACTCCGGTCTATTTTGAGGAGTATGTCCGGTGGGGAGCGGATCTGAGCCTGTGCGGGCATGTCCACGGCGGACTCATGCGCCTTCCGCTCATCGGCGGCGTTATGGGGACGAGGCCCAATCTCTTCCCCAAGTACAGCGGCGGGCAGTATTTTTACGAGGCCGGGGCGAAGAGCCCGCGCGGAGAAGGCGGGAGTGACAGCGGAAAGCGCGGCACGATGGTCGTGACATGCGGGCTCGGGATGCACACGCTCCCGATCCGCATCTTTAATCCCGGCGAGATCTCGGTCATAGAGCTGGAGCCGGATGGTCCGCCCTGCGAGGAGCGGTCCTGAAACGGATCCGGCAGGGCGGTGTACCGTTCACGTCCCCGCTCGGATCAATGGAGGTGGCAATGGATTTAACAAAGGCAATGGCAGCTGTGGAGACGATCCTCTTCGCGATGGGAGATTCCGTTGAGATCGATACGCTTGCCGATGCGCTCGGGATCACGAGGGAGGAAGCGGAGAATGCGGTCAGCGCCCTGGAAGAGCGCTGCGGCGCGCCTGACAGCGGGCTCATGCTCAACCGCTTCGAGGACTCCGTCCAGCTCTCGAGCAGGCCCGAATACTACGAATATCTGGTCAAAATAGCGAAGGCTCCCAAGAAACAGGTCCTGACGGACACGCTGATGGAGACGCTCTCGATCATCGCGTTCAAGCAGCCGGTCACCAGAGCGGAAGTGGAAAATATCCGCGGCGTCAACAGCGACTTCGCGATCAGCAAGCTCGTGAGCTTTGACCTGGTGCAGGAAATGGGAAGAAAGGACGCTCCCGGAAGGCCTCTTCTGTTCGGGACGACCGAACAGTTCCTGCGCTCGTTCGGGATCAGTTCACTAACGGACCTGCCCGATCCGGGAACGGACAGGGTAGAGGAGTTCAGGGAAGAAGCCGAAAAAGAGGTGGACGGAAGGCTGGAGATCTGAGGGGATATCAGGTGAAGACCATAAATGTTGTTTAATATCGAAAGAAATGACTTATGGTTTACAGACAGTATATGTTATACTAAAGAGTGATTTTATCGCAAAAGGACACGGAGGAATGAATAATGAGCAGTTTTTCTACAGCTAAACAGAGGATCTTTGACCTGCTCGACGAGAACAGTTTTGTAGAGATCGGCGCGAAGATAAAGGCCAGAGCGACAAGTTTTAACCAGGATCCCGACAGGATGCCTTCGGACGGAGTCATCACCGGGTACGGCCTGATCGACGGCTCTCTTGTCTATGTCTACAGTCAGGACGCTTCCGTACTCGGAGGCAGCATCGGTGAAATGCACGCGAAGAAGATCACGGCGATCTATGATCTCGCGATTCGTACCGGCGCTCCCGTGATCGGAATGGTGGAGTCCGCAGGCTTCCGCCTGCAGGAAGGCATTGACGCGCTCGACGCTTTCGGTTCGATCTACGCAAGACAGGTGAAAGCCTCCGGACTTATTCCCCAGATCACAGCTGTTTTCGGGAACTGCGGCGGCGGCCTCGCGCTGGTGCCCGCTCTCACCGATTTCACTTTCATGGCGAATGACGCGAAGCTGTACGTGAACGCGCCCAATGCGCTCGCCGGCAACCATGAAGAAAAGAACGATACTGCTGCCGCGTCTGCCAAAGCGGCCTGCGGGAGTGTCGACGTCGTCGGAACGGAAGAAGAGATCATCAGCGAGATCAGAAAGCTTGTCTCTATGCTTCCCTCCAACAACGAGGACGAGGCGTCTTCGGAATGCACGGACGATCTCAACCGCAGCTGTGCTTCTGTATCAACAGGTTATAAGGATCCCGCGCTCGTTCTGGGCGAAGTCGCCGATGAGGGACTGTTCTTTGAGACCCGGAGAGAATACGCGCCGGAGATGGCGACCGGGTTCATCAGATTGAACGGCTGCACTGTCGGCATCGTCGCCAACAGAAGCGCCGTCTACGACGGGGAAGGTGAAGAAAAGGCTGTGTATGACACGGTCCTTACGGCTTCCGGATGCTATAAAGCCGCTGATTTCGTCCGCTTCTGCGACGCGTTCGAGATCCCCGTGATCACGCTGACCAATGTGACCGGATTTGCCGCGACAGAGAGCGAAGAGAAGAAGGTCGCGGACGCGGCAGGAAAGCTTGTCGCCGCTTTCGCGGGCTCCAATGTGCCCAAGGTCAATGTGATCATGAAGAATGCTGTCGGGAGCGCCTATGCGGTCATGAACAGCAAAGCGTCAGGGGCTGATTTCACGATCGCGTTCCCGGATTCCGTGATCGGGGTCATGGACGCGAAAATGGCTGCGTTCGTCCTCTGTGACGGATCCCCCGAAGATGAGGAATTGGAGAAGACCGCTGCCCGCTATGAAGCGCTTCAGAATAATATCGAATGCGCCGCGGAAAGAGGATATGTGGATGAGATCATTGAACCTGCCGATCTTCGCAAGTATCTTGTCGGCACGATGGAAGTGCTCTACACAAAGAGAGAGGAATTTCCTGCCAAGAAGCACAGCACGAAGTAAGGAGATCGGATACAAATGAAAAATCGGATAATCACAACACTTCTCGTTATCGTATGCGTTCTGTCTCTGGCCGCATGCGGCGGCGCTTCCGAGACCGTGACCGTTCCCGCCGAGCTGGAACTGACTGACGAGCAGCGCCAGCAGTGGTATGACTCGGCGAGCCAGTTCGTCCTCGCGATGAATGAGGCCGTTAAGACGGGACAGGCCGAGGCGCAGATGGACGACCCTGTATACGGACCTGCTTTTTCCGGATGGGAGAACGCGCTCAGGGATATCGGGGAAGTACAGGATATCGAGGGAAAAAGCTGCACCTTTACGAAAAAAGACGGGACGGTCACTGTCAGGGTAAAGGGTTCCAGGCATGACGCGGACGTCGTGTTCACAATGGAGAGCGCTGACCAGGCTTACGTCGTCACCGCGATCACGACCAACGTCGAATACAGTATGGACGAGAAGGTACAGCAGGCCGGAATGAACACGGTGCTGGGAATGGGAACGACTTTCGCGATCCTGATCCTTCTCGCGCTCGTGATCACCGTCTTCGGAGCGGCCATGAACAGAGCGGCCGGGAGAACGAAGAAGGCGGCTGGAGTAAGCGCGCCCAAACCGGCTGCAGCACCTGTAAAAGCAGCTGAAGCGCCTGCTGTCGAGAACACCGCCGAGCCGGCTCCGGGTGAGGATGAGCTGATCGCCGTGATCTCAGCCGCGGTAGCCGCAGCCGAGTCGGACGGGACGCTTACCGCGGTGATGGCAGCCGCTGTCGCCGCTTACGAAGAGGATACTGCAAGCGTGAAGACGCACAGAGCCGACGAGTATGTCGCCCGGACCATACGTAAATCCAGGAAGAAGTAAAGAACAGCTCGTAAAGAATCCCGTATAATGATCTTCGTATGAACATCTCATTTATGGGAAAGAACTGAACCGTAAACGCAGACAAGAGAGGCTTGGACATCTGTTATGATGCGTTTTGACGTAGTCCGGCGGGTCCTCGAGGGACAGTCCGGCGTGAGTACCGAAAACAATATAGCGCAGAAAGCCCGTATGTCAGTGAAGAGCCGGAAGAAAGAAAAGCTTGATGAGATCTCGGGTTTTTACTGCCGGCCGGGTAATTATCGTCTCAACGGAGCGAGAGCGCTCCGCGGAGGCGTTAATTTCACGATCGCTTCCGTGGGCGCGACGTCCTGTGAACTGCTTCTCTTTAAGAGAAAGCAGTCTATGCCGTATGCGATCATAAAGATCCCGGAATCCTATCGGGTGGGAAGCGTCTATTCGATCTTCGTCTCAGGCCTTGACTGCGAGGAATTTGAGTATGCCTACAGGCTGGACGGGCCCTATGATCCCGCGAAGGGGCTCTATTTTGACAAGAACAAACTGATCCTGGATCCCTATTCCAGAGCGGTGACAGGCCAGCGCGCCTGGGGGATCGCGAAGTCGCCCGCGGATTATCATTCCAGGGTCGTCAAAGAGAATTACAACTGGTCCAGGAACGATTTCCCCTGCAGGCCGATGGAGGACACGATCATCTATGAGATGCATGTCCGCGGCTTTACAAGGCACAAGACTTCGAACGTCCAGTATCCCGGGACATTCGCGGGCATCATTGAAAAGATCCCGTACCTGAAAGAACTCGGGGTCACGGCAGTGGAACTGATGCCGATATTTGAATTCGACGAATGCATCAACGCCAGAAATTACAACGGAAAGATGCTTCTCGAATACTGGGGGTATAATACCGTTGCCTTTTTCGCGCCGAACACGGCGTACACCGCCTCGATCGAATACAATGAGGAGGGGACAGAACTCAAGCAGATGATCAGCCTTCTCAAAAAGGAAGGGATCGAGGTGATACTGGACGTGGTCTTCAACCACACTGCGGAAGGGAACCGCAACGGCCCGTTTTTCTCTTTCAAAGGGATCGACAACGATATCTACTATACAAAGACGCCCGGAGGAGACTACTACAACTTCAGCGGCTGCGGCAACACCTTCAACTGCAATCATCCGCAGGTGAGCCGGTTCATCGTGGACTGCCTGCGGTACTGGGTGACAGAGTATCACGTGGACGGCTTCAGATTTGACCTCGCCTCCATACTTACAAGGGATACGGACGGCACTCCGCTCAGCGATCCGCCGCTCCTGCGCATGATCTCAACGGATCCGGTCCTTATGAAGACGAAGATGATCGCCGAGCCCTGGGACGCGGGCGGACTTTATCAGGTCGGGAGTTTCCCGGCCTACAACCGCTGGTCGGAATGGAACGGCAGATACAGGGATTCGATCCGCGACTTCTTAAAGGGAAGCTACTGGCACGCGCCGGAGACCGCGGCCAGGATCACCGGTTCCTTGGATATGTACGGAAAAGCGCCTTACAAGGGGTACAGCTCCTCGGTCAACTTCGTGACCTGTCACGACGGGTTCACGCTGCAGGACCTGTTCTCCTACGACCATAAGCACAATGAGGCGAACGGGTGGAACAATACTGACGGTGCCGACGACAACCGCAGCTGGAACTGCGGCGTCGAAGGGCATTCCGACGACCGCGTGATCAAAGCGCTCCGGCAGAAGATGATGAGGAACGCCATAACGGTCCTTATGTGCAGCAGAGGAACGCCCATGATCCTCTCCGGAGACGAGTTCGGGAACACGCAGTACGGCAATAACAACGGTTACTGCCAGGACAGCGAGATCTCCTGGCTCAACTGGGATTACCTGAGACTGAACAGGGATCACTTCAATTTCGTTAAGAATGTGATCGCTTTCAGGAAGAAGCACCCTGTCATTTCCAGAACGCTGGGACCTGCGCGCTGCGGACTGGCGCCGGTGACCTGCTGCGGAGCAGACCCGGACAATCATTCGATCGGAATGGGGAACAAGGTCCTCGGCGTGCTCTTTGCGGGACGCCTTCCCGACGACTCCGAGGACGACGTCGTCTATATGGCGATCAACGCTTACTGGGAGAAGCAGCAGATCAGGCTTCCCGCTCTTTCCGGCGGACTGGCCTGGGGCGTCAATATTTATACCGACGCGGATGACGAGCAGTATTTCTACGAAGAGAGCAGGTTCGTCATAAGTCCGATGTTCACTTTGAAGGAGCGGAGCGTCGCGGTATTTACGCTCTATAAGAAGAAATAGAACGGCTGTCTGACCGCCCGGGAACGGGAAAGGATCGATACGCCCCGCAGAAGGCTGGTCCGTTTTGCGGGGTTCACTTATATGGTACGGGCTGCGGAGAATGTTCGCAGATAAGACCGTTCGAATGAGAGGCCGTTCGTTGTTGGACCTGTTCATTGCGGTATCTGTTCGTTGTAGATTTGAATCATGGAGGAGAGCATGGCAGCACAGAAGATCCTTGTGGTCGATGATGAAGCGAGAATGAGAAAACTGGTGGCGGATTTTCTTGTAAGGGACGGGTACGAGGTGCTGGAAGCCGGGGACGGCGAGAAGGCAATGGACATGTTCTATGCCGACAAGGACATCGCGCTCGTCATTTTGGATGTAATGATGCCCAAAATGGACGGATGGCAGGTCCTCAGGGAGATCCGCGAATCTTCGCAGGTCCCCGTGATCATGCTCACAGCGCGTTCGGACGAGAGGGACGAGCTCAAGGGGTTCGATCTCGGTGTCGACGAATACGTTACCAAGCCTTTCAGCCCCCGCACGCTCGTCGCGAGAGTGGAGGCCATCCTGAGAAGGACGACTTCCCAGGAAGAAAATGACAAAATAGAGCTCAGCGGGATCGTACTGGACAAGTCCGCGCATCTGGTCACGGTCGACGGAGAGCCGGTCGAACTGAGCTTCAAGGAGTTCGAGCTCCTGACTTATTTCATGGAGAACAACGGGATCGCCCTCTCGAGAGAGAAGATATTGAACCACGTCTGGAACTACGACTATTTCGGCGATGCCAGGACGATCGATACTCATGTAAAGAAGCTCAGGAGCAAGCTCGGGCCCAAGGGAGAACTGATCAAGACGATCTGGGGAATGGGCTATAAACTGGAGGCTTGACCGGAACGCGCTGTGAGTCGCCGGATAAGACGCACCGGGGGTGAAGAAAGTGGACAATAGGGAGAGAGCAGCCGGAAGGGCCCGTTATTCCATACGCATCCAGTTCACGCTGATCTTCTTTTTTCTGATGCTGGGCGCCATCGGACTGTGCTGGATCATCAACAGTACTTTTTTGGAGAGATACTACATCCGGGAAAAGAAGAAAGCCCTGACAGAGATCTACAAAGAGGTCAATGCGGCCGCCGTCAGTAATTCCATTGATTCGGATGAATTCGACGATGTAGTCGGCCGGGCTGAGGGGATCGAGAACATCAGCCTCATCGTTATGGATTCGGGGAGCACGACTGTCAAGCTCCACGCATCCGACAGTTCCGCTATGGGACAGAGAATGTGGGACAACCTCTTCGGGGAGACGCCTGATCTGGACGATAAGGACACGGTGAGGAGCCGCTATTACGTTGTAAGGGAACTGGCGTCCAATGACAGTTACCGGATCAGCATCATCTATGACAGCAGGTCGGAGCTCAAGTCAATGGAACTTTTCGGTGTGCTGGACGACGGAAGCTTCTGTCTTCTGAGAACAGCGCTGGAGAGCATTCACAACAGTTCGGCGATCGCGAACAGGTTCATGGGCTACATCGGGATCGTCATATCACTGGCCGGCGCGCTGTTCGCCCTGTTCCTCGCCGGAAGGCTCACGAGGCCGATCCGGGAGCTCACAGAGATCTCCGCGAGAATGAAGAAACTCGATTTCAGCGCCAAGTACAACGGAAAGAGCAGAACGGAGATCGCGGAGCTGGGCGACAACATAAATGAACTGTCGGAGATCCTGGAGAAAACGATCTCGGAGCTCAAGACGGCGAACAGCGAGCTCAGGGAAGATATCGAGAGAAAAGAGAAAGCGGAAGAGATGCGCCAGGAATTCCTCTCCGGAGTCACGCATGAGCTCAAGACGCCGCTTGCCCTGATCAGGGGATATGCGGAGGGACTCTCGGAAGGGATCGCGGATGACCCTGAGAGCACGCGCTTCTACACCGAGGTCATTGTAGACGAGGCGGACAAGATGAACCGGATCGTCGAAAAGCTCCTCTCGCTCAACCAGCTGGAATTCGGGAAAGTGCAGTTCAGCATGGTAAGGTTCGATATCGTGGGCTTTATCGGAGGATGCCTCCAGAACGCGGGCATGCTGGCCGAGAAGAAAGGGATAAGCGTCAACGTGGAGCAGAGACCTCCTCTCTTCGTGTGGGCGGATGAGTTCTGGACCGAGGAAGTCTTCATCAACTATTTTTCCAACGCGGTCAATCACTGCGAAGGAGAAAAAGTCATTGACATTCATTTTGAAGAGAAGCAGAATTGTGTCCGGGTCTATGTGTTCAATACCGGAAGTCCCATTCCGGACGAGTCTGTCCCCCACCTGTGGGAGAAGTTCTACAAGGTCGACAAGGCCAGGACCAGGCAGTACGGCGGTTCCGGCGTGGGCCTTTCCATCGTGAAGGCCATCATGGACCAGATGCATCAGGAATACGGCGTGATCAACTACGACAACGGCGTGTCGTTCTGGTTCGAACTTGAGAAAGCCTGAGAATGACTGAACAGCGGCGCGG
>CAMOXN010000011.1 GCA_946629175.1 uncultured Lachnospiraceae bacterium | reverse complement strand
CCTCTGATTCCCCGTTTTCCTTATCCGTTTCCGGAGTCTCACTCTGTACACCGTCCTGAACATCCGTGACTGCTTCTTCGGCATCTTCCGGGACATCATCCGCTTCACTGTCCGGGAGCGGCGCGTCCATCGCGCTTTCCCTTACCGTGAACTTATGGATCATTTTCGCCAGCTGGACCGCGATCCCGATCTCGCATCCCGCGAGAAAAGCAAGGCCTGCAAGGGCCGCTTTAGTCTTTTTATTCATATCTTTACGTCCTCAAAATCCTGATCAGCAATGGTTGGAACAAAAGCCCGCCCTCCGGTCATGCCCTGTTCTCGAAATCTTCAACGACCTGCGTAAGCAGTTTGACGGTGCCGTCGATCCCGAGAAGCCCTGTATCCAGGGACATGTGGTAGGTGTCGGCCCTGCCCCATTTCTTCATGGAATAATAGTTGTAATAACTCTGTCGCTGCTTGTCCTTGCGGAGAATGAATTCGCGCAGCCTGTCCTGGCTCGCCTTGTCCGCGTCGGGAACGTCCGGGTAGTTCGCGGCCCTGGCGAGCCGGAAGGATTCATCCGCGTGCAGGAAAATACTGAGCAGATTCGGGTGATCCTGCAGCGCGCAGTCCGCGCAGCGCCCGATGATCACGCACGCTCCATCTTCCTTCGCGATCTTCTTGATGGTGTCGAACTGGGCAAGAAATACCTTCTGGCTGATCGGCATATCCGTAAATGCCGTGTTGCTGATCCCGAAGGAATAGGTGTCCATCACCAGATTGTAGAGGAAAGAGCTAGTGGGACGCTCGTCCTGCTGTTTGACGATCTCCTGGCAGAATCCGCTTTCCTTCGCCACTTTCGAGAGGAGCTCGGAATCGTAACAGTTGATCCCGTAATGAGCGGCAAGTTTCTGTCCGACTTCTCTTCCGCCGGAACCATATTGTCTTCCTATCGTGATGACCGTATTCATGGTACCCTCATTCCGAAGCGCGCTGCGCGGCGGGCAACACATGAATATGGTCTCCCGTCAGCCCTCGTGCTGTCTGCTGCGCTCCCGTACAAACAGCTGTGTGATAAGTTCAAAGTCTCAATGCGGCTTTACACCGGTGCCTGCACACACATGCAGAACACATATTTTAATTATAAACGCTGCGAAATGATTATGCAATTTTTATAATTAAACACATTATCACAGCGCGCCGTTGTCTAATTTGCTGAGGATGTCTTCAAAATACTGCGGGATCGGCGCGGCCGTCTCTATGTACTCCCCGGTCCTGGGATGTATGAATCCCAGAATGCCGGCGTGGAGGCACTGCCCCTCTGTCTTAAAGCGGGATTTTCTTGAACCGCCGTATACTTCATCGCCGAGCAGCGGATGATGCACATATGACATATGGACGCGGATCTGATGGGTCCTGCCGGTCTCGAGCCTGCACTCCGCATAGGTATATGCCCCGAACCTTCTAAGAACTCTGCAATGTGTGACAGCCCTTTTTCCGTCAGGGCGGACAGCCATTTTTTTGCGGTCTTTGGGATCCCTTCCGATCGGCTTGTCTACCGTGAATTCGTCCTCGGCTATGTTGTCGTACAATATGGCGTAATACCGCCTTACGATCGTGTGATCCTGCAGCTGCGCGGCAATACTGATGTGCGCGGCGTCGTTCTTGCAGACGATGACGCTGCCCGTGGTATCCCTGTCGATCCTGTGGACGATGCCAGGCCGAAGAATGCCGTTTATTCCGGAAAGGCTTGACCCGCAGTGATACATGACCGCATTGACGAGCGTCCCTGTATAGTGGCCCGGCGCAGGATGCACCACCATTCCCTTGGGCTTATTGACGACGAGAAGATCCTCGTCTTCGTAGAGGATATCGAGCGGAATATTCTCCGGCTTTATGTCGGGCATCATCTTCTGCGGAAGGACAAGAATGATCTTATCCCCCTCCCGGACTCTGACACTGGGTTTCGCCGCAGCGCCGTTCAGGAGGACACTTCCGTCCTTGATCAGAGTCTTTAAGTAGCTCCTTGAATGTCCCTCTGATAAGGAAGCGATCACAGAGTCGAAGCGCTCGCTGTCAAGGTCCTCGGGAACGATAAAGGTCTCCTTCCTGCTTATTTCACCGTCCGCGGTCTCCTGCCCGCTCAGTCCGTACCTATCAGGGATTACCGTTTCGGGGATCACCATTTCGGGGATCATTATTTCAGGGTTCTTCATGATGCGGATCCTCTTTAACTCCCAGGAAGGAAAGGTCTTCTTCCCTGTAATGGAACACGATCAGGTAAGCCAGCACAAATACCGAACATGTCACATAGATGTCAGCCACATTAAAGACCGGAAAATCGATCAGGGAGAAATAGATAAAATCGCGGACATAATGGAGCGATACCCTGTCAATGAGATTCCCGGCAGCGCCTGCGCTCAGGAAAACTAAAACGAGCCGCAGGGGCAAATATTTCCTGTCACCGGGCGTCCTCATATAGAGAAAGATTATCACGCACAGGGAGATGGCGGAGATGATCCCGAGGATCAGCGTTCCGTCCTGAAAGATCCCGAAGGCGGCACCCCGGTTCTCAATATAGTAAAACTCCAGTACTCCTCTGATCAGATCGATATGGATCCCGTCGCGGAGAGCGCTCACAGCCAGTGATTTGGTAATCAGGTCGAGCGCGACCAGGATCAGGAACAGAGCCGACGCTGCGGCTGTTCGTCGCGGTTTAGTGTTCATAAAACTGTCCTCAATATAGTTTTTTGACTGATATAGTCAACAGACCGTCCCGGTCAATTAATGCAGCAGGCAGTTATAACGCCTCCTGCAGAGAACGGCCTGTATGACAAACATAAAGCGCACCAGACATATGACGGTGCGCTTTTTTAACGTATCTTTTAACGTATCTTATGTCCTCCCGCCTGCGGGATCTTCACCTGCCGCCGTAAGGCATGCTGAGCGAACTGCTCTCATTGCGGTCAATGCCGGTATGTGTTGAGATATCACCCGAGACATCGACGTTCGCGGGAGTTATGACAAAGATATAATGAGAGATCTTCATTACATTTCCGTGCACGGCATAGCAGGAACCGGATGTAAAATCAATGATCCTCTGCGCGATCTCAACATCCAGACCTTCAAGATTAAGGACTACCGTGCTGTTGGCAAGGAGCGTGTCCGTAACTTCTCTCGCGTCATTCACGGAAGTGGGCTTGATGATACAGACTTCCATTCCCGCTTCCGAATACTGTTTCTTGAGCTGCCTTGATGAAGGGGACTCATTCTTGTCAGCAGAGAGACCGCCGAATCTCTTTCTGGGCTTGGGAGCCGGTATCTCCTCCTCCTCTTCGATATCATCATTCACAGAAGACGCAGCAGGTACGGGACGGGCAGGCGCAGGGCGGGAGTTTCTGGGCTCCTCTCGGATCACGGGTTTCTCTTCTCCGTAATACTCATCGTCCTCATACTCCTCATCTTCGTCGTAATCTTCATCATCGTTGAATTTCATGGCGTTGATCAGCTTATCCACTACACTCATTTCCGTTCTTACTCCTTTACAGATATTTCCGCGTAATACATTTGGATCAGGTATTCCGCTTATTCAGGTATAGATCCGCTCTCCGAAGATTCCGGTCCCGACACGGATATGTGTCGCGCCTTCCTCAATCGCTACTTCGAAATCACCGGTCATACCCATGGATAGTTTACCCATAGACACATTATCAATGCATTTATTGTCAATGTCAACAGCTAATTGCCTTAGCAACACAAAATATGGCCTGTTCGTCTCAGGATCATCTGTATATGGTGCTATTGTCATGAGCCCCTCTACATGAATGCCCGGAAGACCGGACACAGCCCTGACAAGTTCCTCGGTATTTTCAGGCATAACACCGTATTTACTGTCCTCCTTAGCCGCGTTCACTTCTATGAGTACAGGCATCACGATCTGCGCTTTTACAGCTTCCGCGCTGATCGTTTCCGCAAGGCGGTAACTGTCGACGCTGTGTATAAGGACTGTCTGTCCGATCAGCTGCCTGACCTTATTGCGCTGCAGATGTCCGATCATGTGCCATCTGAGGTCATCCGGGAGCTCCGGCTTCTTGCGGCAGATCTCCTGCACCTTGTTCTCGCCGAAGTCCCTCTGTCCGGCGTCATACGCCTCTCTGAGCATCTCCAGAGGCTTGGTCTTCGTGACAGCGATCAGATGCACACTGCTTCGGTCCCTGCCGGACCTCTCGCAGGCCATCCGGATCCTTGTTTCTATGGAATCTAAGTTTTCTCTGATCAAGTTTCTTCCCTCTCCTATCAGTAGTAGTCGTTCATATGTATGGAATCCGCATAGAGCACGATGTAGTCGTATTCCTGCAGGCCATAAGTGGAATTGGGCTCAACGATCGCGTATTCTTCGTTCTGGTAATTGATGGTTATCTGCCTGAAATCAGGATACCCCTTGTTGATATAGTAGACGCCAATGAGCTCGGCCTGGTCCCCGAGAGTGAACTGATCAGAGGAATTGGGGCGGTCCAGGATCTCTCCGGCGCGCAGGACGCTGTCATCGAGATAATAGCAGTCTTCATTTTCACTGTAGGGGACTGCCGGCACGAACTGGACGCTCTTCTCATTCTTCTCCGTGTACACTTCGAGTAGGACGCCTTTCTGGCCATTCGCTCCGTCAATGACATATTCCTTGGGGACCAGGAAGAAATTCCCTTTTGTGATCGAACTGTTGGGAACTTTCAGCCCTGTTCTCTGTCCCGAGAGCAGCTCGACGTCCAGATATCTGTCCGGACAGAATACAGACATCGAATTGTTAAATCGCAGGTTCACAAAGTAGTTGCCGTCGTCGTCGCTCTTAGAGGATACACTTGCCCAGGAGACCATCTGATTCTCCAGGAACCGGACCTGGATATAGCTCTGTTTTACAAGCATATCCGCTTCTTCTTCGGATGCCGCGCGGATCGCCACAGACCAGTTGACATCGGTGACGATCTTGCAGGCCGGATCACCTGCAGTGATCTTAGCGCCGTTCGTCAGCTGGTTCTTTTTATATCCGGAAGTGTCGAAGTCGTCTGCCGTAAGGTTCTCGAAAGTGATCCCCTCGCAGTTGTCGATATAGTACAGGATCTCACCTGTTTCCTCCGAATAACAGGGGTGGATCGAAGTAGAACTGAGATCGGGTATCTCGCTGAGGATCTTCCGGTTCGAGATCTTCTGCGCGGAACTGACGGCACTGCTCTTGAAATCATAGACAGCAGAGAATGCAGCCGGCGAAAATGTCCTTGAAAAAGAGATCGCTTCGTTCCTGAAGCGCGTATAGTCTTCCTCCGTAAAGAAAGAATCCTCCCCTGGATCAAGATAATCGGCGATCTTCCCCGATTCGTTGACGGAGAACGCCAGCTCACCCACGGGGATCCTCTCCCCTTCCTTGTTGTAATAATTGATCGTTCCCGTATAGTCGCTGTTGACTACGGCCTCCCTGCGGAGCGCGATGCCCTGATAGATCATATTGTTGGACAGGGAACCGGTGCGCACTTCATAGACCTCTGTCCTATGCGAGGTAAGATAACTAAGAAGGCTTATGAAAACATACAGGAATATGATGAGGAACATGATCAGCCCGACATTGAGCCTGAACGGTCGTCGATATGGGATGATGTGGGAAGAAGTTCGTTTTTCCGTCATTAGGGTATCCTCTGTTCAGGTACTGAAGCGAAAACGGGCCTTGGAAACTAAGCTTCCAAAGGCCCTGTTCGTGTTGATCCCGGACGATTTCCGGCATTCGGATCGAAGCTGCAAGATCCAAGCTCTAAGATCCAAGCTCTTAAAGAGAAACTTCGATCAGTTCCTTAAGCTCATCGGGAACATCCTTCTCATCTATTGAGATGCTCACGAAGAAATTGACTCCGAATGAATTGGAGATCTTTACGAGCCGCTTGATCGTACCGGTAATGTCCTTTCCTTCAAGATGAGCGATCTTGAGAAAACTGTCAAAATACATCTGCTGAAGATCGTGGTCCTGCGAGATGATCCCGCAGATAAAACCGATGAACTGGTCTGTATTCTCGATCATAAAATCCGATACATTGATGAGCCTGACCCGGTTATTGAGATCGAACATGTGCTTCGTGCTTTTATCCAGATAGCAGATATTGCCGGGAACGACCTTAACTTCGGAATTGACTTTCTCAAGCAGGTATCTTGTCTTCCCTTTTCCTTTGTTGCCGATGATTAATTGAACCAATGGTAAAACCCTCCTGTCGTTTATGATGTGAATTCCCTGTTTTTTTGTTAAGAAAACAGGGAATTTACGGTTTCATTATAAGAGATTAATACCCAAAATACAACCGCTAATTGGGGATTTGGGAGAGCAGGCTGTTCATGCCGTCGTACAGTTCATCAAGAGATTCCGTCTTCATGAGGACAGAAATGAAATGCTGCTTCTTCTCATTTTCCGAATAGATCACAAGACAGTGCCCCGCGAGTTCCGTCGTGCCTGTCTTGCCGCCGATGACCGTGATCCCATCCGGCGGGTCGACCTCTCCTGTCAGATAAGCGTCTGTCGCCTTGACCGCGATGCTCTTTGAAGAGCCGTCTTCGCCCGTAAAAGTCGTATTATACGACGATTTGGGAAGGATCTCCCTTATCAGGTCATATTTGACAGCCGCGTTCAGGATCAGATAGAGGTCGTAAGGCGTCGTATAGTGATCGTCATCGTGCAGCCCGTGAGGATTTGTAAAATGTGTGCCGGTAGCGCCCAGCGCATGCGCCTCCTCATTCATCATATCAACGAACTTATCGTAGCTTCCGCCAATGTTCTCAGCGATCGCGATCGCCACGTCGTTGGCCGAAAAGACCAGAAGGTAGTTGATCGCCTGTTCCAGCGTCATTGAATCGCCGGGATCCAGGACGAGCCGCTGCGCGTCGGCGCCGGGATATGCCGCTCTCTCCGAGATCCATATACGCTGCTGGGGATTTCCGTGCTTGACAGCGACAAGCGCAGTCATGAGTTTGGTCGTGCTGGCAGGATAGACCTTCTGCGTCAGCCCTGCGCCGTAGATCGTATTTTTCCTTTTGAGGTCGAACAGGCCGGCATCCTTCACGGAAAGCCCTCCCGCCTTGCCTGCAGCCGTATCCTCCGGAATGCACAGGTTAGTCGCGAACGCTTTCTGTCGGATCGGGGAAGTCTGCTCGGTGACCATCGGGTTCACCTGCTCCAATGAGGCTCTCACGCTCTCATAATCGTTGCTGATGGCTCTTCCGCAGCCGGTGAACAGTACCATGCCTGCCGTGAGCACGGCGGCCAATATAAATCTTTTTGCTGAATTTGTCATATCCGTCCTTTATTTGTACATCTTTACTTGTACATCTCACGCCACTCAAGATCCCCTCTGTCCAGAGATTTGATCAGGAGCTCTGCCGTGGCGAGATTGGTCGCCATAGGGATGTTGTGCATATCGCAGAGCTTCACGACATTATTGACATCGGGCTCGTGCCTCTTGGGGTTGAGCGGGTCGCGCAGAAAGATCAGCAGGTCGATCTCATTCTGCTCGATCTGCGCGCCGATCTGCTGCATCCCTCCGAGGTGTCCGGCCAGATGCTTATGTACATTGAGATTTGTGACTTCTTCGATGAGCCTCCCCGTTGTGCCGGTGGCGAACAACTGATGGCGGCTTAAAATCCCGCGGTATGCGATACAGAAATTCTGCATCAGCTTCTTTTTTGCGTCATGCGCGATTAAAGCAATCCTCATTGGTCTCTCCATGATCTCTTAACAAGATTTAAACACAGGATCTCTTATATACGGTTTCTAATATAGATGTTCTGCACAAATCCAAGTCCCGCGTACAGGCAGATCAGGCTGGTAAGGCCATAGCTGACAAAAGGAAGGGGAATACCGGTATTCGGAAGAAGGCCGGTCGTTACTCCGATGTTCAGATAACTCTGCATACCGATCCATGCCGCCATGCCTGAAGCGATGATCCTGTCCCGCGGGCTTGCGCTCATCGAGGCGATCTGATAACAGCGGATCGTAACTAAAGTGATCAGCACGACCATGGCGCAGCATCCGACGAATCCGAACTGCTCTCCGATCACGGCGAATATAAAATCCGTCTGTGATTCCGAGATAAAACCGGTCCCAAGAAGCGTTCCGGAGCCGGAAGCGCCGGGGCCCTTACCCAGAAGCTGTCCCGATCCGATCGCCGTAATTGAATTCATGGTCTGATAAGCCGTTGAATTCGCGTAGTCCTCGGGACTGAGCCATGCCAGAATACGGTTCCTCTGGTACTCGCCCAGGAAGGAAAGCCCTCCGTTCACGATCAGATAGAGCACGATCAGAGCAGATGGAATTGCGGCGGCTGTGATACCCGCGATGATCTTCCGGTCCAGTCCCGCAACGATCAGTATGACGCAGAACACAAGGAAGACCACGATACCGGTAGAAAGATCCGGTTCTTTGAGGATCATGAAGAACGGCGGAAGGATCAGGAATGCACTGACAATAAAGGCCGGTATCCGGGAATATTTACCCACATAAACAATTATGAACTCAGAATAAAATAAAATCAACAGGATTTTTGCCAGTTCCGAGGGCTGGAAAGTAAGGCCGCCTACGCTGATCCACCTCCTTGCGCCGCCTCCTGAAGTGCCGAAGATCAGGACTGCCGCCAGCGAAGCGATCACTATAAAGTATAGGACCGGATAGTATTTTGAGACCCGTTCGCAGTCGACCAGGCTGAAGCATGTCATGATCAGGACGCCTACGGCGCTGCCGGCAGCCTGTCTGATCAGGATGCTGTCGCTGCCCGCCACTTCGCAGATGCTCCTCAGAGCCACAAGGCCCATGACATTGAGCAGGATCACCGCGGCCGACAGCAGCAGATCCGTTCTTGCCAGTCTTTTTAAACTCTCATTAATAACGTCTTTGATCTTCATGGCGTCAGTCACCGTTCTCATAATTGGGGATGTCGTCGATATTGAGGATCGACGAAAGTGTATCCGGGTCAAAATAGTACTGCATGATCTGTGACGCCGTGAGCGCCGCGTAACCGGAGCTGTATCCGTTGGGGATCCTGACCGCGACAGCGATCTCCGGATCTTCAAACGGGGCGTATCCCAGGAACAGCGCATGGTTGGGCGCGTCCACAGCCTGTTGGGCTGTTCCCGTCTTTCCGGCGGATGTCACGCGTTCCGAATAGCCGTCCTCATTGGTCCTTCGGACTGACGAGAACTCTGAACGGTTCGCGCAGACTCTCCTCATTCCTTCTGAGACGCTGCTCCAGTACTCTTCCGGCATTTCAACGGCTTCCTGCGGTTTGTGCCCGAATTTCTCGATCACGTTCCCCTCCTTATCCTGCGTATCGACAAGAAGGGTCAGGTCATACAGTTCGCCCTGTGTCGCCACGGCAGCCACGTATCTCGCGAGAGCGGCTGTCGTGTAGCCGTTGTTGGACTGTCCGATCGCTGCCCGGACTACATCTCTTGTAGCGACGGACGGGTCGGCTTCCTCGATCTCGACGCCGGACTTTCTGTCAAGTCCGTACATAGCGCAGTATTTCTGAAGGATGTCGATGCCGGTCTCATTGTCGAAAGAGCCGTCTTCCTCGCCGAGCCGGTATCCCACTTCATAGAAATACATGTTGCAGGAATTATAGATCGCGTTCTGCAGGTTCTGCCAGCCGTGTCCTCTGGGATAGATCCAGCAGGCCGGCGAAGGGTCGATCTTATCGAACACATCGTCGCACGGCAGAGAATCGGACGCGCTTACGACTCCTTCCGAAATGCCCGCAGCGGCCGTGACCATCTTGAAAGTAGAACCGGGCGCGGTCCTCTGCTGTGTCGCGTGGTCGAGCATGGGACGGGATGGATCTCTTACGATCTTCCACATATATCCGCTGTCCGTAATGAGGTTGCAGTCGTAGCCCGGATAACTGACAAGCGCAAGGACCTCTCCGCTATAAGGATCCGTGATGACGACGGACCCGCTGAACGGATACAGATGGAGCTGTCCCGGCGTCAGTTCGTTCCTCTTTATGAGGTCGCGCACATAGTCGTAGGCCGCCCTGCTGTTCCCGCTCTCCACCTCGCTTCGGACCGACTCGTTGGGATCGAAGATCTCCTGGTCGAACAGGATCATGCAGACCAGGTCGCCGGGAACGGCGCCTGACTTTGCCATATACCTGCAGACGATGTCCCCGAAACTGTAGTCTTCGCACGGTTCGTCAAGGATATAGTCGACGAGGGCGGAAAAGATCCCGTCGGCGCTCCCGGATGAAGTCCCGAGAGCCTCCGTGTCGATCCAGCCCTCCTCGGCGGCGTGATAGAGAAAATCGCCCATCGGGGCCGTCCCGTCATAGGTCCACTCGTCGTAGACATCGTCGTCGGTATCGATGAGGTCCCTGCTTATGACGCCCCGGTCATAGAGCGCCCTTACAATATAAGTGCAGTACTCCCTGTATTCCTTCGTGAGGCCGTTATATGGCGTCCTGACGGATGTGAGTTCCGAGCTGATCCCTGTTTTGACGCTGTCCAGGTAGGAATCCAGGATCCCGAGCATCTGCTGCTCGGATTCCGAGGCGTCATCCGAATAGAAGTGATCGCGGTCGATCACATAGCACAGGATCGAAGCGTAGACATCAGCGGCAGGGATCTGTATGTCGGAGCCGTCCGTTTCTTCCGTGATCTCAAAATCAGTGATTCTGTCCGTCATCTTCGACAGAATGATATCCCTGATATTCTTCTCCAGTATGCGGTAAGCGGCGCGCTGAAGGCCGCTGTCGATCGTCAGGACGACGTCGTCTCCGTCGACAGGCCTTGTATAGGACAATTCGCTCTTCTCTCTTCCCAGGTTGTCGACGCTGATCTCGCGGAGGCCTGCCGTGCCCCTGAGCGTCTCTTCCATATAGGCTTCAATACCGACCTTGCCGATACTGTCCCCTGCATGGTAATTTCCGTCCGTCGAGGACAGCTCGGAAGAACTGATCTGGCTGATATACCCGGTTACGTTGGAAAAATATAAGCTGTCGCTGTAGACGCGCTCATAGTTGTTCCCGACGCTCACACCGTCAAGATCGTTCCGGGCGAGCAGCGCTCTCACGGTTTCCGCGCTGACATCCTTCGCCAGCTCTGTCGGAATGTACTTCTGGAAGGCGTTGAGCGCCAGATTGTACCTTGCCGCCACGGTGTTGAGGAGCAGGACGCTCTTTTTCGAGGACGTCATATCCTTCTCAATGCGGTACCTGTCCGCGAGCATCAGGACGATATCCTCCGCGCTGCTGTTCTTTTCCTCCTCAGAGAGAGTATCCGTGAGCGGATAGCCGTAAACGTCCGCCCTGAAGCGGAGAAGCTCCTGTCCGTCGAGGTCGAACTGATAGGAG
The DNA here is from genome assembly GCA_946629175.1 of uncultured Lachnospiraceae bacterium. GTDB lineage: Bacteria > Bacillota > Clostridia > Lachnospirales > Lachnospiraceae > CAG-791. Next base: position 12,740 of record CAMOXN010000011.1, on the reverse strand, counting down.
GAACCGTCCCATGAAATGTCAAAAGACAGATCCGGTCCGTCACCGTTCTCATCCATGATCTCAAGGGTATCCTGTATGATGCGGTTTAGCCGCGCGTTCTCTTCGCGGCTGTTTCCCGTCGTATCGACGATCGTGACGCATTGGGACGTCTTCGTCTCCGCGAGCACATTCCCGTCCCTGTCGAGGATCCTGCCCCTTTTTGCCGGGATCGGGACTTCCCGCGTGACGCTCTCCTCAAATGATTCCGTATACTCCGCGCCGTGCAGGACCTGGAGGGAGAAGAGGCGCCCGATCAGTACCAATGCCGCTGCAGCGGAGAGCAGCGCGAGGACCACAGGGCGTTTTCTGTAATCCGGTTCTCTCATGATTACCTCCTACTGTCAGGGAAGCGTTACAAGTCCCCTGTCAAGAAGATTCTGAAGCGTCTTCAGGATCCCGAGCTTGGCGTGCGGCCAGGTCAGTCCCCCCTGGAAATAGACGTTGTAGGGGGGCTTGATCGGCCCGTCGGCGCTAAGTTCAATGGAAGACCCCGATACGAAAGCGCCTGCCGCCATGATGACCTGACTGTCGTAGCCCGGCATCGGCGCGGGCTCGCAGGCGACGAAGCTGTCTACCGGAGAAGCGGCCTGTATGCCCTGGCAGAAGGCGATCACACCTTCCGGAGTCCCGAAAGTGATCGCCTGAATGATATCGTGTCTCTCCTCCTTGCTGTCGGGAAGCACCGAAAAGCCCAGGGGTTCATAGAGACTCGCGGCCAGTATCGCGCCTTTGAGAGCGGACGCGGACACCGTAGGCCCCATGAAAAAGCCCTGGAAGAAAGAAGGCAGCACGTCGAGCGTTGCTCCGACTTCTTTGCCCAGGCCCGGCGAAGTCAGGCGCACGGCCGCGTTTTCCACACATTCGCGTGTTCCGGCGATATAGCCGCCTATGGGGGCGAGCCCGCCGCCGGGGTTCTTGATGAGGGATCCCACGATCATGTCGGCTCCTGCGTCGGATGGCTCGGACCTCTCTACAAATTCACCGTAGCAGTTGTCGACCATGCACAGGACATCCGGGCGGATCTCTTTGATCGCTGAGATCGCTTCCCCGATCTGCTCTACACTAAGGGTCCGCCTGTCCTGGTAGCCCTTGGAGCGCTGGATCGTGACGAGCCGGATCGCGGGCTCTTTACTGAGGACCGCCTTAATTCCTTCAAAGTCGAAAGTGCTGTCAGGAAGCAGGTCCACCTGCCTGTAGCCGATCCCGTATTCGGCGAGGGATCCCCTGGAGGGGCGTATGCCGATCACTTCCTGCAGGGTATCATAGGGCGCGCCCGCCGCTGACAGCAGGATGTCCCCAGGCCTCAGATTGCTCATCAGGGCCAGCGCGAGCGCGTGGGTGCCGCAGGTGATCTGCGGGCGTACCAGCGCGTCCTCGGTGTGGAAATAGGACGCGTATACCTTCTCCAGCCCCTCTCTTCCTATGTCGTCATAGCCGTATCCGGTCGTGCCTTTGAGGCTGGCTTCCCCGATGTGCGCCTCCTGCATCGCTTTGATGATCCTGAGCTGGTTGTATTCCGCCGTCTCATCGATCTGTCTGAATCTCTCTGTAAGTCCCGCAAGGACCGGCGCCGCGTAATCGAGCACCTTGTCGGTAATACCGAACTGCCGGTATATGGATCGCATAGAATGTCAAACCTCCGTGTCTAAAATGTTATTGAATCATAATATTCTTCAGCGGTGCGCTGCATGTAATCCCACACCGCTTCCCGTGAAGGGAAACTGTCGATATCCACCCAGCGCACATCTTTTTCGCGTCTGAACCAGGTGAGCTGTCTTTTGGCAAAATGCCTCGTGTCCCTCTTGATGAGGCGGACCGCTTCGTCCAGGCTGTATTCCCCTTCCAGATAACCGTAAAGCTGCTTGTAGCCGATGCCCTGCATGGCCGTGCTGTCCCTGGGGATCCCTGCATCGCGGAGCGACGTGACCTCATCGAGGAGCCCCTTCTCCATCATCATGTCCACGCGCCGGTCTATGAGCCCGTAGAGCTTCTTCCTGTCCATGGTAAGGACAAAAAAGACAGCGCTGTAAGCCGATTCTTTCTCCCGCTGCTCAAGGTTATGCGCGGCGATCGACTGCCCTGTTCCTCCCGCGAATTCGAGCGCCCTGATCACGCGCTTGACATTGCCGGGATGGATCGCCGCTGCCGATGCGGGATCTTTTTCGGCAAGCATCGCGTGCAATGCGTCGGGGCCGCGCTCCGCGGCGATCTTCTGAAGGCTCTCGCGCAGCGCCGTATCCTCTTCCATCTCGGTGAAATCGATGTCGTATAAAAGCGCCTGGATGTAGAATCCGGTGCCGCCGCACAGGATCGGAAGCCTGCCGCTCCCGGAGATCTCACGCACAGCTTCGCGCGCTTTTTGCTGGAAGCGCACGACATTCCAGCTCTCGGAAGGATCGACGCAGTCGATCAGGTAATGCGGAACGCCCCGCATCTCTTCTTCGGTGACCTTGGCACTCCCGATATCCATTCCCCTGTAGACCTGCATCGAATCCGCGGAGATCACGGCGCCGTTCATTCGGATCGCGAGTTCGGCCGCCGCGGCGCTCTTCCCGGTCGCGGTGGGACCCGCTATGATCAGTAATGGTTGTTTCATATCAGTCCTCATAAAGGAGCGTATCATTTCTCATATAGGAGCGGCGTCTCTTATTCAGGTGACGATCCGCTTGAATTTCTTTTCCATGTCCTCTTTGGAGAATACGATCATGGTAGGCCTTCCGTGCGGGCAGTGATAGGGGTTGTCCAGCTTCAGCAGTTCATCAATAAGAGCCTCGGCTTCTCTTACGGAAAGAAGAGAATTTCCCTTGACGGCGGCCTTGCAGGACATGGACGCTATTTTGGCGATGACCGCCTTGGGCGTCCCGGGCAGTTTCTCCTCGATCATCTCTTCCAGTGTTTCCTTAAAGAGACCGCACGCGTCGTTGCCGTAAAGCTCCATCGGGACCGCGCGGATCGCGTAACTGCTCCCCCCGAGCGGCTCGATCTCATAGCCCATGGACGCGAACACGTCCCTGTGCGCGAGGTATTCGCCCTCTTCCCTTCCGGTCAGCGTGATGACGGAAGCAGGCGCCAGCAGCTGGGAGCCGGAAGCTGAGCCTCCGCTGTTCTCCAGCCTCTTCATGAGCCTCTCAAAATTGACTTTTTCATGTGCGGCGTGCTGGTCGATCACCAGGAGCCTGTCCTCGTACTGGATCAGCCAGTAGGTCTCGAAGAGCTGGCCGATGATCCGGAAGCGCGGCAGGTTCTCCTCGAGCAGGATCCTTTCGTCCTCTTCCGGGGTAAGATCCGTGTTCCCGAACAGGCTTTCCTGCACGGGGACCGCTCCGTCCGGAATCTCAAGACCGCTTGTCTGTCCGCCGGGAGAAGGGAAGATTCCCGCGCCTGGCTTTCTGCTGCCGTCAGAAGGCGCGCTGCTCACTCTCTTGTCTTCGAACAGGAAGTCTTCTATCTCAATGCGGGACGGACCCCGCGGCGCTTCCGGCGCCGGCTCCGGAAAGCTTATGCTGAGCGGTCCGGAGGATCCGTCAGACCCGCTGCGCATTCCGGCGAGCCTCGCCCTCTCAAAAGGTTCGGGATGCGGCTCGCTCTGGAGCTCTTTGGCCGCTTCCTCCGCCTCCTGCCTCTTCCTCTGTCTCTCCTGCGCCTGCGTCTCGAAGATCTCGCTGTGGATCAGCTCCGCGCTGTGCAGGATGCCGTGCACGCTCTCCTCTATAAAGCTGTAGACAGCCTCGGACTCGGAGAAACGCACTTCCATCTTGTTCGGATGGATGTTGACGTCCGCCTCCGCGGGAGGAACTGTAAGGTGAAGGACCGCGAACGGGAAGCGGTGCTGCATAAGATCTGTGCGGTAGCCCGCTTCGAGCGCCTTCGAGAGCACGGCGCTCTTCAGCATCCTGCCGTTCACGAAAAAGATCTCGAAATTCCTGGTGCTCCTCGAGATCTCAGGCTTTCCTATAAAGCCCCCCAGGCTGTAATTCCCCTTCGTGACATCGACCGGAAGGACTTTTCCGACGATCTCTCTTCCGTAGATCCTGTAGAGGAGCTCTTTGAGGTCGCCGTTCCCGGTCGTATGCAGTTTCTCCCTTCCGTCCGCCCTGTAGTGAAAGGAAACGTAAGGGTGGGAAAGCGCCTGGCGCTCGATGAGGTCCGTGATGTAACCGGCTTCCGTCTGGGGCTGCTTCAGGAACCTGGCGCGCACGGGAACATTGTAGAAAAGGTTCCGCACGACCACGCTGGTGCCGTCAGGAGCGCCGATCTCCTCGAGGTCGAGCTGTACAGGGGCATCCTCCGAAAAGCCCGTCAGCGGCTGGTTCGTGGCCCTTATACCGGTCAGGGAGTCCCTGGTCTTGGTGATCATCTCCACCTGGGAGACGGCCGCGATGCTCGAGAGCGCTTCCCCGCGGAATCCCAGAGTCATTAATTTTGTCAGGTCGCTGTCGTCCCGGATCTTGCTCGTCGCGTGGCGCTCGAAGGCCTTCCCGATCTGGCTCATCTCAATGCCGCATCCGTTATCCGTGACGCGGATCATCTTCTTCCCGCCATCCCTGATCTCGCATGTGACCGCTGTCGCGCCCGCGTCGATCGCGTTCTCGACAAGTTCTTTGACGACGTTGACAGGCCGCTCTACGACTTCTCCCGCCGCGATCCTGTTGATCGTCTCTTCGCTCAAAAGATGAATTTCCATAGCTTGTTGTTCCGAAATACTGCTTTTATGTGTTTTGGCAGACGGTCCCCGAAGACAGGGCTCCGTCAGCCGTTCCAGCGGTTGTTCAGTTCCGTCTGGAGACGGTACAGTGTGTTAAGGGCGTCCAGGGGCGTGAGGTTCGTGATATCGATCTCCTTGAGCTCTTTCAGCACGTCTTCGTCGCTGACGGTATCGAACAGGGACATCTGCCCCAGGTCCACTTCGTCATACCGGCGGACTTTCGAAGATTTTCCGGTCTTCTGCGCCGACTTCGTCTCGATTCCCTGGATCTTCTCGGTGATATCGCTGTCCGAGAGCTGTTCGAGGAGTTCCTTGGCCCTGTCGATCACGATGTCCGGGAGTCCTGCCAGCTTCGCTACCTGGATGCCGTAACTCTTGTCGGCGCCGCCCTTGACGATCTTTCTCAGGAAAACGATGTCATCGCCTTTCTCCTTGACCGCGACGCAGTAGTTGCTGACATTGTCGATCTTGCCCTCGAGCTCCGTCAGTTCGTGGTAATGGGTCGCGAACAGCGTCTTGGCGCCGAGGAATTTCCTGTTGCTGATGTGCTCTATGACGGACCAGGCGATGGAAAGGCCGTCGTAGGTGGACGTCCCCCTTCCGATCTCGTCGAGGATCAGAAGAGAATCCGGTGTGGCGTTCCTGAGGATATTGGCGACTTCGTTCATCTCTACCATGAACGTGCTCTGCCCGCTGCCGAGGTCGTCGGATGCGCCTACTCTTGTGAAGATCCTGTCCACGACGCACAGGTCGGCGGACGAGGCCGGTACGAAGCTCCCGATCTGCGCCATCAGGCTGATCAGCGCGACCTGGCGCATGTAAGTGGATTTTCCAGCCATGTTGGGGCCTGTGATGATCGCGATCGCGTTCTTCTTGCCGTCCAGGACCGTGTCATTGGAGATAAAGTCTCCGTCCAGCATCCGCTCCACGACCGGGTGACGGCCGTCCTTGATCCGGATGACGCCCTTTTCATTGAGCGCCGGCCTCACATACCGGTTCCTCTCCGCGGTGATCGAAAAAGAGCACAGGACGTCCAGCATAGCCAGCGCCCTCGCCGCTTTCTGGATCCTTGCGATCTGTCCTCCGACCGTGTCACGGATCTCGCAGAACCTGTCGTATTCGAGCGTATTGAGCTTGTCCTCCGCGTTCAGGATCGTGTCCTCGAGGGACTTGAGCTTATCCGACGTATAGCGCTCTGAGCCAACCAGCGTCTGTTTGCGCTGGTAGTCGGCAGGCACCATGCTCTTGTAGGAATTGGTCACGTCAAAATAGTAACCGAACACCTTGTTGTACTTGATCCGGAGGTTCTTGATGCCCGTGCGCTGCTGGTCTTCCGCCTCGAGGTCCATCAGCCACTGCCGGCCCTGTGTCCTCGCCTCCCTGAGCCTGTCGATATCGGCGTCGAAGCCTTTCTTTATGATGCCGCCCTCTTTCACCTGGATCGGCGGCTCGTCCTCGATCGACCTGTCAAGCAGCTGAACGAGGTCGTCGAAGTCGTCCATCTCGTCCCGCAGATGCCTGAGAAGCCCTCCGTCAAAATCCTGCAGCACCTGCCTGACCGGCGCGAACATCCTGAGCGATCCGCGGAGCGCGATCAGGTCCCTGGGATTGGCTGAAAGATAGCTCACTCTGGTCATCAGGCGCTCCAGGTCATAGACCGGCTGCATGTACTCGCGGATCTCGTCGCGGTCGACGGTATTTTGGCACAGCTGTTCCACCGCGTCGAGTCTCTCCTCGATCGCTTCCCTCTCTATGAGGGGCTGTTCGATCATCTGGTGCAGCTTCCTCGCGCCCATCGCTGTGCCTGTCCTGTCAAGGACCCACAGGAGCGATCCGCGCTTTTTCTTCTCGCGCATCGTCTCCGTGAGCTCCAGGTTCCTTCTGGTGGAACTGTCGAGGAGCATGTATTTGCCCGAAGCGTAGACGCTGATCCCCGTGATATTGGACAGGGAGTTCTTCTGCGTGTCATAGAGGTATTTGAGGAGAGCGCCGGCAGCGGTGCTCCCCGCTTTCTTGCCGTCCATGCCGAGCGCGATCAGGCTCGAAACGTGGAAGTGCTCCAGAAGGACGTCGGACGCCATCGTCTCGTCAAAATAGTGCGTTCCGAGCGGGTTGATGACGATGCCGAGACGGTCTGTAAGGTCCTTCAGGTCCAGTCCCGAGAGCAGGAAACTGTCATTGCAAACGATCTCCGGAGGGGAATAGCGGATGATCTCGTCGTAGATCTTGCGGTCTCCCTCCGTCTCCGTCATATAGAACTCACCGGTCGTGACGTCCGCCACGGAAATGCCGCACTTCCCCTGCATATAGAGGATGCAGAAAATGAAGTTGTTCCTGCCCTCCTCGATGGAATTCATATCGAGGTTGGTGCCCGGCGTCACGATCCTCACCACTTCGCGCTTCACCATGCCCTTTGCGGTCCTGGGATCCTCCACCTGTTCGCAGATGGCGGCCTTGTAGCCCTTCTCCACGAGGCGCGTCAGGTAACTGTCCACAGCATGAAAAGGAACGCCGCACATCGGCGCTCTCTCGGGCAGGCCGCAGCTCTTTCCCGTCAGCGTGAGTTCCAGCTCCCTTGAAGCGATCTCGGCGTCCTCGAAGAACATCTCGTAGAAATCGCCGAGGCGGTAGAAAAGGATGCAGCCCGGATATTCTTTTTTCGTCTGCAGATAATGCTGCATCATGGGACTTAATCTGGATAAGTCCTGATCTTCCAATTTAATGCTCATATTCAGTGCTCATGTTTACTGTTCATACGATCTTTCCAAAGTAATAGAATCCCCTGCACTCCTCTAAAAGGACCGGGACATAACTTCCGATCATAGATGCGTCCCCGGGTACATGGACGACCATATTGGTGGAGAGCCTGCCGGTGACATACCCTTCTTTCTGCGCGTTTACTTCTTCCACAAGGGCTTCCATGACGCGTCCCTGCAGCAGCTGCGCCCTCTCCCTTGCGCTCTTCTGCACAGCGGCAAGCACCCTGTCGAAGCCCGCCTTTACAACGTCCGCGGGGACCTGGTCCTCCATGGCGGCGGCGGGAGTGCCCCTTCTCTTGGAATAGATGAACGTATAAGCGTTGTCAAACCCGACGCGCTCGATGACATCGATCGTATCGTCGACGTCCTCCGGCGTCTCCCCAGGGAAACCCACGATGATATCCGTCGTGATCGACACGTCCGGGATCTCCTCCCGGATCTTCTGCGCGAGTTCGATGAACCTCTCTTTGGTGTAGTGTCTGTTCATCCTTTTCAGGATCCGGTCGGAACCGCTCTGCAGCGGAAGGTGGATGTGCCTTGCCGCCTTGGGGTTGTCCCTGACAGCGCGGATCAGGTCATAGGAGAGGTCCTTGGGATGCGGGGTCATAAAGCGGACACGGCGGATCCCGTCCACCTTGCAGACTTCATCCAGAAGCTCCGCGAAACTGATCGGATCTTCCAGGCCTTTGCCGTAGGAATTGACGTTCTGTCCCAGGAGCATGACTTCGCTGACGCCGTCCCGGGCCAGCGCCTCCGTCTCCCTTATGATCTCACCGGGTTCCCGGCTCCTCTCCCTTCCCCTGACATAGGGGACGATGCAGTAACTGCAGAAATTGTCGCAGCCGAACATGATATTGATGCCGGACTTGAAAGGGTATTTGCGCTCTATGGGCAGGTCTTCTACGATACTGTCCGTCTTGTCCCAGATCTCCCTTACCTTCTGATCCGTGCTGTAGACTTCCCACAGATACTCGGCGAACCGGTAGAGATTGTGGGTGCCGAAGACCAGGTCCACGAAGGGATAGCTCTTTTTGATCTTTTCGACGTTCCCCTTCTCCTGCATCATACAGCCGCATACCGCGACTTTCATCAGGGGATTTTTCTTTTTGAGATGGCTGATCCTGCCCAGGTGCCCGAAAGTACGCTGGTCTGCGTTGTCCCTGACCGTGCAGGTGTTGAAGATCACAAAGTCGGCGTTCTCACTCTCGGTGAGCTCGAACCCGCTTTCCCTGAGGATCCCCGTAAGCTTTTCCGAGTCCCTCGCATTCATCTGGCAGCCGAACGTAACAGTACAGGCTGTCAGTCTGCGCCCGGCCTCAATTGACTTCTCTTCGATCAGCTGCTTCAGTTTTTCGATATAATATGTATTCTCTGTCATTTATTTTCCTCAAATCGGTCATTCGGCCGCCCTGTACAGGTATGCGCGGCCCCTTTTCCCGACCTGTTCCAGCGCTCCCATCTTTTTCAGGATGAGCGCCACAGTAGAAAAGCTGTCTCGCGGAAAGCCGCAGCATTTCGCGAGTTCCTTCGCGGTAAAAGGTTCCTCAAGTCCGTAGGGAATGAACTGCAGATAGTCCCTCGGCTCTGTGAGCGTAAGTTCGGAGACGATCTGTGTCGGCACGCGGTCGTAGCGGTGCGACCCTCTTTTGCCGTCTCTCCCCCAGCCGTCCCGCAGCCTGTACTCCTCCATGTCCAGAAGGATCAGCTTGATGGTGAGGTTGGGGTGGTCCAGTAGACCGGAGATCCGGTAGAGTTCCTTGAATGCCGCGTAAAAACTCCCCTTTTTGGGAGAGCGGTTCCTCTTTTCGAACTCCCCTGTCTCCGGGTCGATCCATGTGACCCACTTGGCGGAAGGGATCGGATAGACGACTGTCACGTGATAGAGCGGAAGGAAAGCCTTGAGCTTCTCTCTCAGAGGACCGAACCCGCCCGTCTGGATCTCCGTGATCGAATTGGTCTCTTTGCAATAAATATCCGCGATGTAATTCCCGACCGGGATCTCATGGTGATCTTCATCCGGGTCTTCGTAAGCCTTAAGAACGGCATGCAGAGTCTTCTCCTTCTGCATGCCGATGCCATGCCGCTCGCGGTCGCCGGGCCTCACAACACTATCCAGCGCTCTCCGCAAACGCGCGTCACGATCATTATTTGTGCAGGTGTCTGCGCACATAGGCAAAAGTCCTGTCCTCTCCCTCTTCGGCCAGCATGGTCAAAAGACGGCGCAGCAGCGCTGCTGTCTCCGGGTGCATGAAGCGCAGCACTTCGGGGCCACCCTCAAAATACTCGAGCGGATGCGCGTCCGTGTACTGATCGCCCTTGTAGACCTTGCTCGCGGCAATACGGTCCATGAGCATTTCGACCACATATCTTCCGGGCATCTTGACCGGAATGACCGGGCTCTCTCCCTCTTTGCCGCGCAGATTGTAATCCACCCAGTACTCGAAGTGATGCCGGTTCCGTCCCTTGTGATGGAGCCACGCAGTGCTGTAACCTATATCCTCGCGCTCCGCGTTGTTCGGGGAGCGGTTGCCCTGCCAGTATCTTGCGCCTACCATGAATTCCGTCGGCGAGAACTTGGACAGGTCGTGCAGGAGTCCCTGCCTGTAAAGTCCCACGCGGAAACACCCGGCTGTGACCAGATAGCGGTGCTTGACCACAGTGCGGAGATGCCCCCGGAACTTTTCGCCGGTGATCGGTGTCTTACTCTTTTTCATCTGTCTTTTCCTTACCCTGCGCCGCGCCGGCAGCTTCCGTCCCATGTGATGTATTTCCGGCGGCATCGGACGGCGCCGCGTCACTTTTTTCATCGAAAGATGCTGCAGCGATCCCGGCTTTTCCGGTATGACCGGCTGCCGCGGGCTTATCCGCAGATCTCTTCGCTCTGTTCTTACGGCGGCGGACCGGCTTGTCAGAGGTGACCGTCCCGAGAATACGGATCGATCTCGGCGCCACTTCCACCACATGCTGGTCATCCGTCACACATTCCCCGCTGATAAAAGGATCCTCCAGGGACGTGTCGATAAGAAGGCTCCAGCGCCTCCTGGGGGAGAGCTTGGGAAGTCCCAGCTCCTCCGTCTCCCAGTGCATGTTGATCGCGATATAGATGAGCTCCGTCTGCGGAAAGCTGCCCGCGTAGTTCTCGCACAGGCAGATCCCGATCGAGTGGCTCGTCTCGCTCAGATCCGGCTTCCAGGCTTCGCGCCCGTGGAGTGACAGGTCAGGATAGCCGCATCCTATCGAATCGGTATTCCTGAAAGGGGTCAGGCCAGTGAACAGAGGATGCTGCTTCCTGAAAGCATAGATCCCGCGCACAAATCTCCTGATCTGTTCCCCGGTCCCGCCGTTGTCCCACTTGACCCAGCCGGTCTCGTTGTCCTGGCAGTATGGGTTGTTGTTCCCGTACTGCGTGTTGAAGTTCTCGTCTCCTGCCCTGAGCATGGGAGTGCTCTGCGTGAGGAAAAGCAGAGTCAGGAAATTGCGGATCTGTCTTCTCCTGAGGCTTAAGACGTCTTCATTATCCGTTTCGCCCTCTTCACCGCAGTTCCAGCTGAAATTGTCGGTTATCCCGTCAATTCCTCCCTCTCCATTCTCCTCGTTGTGCTTCTCGTTATAGGACACGAGATCCCTAAGGGTAAATCCGTCGGTGCCGCACACGTAATGGACATTGCCGTGACCGGAAGGGACCTTCAGCAATTCATACAGGAATTCCCTCATCACGGAGTCGTCGCTCTTCACAAAGCGTCGAATCAGATAAGAAAAACTGCCGCTGCAGGAGAACAGGTTATCGGTCGGTATCTCACCGGCTTCCGGGTTCTCCGCGTCCGTGCCGACGATCCGGTCGAAAGGGAAATCCGTGTGGATGAGGCAGATCTCCGAGAGCATGGGATCCGAGGAGATAGCGCGGATGTCCGCGACGGATCCCATCAGATGGAAGCCGTCCACCTCATAGTGGGTGACATAGAACCTTGCGATCTCCGTCTGGGTCCATGAAGACACGGAGTCGGGAAAAAAGAGCTGAAGGAACACGCGGATCCCGGTATCATGGAATTTCTTCACCATGTCGGCAAATTCCTTCTGCGGTCCGCCCTCGTATCCCGGTGTGCTCAGGTCCGCCCTCGGCGCGTAGTAGAAGCCTCTTCCGTAGCCCCAGTAATTGACTTTCTTTTTGCTGATGTCCCTGATGGGAAAGCCTTCCCTGCTGACAGGATAGAGCGCCAGCGCGTCTTCCATGGTCAGGGGCCCTTTTCCCTCACGGCTGTCCGGCTGCAGCTCATAGACGGGCATGAGTTCCACTGCCGTAACGCCGAGCTCTTTGAGGTAATCCGCCTTTTCGGCCGCGGCCGAAAAAGTGCCCGGACATGATGAGAGCCCGTCCGCCAGCATCGTAAATCCCTTCACATGGAGACAGTAAATAAAGCCGTCGCTCCCCTTCTGTTCACAGACAGGGCGGAAGGGCGGAAGTTCTTCGTCGGGCTTGTAATAGAAGCCGCCTGCAGGAAGGTTCCCTTTTTCCGGTCCGGATCCGGCCGGGACCTCGATGAGGCTCCTGCAGCAGGGATCCACAAATGAGGCGGCACCCCTGTAAAGCCTGTAGCCCCACTCGGAAGTATTCAGAGGAGAGATCCTGACGGAATACAGGCTTCCGAATCTGAATTCATCGGTAAACGGCACTTTTACGCTGCGCCCGTCGGATATATTGTAGAAAATAAGGCCGCACGGTTCAGTGCCACGCAGGACCGCGGAAATGATGACGCCGTCGCTCGTCACCGTTACGCCGGGATTCCCCGCATATGCAGGTTCTGTACGTAGGATATGACTCAATTTGATCCGCCTCCCCTATTTCGATCATGACCATTTATCAGTCATTTATTTAAAGTCATACACCGTTTTATTATATCACTATCTTCCCGAGGTTACAAAGCCCCTTACGCCATAAACGGAAAGGAATCGCGAAGGCATCCTCGGATTTTGTCCTGTGCCGGTCGTATACATGAGTTCGAGATGGCTGCGGGCCCTTGTCATGGCCACATATAGAAGCCTTCTCTCCTCTTCGAAATCGGATGGCAGGGAGCATCTTCGTCCGGGAATGACCCCTTCGTTGAGCGCGGGAAGATAGACCCGGTCGAATTCAAGTCCCTTGGAGACATGCATAGTCATGATCCGTACGCCGTGTGTCCCGGCGCTCCCTTTCATGCTTCCGGAATTTAATATCACGCGCGGTATCTCCCGCAGGTCTT
>CAMOXN010000010.1 GCA_946629175.1 uncultured Lachnospiraceae bacterium | reverse complement strand
TTCCCCAGTATCTGTCACGGGAGATGCCCCAGTCCTGGATGTTCTCCAGCCAGTTGCCGAAACGGCCCTCTCCGATGTTCGGAGGGATCCAGTTGATCTTCTTGTTGCCGCTCACAAGTTCATCCCTGATGTCGGTCATCTTGATGAACCAGGACTGGCGCGCATAGTAAAGGAGCGGTGTGCCGCAGCGCCAGCAGTGCGGATAATCGTGCTCGAATTTGGGCGCGGAGAAGAGAAGGCCTCTCGCGCTCAGGTCCTTGAGCACTTCAGGGTCGGCGCTGACCGCGCCCTTTTTGATCTCTTCCTCAGTAGGCTTGCAGCGCATGCCGGCGAAGGGTGTTCCCTCCACAAGGCGTCCCTGCGCGTCAACAAGCTGAACGAAAGGAGCGTCATACCTCCGGCCGACTCTCGCGTCGTCTTCACCGAAAGCGGGAGCGATGTGGACGATACCGGTACCGTCCGTCATCGTTACATAGTCGTCGCAGTACACGAAGAAAGCTTTCTTGTGCTGCTGGTCCGTTCTTCTCTTCGCCTCCTCGTACAGGGGCTCGTAAGACCTGTACTCGAGATCCGTTCCCTTCATGGTCTCGAGGACTTCATACGCCTTGCCGTCCGCCGTCGCGTCGTACTTATCTTTAAGGGGCTCCAGGACCTTGTCCAGAAGCGCTTCCGCCATGTAATAGGTGCAGCCGTCGATCGCCTTCACCTTGGCATATGTCTCTTCGGGGTTCACGCAGAGCGCGATGTTGGAGGGCAGCGTCCAGGGCGTGGTCGTCCATGCCAGGAAGTAAGAATCCTCATCCGTCAGTTTGAAGCGCACGATCGCGGAGCGCTCCTTGAGCGTCTTGTATCCCTGCGCCACTTCGTGGGAGGACAGGGGCGTACCGCAGCTGGGGCAGTAGGGAACGACCTTGAAGCCCTTGTAGAGAAGGCCTTTCTCCCAGATCGTCTTGAGAGCCCACCACTCGGACTCGATATAGTCGTCATAATAGGTAACGTAAGGGTTGTCCATGTCGGCCCAGAATCCGACGATGCCGGAGAAATCTTCCCACATGGATTTGTATTTCCAGACGCTCTCCTTGCACTTCTCGACAAAAGGAGCGATGCCGTACTCTTCGATCTGCTCCTTGCCCTCGATACCGATCTCTTTTTCCACTTCCAGCTCCACAGGAAGTCCGTGGGTATCCCAGCCGGCCTTTCTGGGGACCTGATATCCCTTCATCGTGCGGTAGCGCGGCACCATGTCCTTGATGACTCTCGTAAGGACGTGGCCGATGTGCGGCTTTCCGTTCGCCGTGGGCGGCCCGTCGTAGAACATATAAGTAGGGCACCCCTCGCGCTCCTTCACGCTCTTTTCAAAGATCTGATTGTCTTGCCAGAATTTCAGTGTGTTGTGTTCCCTCTCCACGAAATTCAGGTCCGGGTTAACTTTCTTGTACATAATTTCCAGTTTCTCCTTCCGCCTTTCTCGTCAGCATATTTAGGATCATTATCTCGGAGATGCCGCTATATTGCGCCAAATCTCCACAGTAACTTACAAATTATACATTCAGTGCCAAAATACTGTCAAGAACCGCTTCACAATCTCTTAAATAAATTGCAATACATATACGTTTCGTAGTATCATCAGAGCAGGAAACTCTGTATAACGTAGTATTTTAAAAAATGCTTTATCCGGGAGGAAAAAATGGACAGACAAAATCTGACACTGCTCACCGATCTCTACGAACTGACAATGATGCAGGGATATTTCAAGAATAAAGAAGAGAACAACATGGTGATCTTCGACGCGTTCTTCAGGAACAATCCCTTTGGCGGCGGTTATTCGATCATGTGCGGGATCGAGCAGCTGGTCAAGTACATCAACGAGCTGCACTTCAGCGCGCAGGACGTTGAATACCTCCGCGGGCTCGGGATCTTCGAAGAAGACTTCCTTCAGTATCTCGCGGGCTTTAAGTTCACGGGAAGCATCTACGCGATTCCCGAAGGAACTCTGATGTTCCCCAGAGAGCCCATGGTCAAGGTCATCGCCCCGATCATGGAGGCGCAGCTGGTAGAGACCGCGATCCTCAACATCATCAACCACCAGAGCCTGATCGCCACCAAAGCGGCGCGCATCTGCTACGCGGCCCGCGGCGACGGGATCATGGAATTCGGCCTTCGCCGCGCGCAGGGCCCCGACGCCGGCACCTACGGCGCACGCGCGGCAGTCATCGCGGGCTGCGTCGGCACATCCAACGTCCTGTGCGGCCAGCTTTTCGGCGTCCCGGTAAAGGGCACGCACGCCCACAGCTGGATCATGAGCTTCCCGGATGAACTGACCGCCTTCAAGACATACGGCGATATGTATCCCAACGCCTGCATTCTTTTGGCAGATACCTATGACACCCTCAAATCCGGCGTGCCGAACGCGATCAAGGCTTTCCAGTACCTGCGCGACAAGGGCACCCTCGGCAAGGGCTACGGCATCCGCCTCGACAGCGGCGACCTGGCCTACATCTCCAAGAAGGCCCGCAAGATGCTCGACGACGCCGGCTTCCCGGACGCGATCATCTCGGCTTCCAACGACCTCGACGAGCACCTGATCGACTCCCTGAAGAACCAGGGCGCGACCATCACATCCTGGGGCGTCGGCACGCACCTGATCACAGCCAAGGACAACCCGTCCTTCGGCGGCGTCTACAAGCTCGCCGCGATCCAGAACCCGGACGGCACCTTTGATCCCAAGATCAAGCTCTCCGAGAACACCGAGAAGGTGACCAACCCCGGAAACAAGAAGATCTACAGGGTCTACGAAAAGGCAAACCACAAGATCATCGCCGACCTGATCTGCCTCGAGGAGGAGACCTTTACGAGTGAACGACCTCTTGTCCTCTTCGATCCCGCGGAGCCCTGGAAGAAGACGCTTCTGGAAGCCAACGAGTTCGAACTCAGGGAACTCATGATCCCGCTGTTCAAGGACGGCGAGTGCGTCTACGATTTCCCCAAGACAATGGATATCCGCGAGCAATGTCTCAAAGAGCAGGATACGCTCTGGGAGGAATCCAGGCGTCTCGTCAACCCTCACCAGATCTATGTGGACCTGTCCAGGAAGCTGTATGACACCAAGCTCCGCCTGCTCGACGAAGTCGGCGAGAGGACGCAGGGGATCCAGAGCTGAGTTATTGCCGGTTCCGAAGATGGACCGGCCGGCCTGATGGGCGTTTGAGCCTGATTCATCGGAATTTAAAAAGAGACTTTTTTCCTATCAAACAGGAAAATGGCTTCATTTAGTGGGAATAGCACTTCCCCTAAATGAAGCCATTATTAATTATGATAGGAATGAGTTCATCAAATCTCACATAGTCAGCCGAATAGTCTGTCGCGGATTCATATTCAGCCAGGCAGTCCCTCGCAAATTCATAGCCCGTTGAACAGTCCGACAAGGATTCACATATAGAAGAACAGCCCTGTCTTCTTGAGCGGCGTCCTGAGCGCCAGGTACAATCCTGTCGCAACAAATGCGGATACAACTGAGTTGATCGCGGTCACGCCGAGGTTGATCGCGAACGTGACCTCTGCTGCAGGTTTGCCCAGGATCAGGATCTTGTAGAAATAGCGGATCGTGGGATCGAATATCGCGTTGAAGAGAAGTCCTGCGACTACAGCCGCCACCGTCCAGCGGACGACCTTCGCAGTATCTTTCTCTGTCGTAATATGGCCCATCTTATGCGCGATCACACCGACCAGCACGCCCATAAGGAACTTGATCACAAAGGTGATCGGCGCCTGCACGATATAGACAGGATCCATCAGGTCAGCGATGGTAAGTCCCAGCGCGCCGCCGGCGCCTCCGTAGACACTTCCCAGGATCAGCGCTCCGACCACGCAGAACGCATTTCCCAAATGTACCGTGACCTTATCGCCCGCGATCGTAGGGATCGGGATGGACAAAAATGTAAAAACGATATATGTGAGCGCAGCAAAGATCCCGGAAAAAACAAGCTTCCTGATCTGCTCATCTCTGCTGCTGACAGCTGCTGCCGTATTCATATTGTTTGCACCTCCTCCGAACACTCTTTTCATATACTTTTCTTCTCATAAGACTATATTTCATGACTCTTATCATGATTCTTATTCTTTGTTCACCGGTTTACAAACAGTATAGCTTCATCTGAACATATAAATAGTATCAACTTAATATAATTTTATATGACCAGTTGGTCCCCGTGCCTCACACCAGATGATGCGCCATCGCTACCAGCAGCTCCTCCACACAATTAAGCAGGATCTGCTCATCGCGCACCGTGACGCCCACCGCTTTATATCTGTACAGGAATTCCGGCACGCCGCGGCGGCTGAAGCCCTTTATGCTGAAGGCGAGATCCTTTCCGCGGCTCCTTAAGAGCGCGGGGATGTTCTCGCCGCGGATCTTCGCGTCCGGATCCATGTAGAACCGGATCGTGCCGGGGAGCCCTACGATCTCCGAGATCCCGACTCTCGCCGCGACGGAGCGGATCAGCGCGATCCGCAGGAGGTTCAGGGCCGGCGCGGGGATCTCCCCGAAGCGGTCCTCCAGCTCCTCTCTGATATCGTCGTAATCCTCGGTGGACTCAATAGCCGCGATCTTCTTGTAGACCTCCAGCTTCTGCTCCTCGTTCATAATATAGGAATCCGGCAGGAAAGCATCCGCGCTAAGGCCTACGCGCACCGTGCGCTCCTCTTCCACCGCCTCGCCCTTGGCCTGTCTGACCGCAGTGTTCAGGAGTTTGCAGTAGAGATCGTAGCCGACCGCCTGCATGTGCCCGTGCTGCGATTTTCCCAAAATACTGCCTGCCCCCCGGATCTCCAGGTCGCGCATGGCGATCCTGAAGCCGCTCCCGAGATCCGTGTACTCCCGGATCGCGCGGAGGCGCTTTTCCGCCACTTCCCTGAGGATACGGTCCCTGCGGTACATCAGAAAAGCATACGCCGTCCGGCCGCTCCTGCCGACCCTCCCGCGGAGCTGGTAAAGCTGTGACAGCCCCATCCTGTCCGAGTCGTGGATGATGATCGTGTTGACATTGGAGATATCGAGCCCCGTCTCTATGATCGTCGTGGATACGAGGACATCGACTTCGCCGGCGATAAAATCATACATGATCTTCTCAAGTTCCGACTCCTTCATCTGTCCGTGCGCGAAGACGATGCGGGCCTCCGGCACGACCTTCTGAAGCCGCGCTGTCACGTCTTCAATGTCGTTCACCCGGTTGTGGACATAGTATACCTGTCCTTTCCGGGACAGTTCCCGCAGGATCGCTTCCCTGACCATCTCCTCGTCGTACTCCATGACGTAGGTCTGGATCGGCACGCGCCCCTTCGGCGCTTCCTCGAGTACAGACATGTCCCGGATGCCCACCAGGCTCATATGAAGGGTCCTGGGGATCGGCGTCGCCGAGAGCGTCAGCACGTCCACATTTTCCTTCATCTTCTTGATCTTTTCCTTGTGGGTGACGCCGAAGCGCTGTTCCTCATCCACGACAAGAAGGCCCAGGTCCTTGAATTTAATGTCTTTGGAGAGCAGCCTGTGGGTGCCGATGACGATGTCGCAGAGCCCCTGGGAGAGCTCTTTGACAGTTGTTTTCTGTTCGGCCGTCGACCGGAACCTGGAGAGCAGCCCGATCGTGACGGGAAACTTCCTCATCCTCTCCGAGAACGTGTTGTAATGCTGCTGCGCGAGGATCGTCGTGGGAACAAGGACAGCTACCTGTTTCCCTTCCTGCACCGCTTTGAAGGCGGCCCTGACGGCGATCTCTGTTTTGCCGTAGCCGACGTCTCCGCAGATCAGGCGGTCCATGATGCGGTCGCTCTCCATGTCGCGCTTCGTCTCTTCGATGGCCGCGAGCTGGTCTTCCGTCTCCTCATAGGGGAACATCTCCTCGAACTCCCTCTGCCACACGGTGTCGGGGCCGTACTCGTATCCCTTTTTCTCGCGCCTTGCGGCATAGAGCTGCACGAGGTCCTCCGCGATCTCGGCGACCGCTTTCCCGACCTTCTTCTTGGTCCCTGCCCACTCCTGGGTGCCCAGTTTGTTCAGTTTGGGCTTCGCTGCCCCTGCCGAGGCGTATTTCTGAAGCACGGAGAGCTCTGTGGGCAGCACATAGAGGGTGCCGCCCCCGCCGTACTCTATTTTGATATAGTCTTTCGCGATGTGGTTGACCTCGATCTTCTCCACGCCCCGGTAGATGCCGATCCCGTGGTCCTCGTGCACCACGTAATCACCGACCTTAAGCTCCGAGAAGGCCCGGATCTGCTCTCCCGTGTACTTCTTCTTTTTTTTGGCCGGCTTTTTCTTCTCCGCGCCGAAAATATCGGATTCCGCAATGACCGCGAAACGCACCTCCGGATACTCGAATCCCTGCGTGATCTGCCCGTAGTAAGTCATGATCTCGCCGGCTTCGAGCCTGCGCTCCGGATTCTCGCTGTAAAAAGCGGTGATCCCGTCATCTGTCAGGTCCTTCGCGAGCCTCTTGGCCCTCGTGCGGGACGGAGAGATCAGGATCGTCCTGTATCCCTTCTTCCGGTAGGACTCGAGGTCCTTCTCAAGGGCGGTAAAGCTCTTGTTGAAGGGAGACATCTCCCTGGCGCTGATCGAGACGGTCAGATCGGGGACAAGCAGAGTTTCCCGCCTGCCGCCTTCTCCCGGCGCGTCCATAGCGCTCCGAGCGCCGAGCGCGTCCGCCGCGGTCACCGAAGAGAACGGTTCGTCGGGCCCGATACCGTACGTGAGCCCCGCGAGCCCTACGCAGCGGAAGCGGCTCATCCGCGCGGCCACCTCCTCCTTTCCGGAAAGGAGCGACATCTGCCCCGGCAGGATATATCCCTTCTCCGCGCGGCTGGTCATGCTCTCACGGAACTCCGTCTCCACGGCGCCCGCGTGCGCGAGGACCCTGCCCGGTTCGTCCACGAAGATCATGGTCGACCCGCCCGGGAACAGGTCGAGAAAAGTCTCCGTCATCGGGTAAAAATAGTGGATATAGCTCTCGAGCGGCCCGTAATCATGCCATTCCAGAGCTTCCTCCTCCATCTGCGCGACCGCCGCCGCGAGGCGGTGAGCCTCCTCAGTGCGGTTCTCATCCCGATAGAGCTTCTCTATTTTCTTCTCTTCCCTGCGGATCCGTTCGAGACCGTCCCTGAGCCTTGCGCCCGGCAGGATCATCTCCGTCGCCGGATAGATGCGGACGGACTCGAGTTTTAAGAGCGACCTCTGGCTGAGCACGTCAAAAGAGCGGATCGAATCCACTTCATCTCCCCACAGCTCGATCCTGTAAGGGTTCTCCTCCGTCAGCTCGAAGATATCCAGTATGTCCCCGCGGATCGCGAACTGCCCCGGTTTTTCCACCTGGTACTGCTTTTCATAGCCGATGCTCACAAGGCGCTTCGCCGTTTCGGACAGAGACAGTTCCCCTCTCTTTCGCACTTCGATGACGCTTTTCCGGAGCACCTCCAGAGGAACCTGCGGCGTCATCAGAGCGGAAAAAGTCGTGACCGCAGTCACGGGCCTGCCCTCCATGAGGCGTCTCAGGCACCGGATCCTCTCGGTGTCCAGCTCCCTTCCCCTGAGGTCCGCCTGATAAAAGATCAGGTCTTTGGCGGGAAAGGGCACGGTGTTCCTGTCATAGAAGCGGAATCCCTCCAGGATCTCCCTTGCCCGCTGCTCGCTGTAGGTCACGATCAGCCTGCATCTGGCCGCGGCCGCCAGGGACTCCTCCCTCGTCAGCGCGTGCGCGAGATGGAGCTTGGCCGCCTGCGCGCACCCTTCCACCTGTACGCAGGCATTCTCCTTCCGCAGTTCTTCCACTATTCGATTGTATACTTCCGACTCCCTGAGGGGTGCTGTTAAAGTGGACATATCTCCTCGCTCTTCTTTGCGTCGCCCGCGCTGTCCGAAAGGCCTTCGGATCCGGCTGCGCCCTGCCCGCGCTTTCTTTCTGCAACGGCCTCATCGCCACCGCCGTCCGCCGGGCCGGCGCTGTCCTTCTTCTTTTTCTGCTTCGCCGTGTTATAGAGGTTCATCGCGCGGTCCGGTCCCTGCTCCAGGATGCACTCCACCGCCTCGGCCGCCTTCCTGCACGCCTCCTCAATGACGGTCTTGTCCTCACCTGTAAAGTGGCCCAGTACATGGTTCGCGAGGTCCGCGCCCGGATCCGGCTTTCCGCCAACACCGACCCTGATCCTCGTGAACTCGCTCATTCCGAGGTGCTGGATAATGTTCTTGAGCCCGTTGTGCCCCCCGGCGCTCCCTTTTTTGCGGATGCGCAGGTGCCCGACAGGAAGGTCGATGTCATCCGAGATCACGATCAGGTGGTCCGCCGGATCGACTTTATAATAGCTGACGATCTCCTGCACCGCCTCCCCGCTCAGGTTCATATAGGTAAGGGGCTTCATCAGGATCACCTTCCTGCCGCCGATGACTCCCTTTCCGGTCATCGATTTTCCGAAGCGGACCGGTCCGCTGATCCTGAAGCGGTCCACCAGCTCATCGATCACGTCAAATCCGACGTTGTGCCTCGATCCGTCATATTTGCGCCCCGGGTTGCCCAGCCCGGCAATGATATAGTATTCGTCCATTTCTGCTCTCTGCTCCGTTCTGCTGCTTTCAGATCTCCCGTCCGTTCCGGGCCCCGGCAGCTCATGATCACCGGTATCTGCCGTGTATTTCCTTACATACCACAATTAAATACCACCGTCAAGAAAAGGATCGCCGCAAACCTTCAGTGGTCTGCGGCGGTCCTTTTAATTGCTATTCCGCGCCTTTGTCCCGGTCCGGGACATTCCGGGCGCCGAATTATTTCCATATTCAGCTGTCAGATGTGCTTGCTATGCTATTCTGTCGTTCCCGTAGATGCGCTGTCCTCCTGCAAGGCACTCCTTTCATACTCATCCAGGATAATGCTCTCAAGCATTGCCCTGGTCTCGGTGTTGATGGGATGGGCTATGTCCCTATATTCGCCGTCCGCCGATTTTTTGCTCGGCATCGCGATGAAAAGTCCTTTCTCACCTTCGATTACCTTGATATCGTGAACGACAAAAACCTGGTCGATCGTAATAGAGACGACAGCCTTCATCTTGCCTTCTTTGGCAATTCTTCTAACTCTAACATCCGTCACCTGCATAGCGTTCTCCATTTCTAAATGGTATAACGTTCGCCCTTTTCCACAACGATCCTTATACCATTTTCACCTTTGTAACAGGAATTTGCCTGAATGGTGTCGCCGCTCTCCACGATGCAGTTCTCAATGATTGTATTGTCTCCGATGTAAACATCATTCAAAATGAGTGAATTCCTAATTACACAATTATTGCCAACATAGACCTGCTGGAACAATACGGAATCCTCTACTGTCCCGTTCACGATGCAGCCGCTCGAGAGCAGACTGTTCTTTATGTGAACGCCCACGTTGTACTTCGCGGGAGGAAGGTCCGCGACCTTCGAATGGACTTCGGGGTACTGTTTAAAGAAATAGTCCCTGATCTCCGGATTCAGAAAATCCATGTTCGTTCTGTAATAATCTTCAACAGCAGCAATATTGCTCCAATAGTTGTGCAGCTTATAACCGTAGATTCTCTTCAGGCCTCTGTAGCGAATGAGAATGTCCTGAACCAGATCATACCGGTTCTCTTCCATGCTTCTCTCTAAGAACTCGATCAGAAGCCTTCTCCTGATCACATAGATGCCGCATGAAATCGTGCTGAACTGGGCGACCACGGGCTTCTCCACGAATTCCCGTATCCTCCCGTCTTCGTCCATCTGCACTGTGCCATACCGTTCCACATTAAAGCTTTCCGGCATTTCCTTGACCACTACAGTGATGTCCGCTCTCTTTTCCACATGGTATTCGAGCACTTCATTGTAGTCCAGCTTGTATACGCAGTCACCGGAAGCGATCACCACGTAAGGTTCATGTGAATTTTTAAGAAAGCCGATATTCTGCGCGATCGCGTCAGCTGTCCCGCGGTACCACTGACTGCTGGCATCCGCAAAGGAAGGGGTAAAGAGGAACAATCCTCCCTGCTTGCGTCCGAAATCCCACCATTTGGACGATGCCAGGTGTTCGTTCAGACTTCTTGAATTATACTGGGTCAGGACCGCGACCTTCTGGATCCTGGAATGCTCCATATTGCTGAGAACAAAATCGATGCTGCGATAACTTCCCGCGACCGGCATCGCGCACACCGCCCGCTTTCTCGACAATTCCTTCATCCGCTTGCTGTTCCCGCCGGCCAGAATGACTCCTACCGCCCTCATTGTGCGTCACCTTCTTTCACCAGAGATTTTCCGCTTTCCAGTCTGCCGCCCGGATAATCCTCGACAGTCGTCACGCCGGATATCACCACGTTCTTTCCGATGCTGACTCCCTCGGGGATCACTGTGTCTTCTCCCAGTGTAACGATACCCTCCCGGTAAATATCCGGCCTGGTATCATTAGGAACATCCCGCCCTTCGCCGAGAACGGCCCCGGCTCCGATCGTGACATTCTCCGCAGCGATAACTTTGCGCAGCCTGCTGCCGGCGCCGACCCGGGTCCCGTTCATAAGAATGGAATCCCTGACCTCGGCATCCTTTTCAACCGTCACGTCGCAGCCGATCACCGAGTTGTAGACCTTGCCGCAGATCTCTGTCCCTTCGCCGATGATCGTCCGTTCCACGGCGCTTTCGTGGCCAAAATACTGCGGCACGTTCGACGTGCTCTTTGTGTAGATCTTCCAGTACTCCTCGTACAGATTGAACTCCGGAACGATATCGATCAGCTCCATATTTGCTTCCCAATAGGAGGTGAGTGTGCCGACATCCTTCCAGTATCCGTTGAATTCATACGCGAAGAGAGGAGATCCGTTGTTGCGGCAGTACGGAATAATGTGTTTACCGAAATCCAGATTAGGCTGTTCTCTGTTGGCGATGAGCGAATCCTTCAGCGTCTTCCAGTTGAAGATATAAATTCCCATGGAAGCCAGGTTGCTGCGGGGATGCGCCGGTTTCTCCTCAAAGTCCACGACCTTTCTGTTCTCATCGGTGATCATGATTCCGAAACGGCTTGCTTCCTCCATCGGGACGGGCATGACAGCGATGGTCACTTCCGCGCGGTTCTCCTTGTGGAAATCCAGCATCGACTCGTAATCCATCTTATAGATATGATCTCCCGACAAAATGAGCACATAATCAGGATTGTAGCTCTCCATATACGCGAGATTCTGGTAAATGGCGTTCGCTGTCCCGGTATACCACTCCGTATGCTGTATCTGTTCATACGGCGATAATACGGAAACACCGCCCACATTCCTGTCCAGATCCCACGGAATGCCGATCCCGACGTGTGAATTGAGCCGAAGGGGCATATACTGTGTCAGAACGCCGACCGTATCCACACCCGAATTGATGCAGTTGCTCAGCGGGAAGTCAATGATCCTGTACTTTCCGCCGAAGGATACCGCCGGTTTGGCCATGTTCGAAGTAAGGATTCCGAGCCTGCTCCCCTGGCCGCCTGCCAACAGCATTGCGATCATTTCTTTCTTAACTATCATGTTGCCACCTCTGGTATGATTGTCACTATTTTATACAAAACCATACCCGGATTTTGCATAAAATAAAGCTATTATATTATAGCATATGGGAAGCAGAAATGAAACCGGACATTATATTTCGACAATTTCCGTGCCCGCTCTAATATTTGATACTTTTCTCTGATAATATCCCGTTTTTTCACGCAATTATACATTTCTTTGACTTGCGGCGCTTCTTATTGTATGATACGAACGACTACAGACCCAGCAGTTCTCTGCTCAAATTCAGTATTACAGGGAGGGCTTATGTACCAGCTCGACTTTAACACCCCCATCCACGTCTTTTTTTCAGGGATCGGCGGGATCTCCATGAGCGGTCTCGCGAGGATACTTAAAAGCCGGGGCTTTGAGGTCTCAGGCTCGGACCGCGCGGCTTCCGCGATCACGGCCGGCCTTGCCGCCGACGGTATCCGCGTCATCATCGGGCAGAAGAAAGAGAACATCACTCCCGACATAGACCTTGTCGTCTTCACCGCGGCGATCAGGCCCGACAACCCGGAATATATCGCGGTCACCGAACTCGGGATCCCGCACATCACCAGGTCGGTCCTGCTCGGACAGATCATGCGGGGATACAAGGATCCGGTAGCGGTCAGCGGCACACACGGAAAGACGACGACGACCTCCATGATCTCCGAGATCCTGGTAAGGGCGGGCACGGATCCCACCCTCTCCATCGGCGGGATCCTCGACAGCATAGGCGGGAATGTCAGGATCGGGCGCAGTCAGTATTTTGCCGCCGAAGCCTGTGAATATACCAACAGTTTCCTGGATATGTTCCCCGGGATCGGCATCATCCTGGATATCGACGCCGACCACCTGGATTTCTTCAAGGACCTCGCGGACATCCGGCGCTCCTTCCGGAAATTCGCGGAACTGATCCCCGCGGACGGCGCCCTGATCCTGAACACGCAGATCCCCGATTACAGTGAGATCTGCGGCGGCCTTAAGTGCGACGTCATTCTCTACGGTCCGACGGACGAGGCCGATTACTGGCCCGAGGACATACGCTTCGACGAATACGCTCGTCCGGTCTATACGCTGTGCCGGAGAAACAGCGACGGAACGGTCCTCAGGCAGACGATCACCACGGGCGTACCCGGAGAACACAACGTCTATAACTCCATGGCAGCAGTCGCCGCGGCCGACCGCCTCGGCATCCCGAGGGAAGACGCTGCCGCCGCGCTCGCCGCTTACACCGGAACGGAGAGACGGTTCCAGGTACTGGGGACCCGGAACGGATTTACCGTGGTCGACGATTACGCGCATCATCCCACAGAGATCGAGGCGACGCTCCGGACGGCCTCCGTTTTCCCGCACAGGGAGCTCTATTGCGTCTTCCAGTCCCACACCTACACCAGGACGAAGGCCCTGATGGACGATTTCGCGCAGGCCCTGACGCTGGCGGACCACATTCTCCTCGCCCCGATCTACCCTGCCCGCGAGACTGACGACCTGGGGATCAGCGCGCATACGCTCGCGGAGAAAATAGAGAAGCTCGGACATCCCTGCCTTTGCTTTGATAATTTTGACGAGATCGAAAATTTTCTTTTGGAAAATTGCCAGTCCGGCGATTTGGTGATAACCATGGGGGCCGGAAACATCAATGAAGTCGGAGAAAACCTCGTCTCCGGACAGTAGTTATACCTGTTTGTCCACATCATCCCCACGGGATGACCTGTACTGCAATGTGGATATCTGCATCTCCCGGACCGTCCGTTTTAAGGGACAGCCGGGAGATGTTTCCATGTTTTCCACATTATCCACAATTGCGGAGACGCTTCCCGGCTCTTAGGCCCCGGCTGAAATTATGGACAAAATGCCAATTACGCGGCATTATTGCCTGTGCTATACTTCAAATATCATAATTTGCTCATTTCCGCACAGGCCGGTATATTCCCGGCGCGGATCATCATACTATAAAGCTTCAGCGCGGATCCTTGTGCTTTTTCCGGGGAGACCTTCATTTGCTTTGGGGGAAGGTCTGCGTTCTGCCGGGATTCGGAGGCGCGCTGACGGCAACGGGGGGTTCGTGAAGTGTTCACGGTATACAACGGAAATGACCCGGGTTCGACCCTGGTCTCTAACCTTTTCATAGACAACTACATGAAGGACGCCAATGACGCGCAGCTCAAGGTCTATCTCTATCTTCTGCGCATGATGAATGCCGGTCTGACCACCAGCATTTCCGACATGGCCGTCCGCTTCAATCACACGGAGCGGGATATCGCGCGGTCCCTGCGCTACTGGGAGGACCGCGGTCTTGTCATGCTCGAATACGGCGGCAGCGGCGAGATCTCTGCCCTGCACATCGTCTCTCCCCGGAAAGACAACGCCGCGCAGGCTTACCAGGCTCCTTCCCTGCCCCGTCTGCAGCCCATGGCTATTCCGTCGCAGTACACGGCTCCCTCGCTGTTCACAGGTCCTTCGGCTCCTGCCGCTTCTGCGCAGGACACAGCTCCCGCCGCGTCTGCACAGTTTACGGCTCCCGCAGCGTCTTCACAGTTCACGGCTCCCGCTGCTCCGGCGCAGGATACATCTTCTGCCGCTCCGGCGCAGTTCACGGCTCCCGCCGCGTCAGCGCAGTTCACGGCTCCCGCCGCTTCAGCGCAAAACGCGGCCTCCGTCCGGGAAACTGCTGTTTCCGGCGGCAGGGCATCCGCGGAGGCGGCTGTTCCCGATTCCTCTTCAAGAAAACCTGACGCCGCGTCCGTCGAAGCTTTCCGCAGCAGCGCCAAGCGCGCGCAGCTCCTGTTCGTGATCGAACAGTATATCGGAAAACCTCTTGCGCCAAACGAAGTAGAATCCGTATACTATATATCAGAACAGCTTCATTTCTCAGACGCGCTGATCGATTATCTGCTCCAGTACTGCATCGACAGGGGCAAGAAAGATTTCCGCTATATCGAGAAAGTGGCGGTCAACTGGGCGGAACACGGCATCACGACGCCCAAGCAGGCAGAGCGCGCCGCTTCCGGTTTTTCCAAGAACCGCCGCGGATATGCAGGTGTCAAGCCGTCCGCCAATCCGTTCAACCAGTTCGAACAGAACCAGTACGACTTTGACCAGCTGGAGAAAGAGATCCTGAGCAACTAAGGAGCTTCGGGTCCGTACTTCGGATCCGTATCCCGGTTCCCCGTTTCAGGACCATACCGCGGATCCATACTGCGGACCGATATTGAGAAGGAGAGTTTGTGGCACTGACCAGAGAGCAATATGACGACATAATGCGCGGATATATGCAGAAGCAGAACCGCCGTCATCAGCTGCGCGCCCAGCGGAGGGAAGAAGTTTACGCGAAGATCCCGGAGTTCCGGGAACTCTCGGAACAGGTCCCTGACATTGCCGTGGGCTATCTCTATTCGCGATTGGGAGAAAAGGCCGGGAATAAGTCCGCTTCTCCCGCTTTCGTGCGCCCGGAACTCGAAAAGATCGCCGCGCGCAAGAAGCGCCTTCTTCTTTCCCACGGCTTTCCCGAGGACTATCTCGACGCGCCTTGCGACTGCCCTCTCTGCGGTGACACCGGCTTTGTCGACGGACGCAAGTGCCGCTGTTTCAGACAGAAAGAGATCGAGATCCTCTACAGCCATTCCCACCTTCAGGAGCTTGTCAAAGAACAGAATTTTGACCTCCTGTCGGAATCCTACTACGAGGGGGAAGACCTGGTGCGATTCCGTAAAGCCTGCGGCGCCTGCAGACGCATGGCCGCCGAGTTCGACGAAGTCTACCGGAACCTCTATCTTTACGGCACAGTGGGCACCGGCAAATCATTTCTCTCTGTCTGTATCGCCAGGGAACTGCTCGAGAGCGGGCATTCGGTCCTGTATTTCAGCGCCGCCGCCCTCTTCGACAGGCTTTCCATGTATTCCTTCGATCCCAAGGTCAGGGAGGAGCTCAGAAGTTTCACCTCGGACCTCTACGGCTGCGATCTTCTGATCATTGACGACCTCGGAACGGAACTGACCAGCCAGTTCATCTCGGCGCAGCTCTTCACGTGCCTGAACGAGCGGCACCTGAGCCGTAAATCGACCGTGATCTCCACCAACCTCTCCCTGAAGGAGATGCAGGCACGGTACTCGGACCGCGTCTTTTCCAGGATCACAAACGACTATGACCTCTACAAACTTACGGGAAACGATATCCGCGTCCTGAAGCGAAGGTTAAGGAGCGCCCCCGGCACAGCCGGTCCCGCCCTTCCCGGCAGGTAACGCAGCCTCTGTACGACCACCTACTGCAAGAAAGCGAGGATGATTTATGGAACCGATCAAACGAAACGAAAAGCGGAATCTGGACACGATGCCAACCGGCGCCCTCGGGATCGTCCCCATCAAGGGATGTGAAGAGATGGCTTCCGAGATCGACTATTATCTGGGGGTATGGAGGGCCGAGCGCGAGAGCGAGCACAAAGACTCTCTAGCTTATATCGGATACAAGCGCCCCTCTTATATCGTCAACTGCAGTCTCCCCCGCTTCGGCACCGGAGAAGGAAAAGGGATGCTCTCCGCGTCCGTCCGCGGCATGGACCTGTATCTTCTCGCCGACGTGGTAAATTACAGCGAGACTTACAAGATGTTCGGATTTGAGAACCACATGTCTCCCGATGATCACTACCAGAACCTCAAGAGAGCGATCGCTTCCATAGGCGGCAAGGCGCGCAGGATCACCGTGATCATGCCTTATCTCTATGAGAGCAGGCAGAACCAGCGGGCGTCGAGGGAATCCCTTGACTGCGCGATCGCCCTGCAGGAGCTTGTTCGCATGGGTGTCGACAATATCATCACCTTTGACGCGCATGACCCCCGCGTCATGAACGCGATCCCGCTCAACGGCTTCGATACGATCCGGCCGACCTACCAGTTCATCAAGGGACTCTTAAGAAATGTGAACGACCTTCAGATCGACAGCGACCACATGCTGATCATCAGCCCCGACGAGGGCGGAATGAAGCGCGCCGTCTACTACGCCAACGTTCTCGGACTGGACATGGGAATGTTCTATAAGCGGCGCGATTATACCCGCTTCGAGAACGGCGTCAATCCCGTTGTCGCGCACGAGTTCCTGGGCTCGAGCGTCGAGGGCAAGGATATGATCGTGGTCGACGACATGCTCTCTTCGGGCGACAGCGTCCTCGAGGTCGCCAAGGCCCTGAAAAAGCGCAAGGCACGCAGGGTCTTCATCTTCGAGACCTTCGGCCTCTTCACCGGCGGCATCGAGAAGTTCGACAAGGCTTATGAGCTCAGGTACGACGAAGACCTCGGCAAGGAGATCCGCATCATCGACAAGATCGTCACCACGAACCTGATCTACCAGAAACCGGAGCTCAAGGACCGCCCCTGGTACGTCTGCTGCGGAATGAGCAAGTATCTCGCTTACCTTATCGATACGCTCAACCACGACAGTTCGATCAGCGACCTTCTCGATCCCAGAGAGAAGATCTGGAATATCATCGGCCGCTACAACAAAGAGCGGGAGGAAGCCCTCGCGAACGGACAGGAATTCAAATTCGTATGATCTGAGACGTGGAAAGGCGGGATTTGTGCCCGCCTTTCCCGTGCCTTACGGACCGGGCCGGGAGACAGGCCATCGGTCCGGTCTTACATAAGGAGGTTGACATGGCTGTAAAAATGATCGGCAAGCGGAGCGACTATATCACCTGGGACGAGTATTTTATGGGCGTTGCCCAGCTGTCTGCCATGCGCTCCAAGGATCCCAATACGCAGGTCGGATCCTGCATCGTCAGCAATACCCATAAGATCCTCTCCATGGGATACAACGGTTTTCCGTCCGGCTGCTCCGACGACGATTTTCCGTGGGCAAGAGAGGGCGATACGCTTGATACCAAGTACGCGTTCGTCACCCACAGCGAGCTCAACGCGATCCTCAACTACCGCGGCGGAAGCCTTGAAGGCGCGACGCTCTACGTCTCCCTGTTCCCCTGCAACGAGTGCGCCAAAGCGATCATACAGTGCGGGATCAGGACGGTCGTCTATGACAGCGACAAGTACGCGGATTCGCCGACGACGATCGCCAGCAAGCGCATGTTCGACGCTGCAGGCGTCAGATACTACCGGTACCAGAGGACCGGCAGAAAAATAGAGATCGAACTGTAAAAAAATGCCGCACAAGCGCTGGATCCTGCTCCATTCGCTTGTGCGGCATGTCTCTTTTGTTATTCCGGTTAATTTTATTTGGTTCCGAAGATCCTGTCTCCGGCATCTCCCAGTCCGGGAACGATGTATCCGTGATCGTTGAGGTGATCATCCAGCGCTCCGATGAAGAGATCCACGTCCGGATGCGCCTCCGTGAAGACCTTCACGCCTTCGGGAGCGGCGATGATGCACAGGAAATGGAGCTTAACGCAGCCGTGTTTCTTAAGCATGTCTACTGCCGCGACAGCGGATCCGCCGGTAGCGAGCATGGGGTCTACCACAAAGATCTCTCTCTCCGCGCAATCCGGCGGAAGCTTGCAGAAGTACTCGACAGGGGAAAGTGTCTCGGGATCCCTGTACAGGCCGATATGTCCGACCTTGGCCGCGGGGATCATCGTGAGCATGCCTTCCACCATTCCCAGGCCCGCCCTGAGGATCGGGACAACTGCGAGTTTCTTGCCCTTGATCTCCTGCGCGGTCGTCTTGCAGATGGGCGTCTCGATCTCCACGTCATCCAGTTCCAGATTTCTGGTCGCCTCGTAGCATTCCAGCATAGCGATCTCGCTGATCGTCTCGCGGAACTGCTTGGTCCCGGTCTCTTTCCTGCGGATGATACCGATTTTATGTTTGATCATCGGGTGGTCCATAATTACTACTTTTGCCATTTTTTCCTCCCTCTGTGTGTTCTTCAATAAATCCATATTTTGATATGTATCGCGGATCCGCCTGTAAAAGCGGTCTGTTACGCTGTCCGGACCGTTCCGTATCAATTTCCGGGGCTGATCACCTTATGACCCGCCGCCTTCATCAGCCGGTTCATGATCGCCTGCCCCAAAGGTCCCTCGTCAAAAGACTCCGAATAGATCCGTTCGACCCCCTCGTCGTCAAATTCCCTCAGGATCCGGAACAGTTCCCTTGCGGCGCTCTCGTCGTCGCCGCGGCTTCCGGTGCTCTTCACACTGTCCGCCTCATACAGGAGCTTCGTCTCGTCAGTGCAGATCACGCCGGTCTTTTTCCCGGCTGCCATCTGGCTGGCGGCTGCCCGGTTGATCCCTTCGACTACTATATCACGTTCCCCCTCAAAAATCACCAGTTCTCCCCGGGGCGCGTAATGCCGGTATTTCATGCCCGGCGCCTTGGGCGCCACCCCGGAATCCGGATCGATCAGCGCGCTGTCGACTTCCACTTCTCCCAGTACTGCCTCAAGCATCTCCCGTGTTATATATCCCGGCCTTAAGATCACCGGTCTCTTCTCCGTCAGGTCCACGATCGTCGACTCGATCCCGATCCCCACCTGTCCGCCGTCCAGGATCATCTCCACTCTCCCGTCCAGGTCCTCCAGGCAGTATCTGGCGAGCGTCGGGCTCGGCCTTCCGGACCGGTTGGCGCTCGGCGCGGCGATATATCCTCCGGAAGCGTCGATCAGAGCCTGCGCGATCCTGTTGTCGGGGAACCGGATCGCCACTGTGTCAAGTCCGCCCGTCGTCTCCGGCGGGACTGAGTCGTTCTTCTTTAAGATCATCGTCAGCGGCCCGGGCCAGAAAGCCCTTGCAAGTTCCTCCGCCTCACCGGGGACCGAGCGCACGATCGGCGCCACGTCCTTCCATCTGCAGACATGCACGATGAGCGGGTTATCCGAAGGCCGCCCCTTCGCCGCATAGATCTTCCGGGAGGATTCGGGATTGAGAGCATCTCCCCCAAGCCCGTACACCGTCTCGGTCGGGAATGCTACGAGGCCTCCTTCCCTGATGATCCTGCCGGCGCGCCGGATCACTTCTTCGTCCGGCGCCTCCGTGTTCAACACTATATATTCCGTTTTCATACTCAATTCTTCTGTCCTGAAATCCTGAAGCTGTCACTTTTCCATGTATTCGGAGATGACGTCCCAGACATCGCTGCTCTCCATTCCGAGGCACCACTCCGCCACACCGGCGATCTTGTGCGACTGCATCACTTCCAGTTTCTTCTCGATCGACTCGGCGTCCTCCACCCAGATCTGATAGGACGCGTCGTCCTCATGCACCTCCGCGTAGTTCTGGCAGGTGGCCGCGTTCCACTCCACTGTCATGTGGTGGTTCGCGATGAACTGCTGGATCTGGTCCATTCCGTAAGCTTCGCTCGAGAGGCCTTCCGCCGTCGTCTTCCAGATCCTCGAATAGAAAGGTATTCCGTTGATCAGTTTCTCCGCGGGCACCATCCTGAGGGCTTCCTCGATCCCGTAAGTCACATATTCGATGGAAGCGACGCTCCCCGCCTCCTTGCTTCCCGCGTAATGCTCGTCGTATCCCATGATCACGACGTAATCCGCGAACAGGCCCTGCTCCTCGATCCGGTAGTGATCATTAAAGTTATAAGGCACATAGTTGTCGATGGAGAGCACGATCCCCTCCCTGCGGCATACGATCGAGAGTTCCCTGATGAACTCTATGTAATCCTCGCCGTAATCGCTCGTAATGCCTTCGATGTCCACATTGATGCCTTCGATCCCCATCGCTTTGACATTATCAACGACCTTCGTTATGACCGCGGATCTTGACTCGTCCGACGTAAGGAAGGACTGCTGCACGCCGTTCGGCCCGGTAAAATTATCCAGGACCGCCCAGACCTGCATGCCGCGGCCATGGACGGCGTCCACATAGTCCTGCGTCGCCCGCACGTCCACAGCTCCGCTCTCGTTAAGGACGGCGAACCATGTCGGCGCAACGACATTGACGGACTCCGTTCTGTCGATCCTGCCGGCCAGCGTCGCATTGCCTGCAGCTCCCGCGATGTTGTGCCACGCCATATTCACTTTAGTATCCAGGGCTGTGCGCTTGTACTCCGGCTCCTTATAGTCGGTGACCGGCGTCATGAGGACTGTTTCGGCATCCGTCATCCTCCGGTTCTCGATGTAGCCGATCATGGCGTCCTCGGTCTCCACCTTGCACCATGTCTCCATCTTGTCCAGGATGATCACCCTGCTCCCGGAAGGGACATCCGTGACCACCTCGCTCTTGACGCCGCCGGTGACCCTGAGGCGCGTGTCCTTCGTCACCTGCGCGACCTGCTGCTCGCCCCACTCGGTATACATTCTGATACGGTTCGGCCCCGTGAACACCTCATAGGAGAAATTGCCGTATTTTTTCAGAAAGTCAAGAGCGATATAGACGCTGTCGCCGTCCTCGACGCAGATCCGGTACGGCTCCCTGTTCTCGGCGCCGGAGGAATCCGTCCAGACATCGCTGCCGGCCAGAACGGAGATCCGTGTGTCGGGAAGGCAGTAACAGAGCATTCCGTCCCCGGCACTGTAATAGAACCTGTCGCTGATCTCGCTTCTGACGATCGGAAGATCGAGATAATAGCTGTCCCCGATCTTTTTGGCGTGATAATCGGAAAGCGTGTCCTGCAGCACGACCGGATAATCGTCTTCGCCCTTTACTCCGTAATACTCGTTGACATCCGTCATCTCCTCGCTGTAGGAGTACCTGACCCAGTAGTTTTTATAAAAGATCGTACCCAGAACGCCGAGCAGTATAAGGACCACGATCGTCGGTATCACCTTCTTCATAATAAATTCCTCCTAAACGTAATTTATTATAACAGAGTATACCGAATGTCACAAATGAAACCGTCAGGGCACAATGACGGAACGCTCCGCATACCGTCTGCCGCAAGCGGGTCCCGCAGCGTTCCGTGATATGTGAAGCGTTCCTTGAAATGAAATAATATGGCCGAGACCTGAAAAAAGACATAAGATCCTCGGATCTTATCCTGAATGGCAAACGGACTGCAAAGGTCCAGAAGGCACTACAGATCCGTGGAATTTGCCCCACTGTTTCCTGCATCCGTTTCCGGGAAGCGCAGAGACTGCATCTTACAAACCTTGTCGTTTTTACAATTGACGCTGTAAATCAAGCTGGAATCTTTTGCCGATCTGACAATGATTTCTTACAACAGGAGTTTCCCATTGAATAATATGTTGATTAAGAAATGAATAAGAATAATTTATATGCGTATGCCGTTGTCCGGCATGACAGTATTATTCAACAATACGAGCTGACTGTCATCACCTCCCTGCCGACACAGATTGTCTCATCTGCTTCCGTGATCATTTTAGTACAATCCACGCGCCGGAAACAACACTCGGAGTTTCCGAAAATCCGAAAACGTACAATCTTGTGAATTCCGCACAAAAAAATATGTTGACTCCGGTTACCCGAATACGTCAAAATATTATTAAATCGGGATCTGATAACGATCTGAAATAACAATTGATTTAAATATAAAAAGGAAGCTTAGATGAAAATAGAGAAGATCAGCAACAGCCAGATCCGCTGTATCCTGACGGGCGAAGATCTGGCAAGCCGCCAGCTGCGGCTGAGCGAATTGGCTTACGGCACGGAGAAAGCCCGGGCCCTGTTCCGCGACATGATGGAACAGGCCTCTCTTCAGTGCGGCTTTGACGCGGAGAACTATCCGCTGATGATCGAGGCGATCCCCCTGGGCTCCGACAGCATCGTCCTGATCGTGACCAAGGTCGACAACCCCGAGGAACTGGATACCAGGTTCTCGAATTTCGCCCCTTCGGTACAGAAGGATGCCCTTCCGGCTTCCGAGCCGCCCTCGCCGCTCACCCAGCTCTTAAAGGCGCTCAAAGAGAACTGCCAGGATCCCGGCTCCGTCAAGGCCGCGGAAGACGCCCTGAAAGCCAAAAGGGACTTTATGATCACCTCGAGGCTTTACTCTTTTGACACGATGGCCGATGTGATCTCGGCCTCGAAGATCCTCCCCGAGGACTGCCCGGGATCCAGTTCCCTGTACCGCGACGAGCAGAGCGGGAAGCTCTACCTTCTGATCAGGATGAAAGGGATCGACGAGCTCGGCGTCATGCAGGGCTGTCTCGCCGCCCTTTCCGAATACGGCAGGCCCGAAAAGGTCAGTGCCGCGAGACAGCAGTTCCTGATCACGCACTGCACGGCCCTTCTGAAGCAGGACGCGATCCGGACTCTGGCCGGCCTTTAAAGATTTTGATATATTTCGGTCCATAACAGGGCGATTATCCGTTCATAATCGATATATTATTGAATGGGGGCCGGATGTATTATTATGCAATCATGATGA
The DNA here is from genome assembly GCA_946629175.1 of uncultured Lachnospiraceae bacterium. GTDB lineage: Bacteria > Bacillota > Clostridia > Lachnospirales > Lachnospiraceae > CAG-791. The sequence goes on along the minus strand of CAMOXN010000010.1, from coordinate 2,262 downwards.
AAAACAGGTGTGTGTACACCTGTTTTTTTAGTGACTTTTTCTTCATACATTTGTAAAACACATTGTAATTTGCATTTCTGAATGCTAAAATTAAAGGTGCTAGATAAGCTGTGGGTTTTTACAACTTGGCGGTTAACGCTGCAATAATAACAGGAGGAAAAAAAATGGCAAGAAAGTTTCTCACCATGGATGGTAACGAAGCTGCTGCACACGCTGCTTATGCGTATACAGAAGTCGCTACCATCTATCCCATTACCCCTTCATCCGTAATGCCTGAGCATGTTGATGAGTGGGCGACAGCCGGACGCAAGAACATCTTCGGACAGCCCGTACAGGTCACCGAGATGCAGTCCGAGGCCGGTGCTGCAGGTGCTGTCCACGGCGCGATCGCTGCCGGTGCGATGACATCCACCTTTACCGCATCTCAGGGTCTTCTTCTGATGATCCCCAACCTTTACAAGATCGCAGGTGAAGGTCTTCCGGCAGTATGTAACGTCGCTGCACGCTGCGTATGTACTCACGCCCTTAATATCTTCGGCGACCACTCCGATGTATATGCGGCGAGACAGACCGGCTGCGCTATGCTGTGCGAGTCCAGCGTACAGGAAGTCATGGATCTGACTCCCGTCGCTTACTGCGCTGCAGTCAAGGGCAAACTTCCCTTCATCAACTTCTTCGACGGATTCCGTACATCCCACGAGATCCAGAAGATCCAGATCTGGGATTATGACGATCTTGACGATCTGATCGATCACGAAGCCATTGCCGAGTTCCGTGCGAACTGCCTGAATCCGACACATCCCCGTCAGATGGGCTCCGCGCAGAACCCTGACCTGTTCTTCCAGACCCGCGAGTCCTGCAACTCCACTTACAATGCGATGCCCGCCATCGTTCAGGAGTACATGGACAAGGTCAATGCCAAGATCGGCACAGACTACAAGCTGTTCAACTACTACGGCGCTGCAGACGCTGAGAAGATCATCATCGCTATGGGCTCCGTCAACGAGACCATCGAAGAGACCGTTGATCACCTCAACGCCAAGGGCGAGAAGGTCGGCGTAGTCAAGGTCCGCCTTTACAGGCCTTTCTGCACCGAGGCATTCCTCGCAGCGATCCCGAAGACTGTCAAGCAGATCTCTGTTCTCGACAGGACCAAGGAGCCCGGCTCCATCGGTGAGCCTCTGGCACTCGATGTCAAGGCTGCGATCGCAGGCACAGAGTTCAAGGATGTCCCTGTATTCTCCGGCCGCTACGGCCTGGGTTCCAAGGATACCACTCCCGCCCAGATCATCGCTGTCTTCAACAACACGGAGAAGAAAGAGTTCACCATCGGCATCACTGATGATGTGACCAATCTGTCTCTGGATCCCGGCAAAGAGATCGTTACCACTCCCGAGGGAACGATCTGCTGCAAGTTCTGGGGCCTTGGCGCAGACGGTACCGTCGGTGCGAACAAGAACTCCATCAAGATCATCGGCGACAACACCGACATGTATGCGCAGGCATATTTTGACTATGACTCCAAGAAGTCCGGCGGTGTCACGATGTCCCACCTGAGATTCGGTAAGAAGCCCATCAAGTCCACTTACCTGATCCACCAGGCGAACTTCGTAGCATGCCACAACCCGGCATACATCCGCAAGTTCAACATGTCTCAGGAACTGGTAGACGGCGGCACATTCCTGCTGAACTGCTCCTGGAACAAGGAAGAGCTTGAGACCCACATCCCTCCGCAGGTCAAGAAGTTCATCTATGACCACAAGATCAACTTCTACACCATCGACGGCGTGAAGATCGGTATCGAGACCGGCATGGGCCCGACACGTATCAACACGATCCTTCAGTCCGCTTTCTTCAAGCTGGCCAACATCATCCCCGAAGAGGATGCGATCGGCTACATGAAGGCTGCTGCTGAGAAGACCTACGGCCGCAAGGGTAAATCCGTTGTCGAGAAGAACTGGGCAGCGATCGACGCAGGCGCGAAGAACGTTGTCAAGATCGACGTTCCCGAGAGCTGGGGCCAGGCAGAAGGCGAAGAGTATGATCTTCCTCACGCTACCGGCGCAAGACAGGATGTCGTTGATTTCGTCAACAACATTCAGGTCAAGGTCAACGCTCAGGAAGGCAACACTGTTCCCGTATCCGTAGTAGGCGTCTATCAGGATGGTTCCACACCTTCCGGCGCATCCGCTTACGAGAAGCGCGGCATCGCAGTCAACGTTCCCGTATGGGCTTCCGAGAACTGCATCCAGTGTACTTTCT